>NZ_JAAFZA010000197.1 GCF_015356865.1 Catenulispora pinisilvae
GCTGTGTATAAGAGACAGGGGCCGGGACGGCGGGGTTGACGCCGTTGGCGGCGGTGAGCGGGCCGGCGGCGGCGCCCTTCGGGTCGCGGAATCCGGCCTTTTGCAGGGTGCTGATGCCGGCGGCGCTGTGCAGGAGGGTCTGGAAGTCGGCCGCGGCCTTGGCGTGGGTGGCGTCGAGGCCGGAGCTGATGGTGTAGGGGTAGTCCATCATCATCGTGCCCAGGCCGGGGTCGGCCGGGTAGAGCGCGACCAGCGGGGTGGCCGGGCTGCCGGCGTTGTAGGCGGCGATCTTCTGTTCGGTGGCGGGGAAGGCGGCGATGCCGCCGGAGCCGGCGGCGGTGGCGCCCTTGGTCGGCAGGTCGGCGAGCAGCGAGGTCATGGAGCTGGAGACTGTGGTGCTCATGAGGCGGTAGACCTGGGTGAGGTTCTGCAGGGCTTGTTGCTGCTGGGTCTTGTCGGTGCCGGCCGGGGCGAGCACGGCCGAGCGCAGCATGGTGATCGCGGCGAGTCCGGGTCCTGAGGTGGTCGGGTCGGGCACGGCGGTCTGGAGTTTGGTGCTCTTGAAGTTGGCGAGCAGGTCCGACCAGCCGAACGGCTTGGCGGGCCAGCCGTTGGCGGCGGCGACCGGTTTGGGCATCCCGATCACCAGCGGGCTGGTGGCGATCGGCGTCGGGTCGGCGGCCAGCGACTTCACGCCAGCGGTGTGGGCCAGATCGAGCCACATACTGCTGTCCGGGATCCACACGTCCGGGGCGCTGGTGACGTCCCCACCCTTGGCGGTGCCGGTCAGGAACGCCTCGACCGCGGAGGCTTCGGCGCTGGTGACGTTGACGTGCAGGCAGGGGTCGGTCATGCCGTCGGCGACGGCCTTGACCGCGGTGTAGACGTCGGGATTGGCGTCGACGTTCAGCGTGGTCGGCGTCTTGCAGGACGGGCCGGAGGCCGGTGCGGTGTGGACGCTCGTGCTGCCGGTGCCGGAGGTGTGCTTATTGGTGTAGAGCACGTATCCGCCGCCGGCCGCGAGCACGATCGCCGCTCCCAGGGCGACGAGCCCGGTGGGGAACGACGATCCGCCGGAGCCGCCGCCCCGGCCGCCGGGGGTGTTGCCGGGGCCCTCAAAGGACCGATGCCTGCCTGCCACGGGGGGTCACGATCCCTTTCGTCGGTGAATGTCCGACAGTAATCTGAGTTGGAGTGTCGGCCGGATGGTGTGGTGGGCGTCCCGCGTAGGTGCCGCGGGCGGAGATGGCAAAGGGGCGCGCCTGTGGGCGAGCGTGTGGTCGCGACCGAGTTCACCGGGGCCGATCGGACGCGGTTCCGGGAACGGCTGCGCGCGGGCTTCGAGGTGTTCCGCCGCATGCTCGCCGAGGACCGGTTCGAACGCGGTCGCACCCTGATGGGGGTGGAGCTGGAGCTGGACCTGGTCGGTCCGACCGGCCGGCCGGTGATGGTGAACCAGGACGTGCTCTCGCGGATCGCCAGCCGTGATTTCCAGACCGAGCTGGGCCAGTTCAACCTGGAGGTGAACATCGCCCCGCACAAGCTGGTGGGGACGGTGTTCTCCGAGTTGGCCGAGGAGCTGCGGACGTCGCTGGCCTATGCCGATCGCCAGGCGCGCGCCGCCGGTGCCCGGATCCTGATGATCGGGATTCTGCCGACGTTGGACGAGGCGCACATGATCGTCGAGAACTTCTCGGACGAGGATCGCTATTTCTTGTTGAACGACGAGATCGTGCAGGTGCGGGGCGAGGATTTCCTGGTGCAGATCGATGGTGTGGAGCGGTTGCGCACCACGTTCGCCTCGATCATGCCGGAGGCCTGTAATACCTCGGTGCAGTTCCATCTGCAGGTGTCGCCGGAGACGTTCGCCGGGGCGTGGAACGCGGCGCAGGCGATTGCCGGGGTGCAGGTGGCGTTGGGGGCGAATTCGCCGTTCTTGTTCGGTCGGGAGTTGTGGGCGGAGACCCGGATCCCGTTGTTCGAGCAGGCGACCGATTTCCGGGTGGAGGAGTTGGCGGCGCAGGGGGTGCGGCCGCGGGTGTGGTTCGGGGAGCGTTGGATTTCCTCGCCGCTGGATCTGTTCGAGGAGAATCTGCGGTATTTCACGGCTTTGCTGCCGGTGTGCTCCGATGAGGATCCGGAGAAGGTGTTGGCCGAGGGGGGGATTCCGCATCTGCCGGAGCTGCGGTTGCACAACGGCACTGTGTATCGGTGGAATCGGCCGGTGTATGACGTGGCTCGGGGTAAGCCGCATCTGCGGGTGGAGAACCGGGTGTTGCCGGCCGGGCCGACGGTGGTCGATGTGTTGGCGAACGCCGCGTTCTTCTATGGCTGTGTGAAGGCGATGATGGAGGATCCCGATCCGGTGTGGGGTCATCTGGCGTTCGCCGACGCCGCGCGGAATCTGCACAACGCGGCGCGTTTCGGTCTGGCCGCGGAGTTGGAGTGGCGTCGGGATCGCTATAGCGGTCCGGTTTCGGTGCGAGAGCTGGTGTTGTCGGAGTTGTTGCCGACGGCGCGTCGTGGTCTGGACGCGCTGGGGATCGATCGGCATGACCGGGACGAGTTCTTGGGGATCATCGAGGGTCGTTGCCGGACCGGTCGTAACGGGGCGACGTGGTTGTCCGGGGAGTTCCATCGGCTGGTGGATGCCGAGGGGCTGGATCGGGCGTCGGCGTTGGAGCGGTTGACGATCGAGTATTCGGATCTGATGTTGTCCGGTGCTCCGGCGCATACGTGGCCGCTGGGCTGAGTCGTTTCGGCACACACGTGGCGCCTGGGCCGAGCTGCTTCGGCGCACACGTGGGCGCCGGGCTGAGCCCGCGTCCGCATCCGTGTTCCGCCGCCGGTCCATCCGACCTCTGCCTTTCGTCGCTTCCCCTGGTCAAGGGGCGTGTCCGAGGGTTTTGTCCCGCTGTTGCGGAACAGTAGTTCGGCCGTGAACCCGCGGACAAGGGAGCGCCGGGGTTTATCTGGCGCCGCGTTCACTTTGTTACCGGAAGGTAGCTCAGTGCTGGACGCCGGTGACGGCGGGTCCACCGACGTCACCCGATGTCACCGGCCGTACCGACCCCGCCGCCGGACCGTTGAGCGCTTCGGCTGCGATGATGCGTTACGGCAGTGCCGGGCGGCGAACGGTGTCCGGGCGGTGGACGAGGGTGAGGAGCCGGCGTGGCGGTGGTGGACGAGGGTGTGGTGCCCATGGGGGGCGGGCCGGTGCCGGAGGCGCGGTGGCGGACGCTGCTGCGGTTCGAGGTGCTGGTGGTGCTGGCCCTGTCGTTCGGCCAGTCCGCGGTGTACTCGTTCGTGTCGATCATCGCCAAGCTGACCGCGAAGCAGGCGCTGAACAAGCAGGCGGCCGGGCTGAACGCCTCGGAGTCGCCGCGGCCGTGGCTGGACTTCACGTATCAGGTGCTGGATCTGGGGTTCAGCGTCGTGATCGTGGCGCTGGTGGCGTATCTGCTGATGCGGGAGAACGCCTCGCTGCGCACGCTCGGGTTCGACTTCGCCGGCCGCTGGCGGGACTGGGCCCGCGGGGCCGTGGTCGCGGCCGGGATCGGCGGGGCCGGGCTGGCGTTGTACGTGGTCGCGCACGCGATGAACCTCAACGCGACCGTGATCCCGACCACGCTGCCGGACGTGTGGTGGCGGGTGCCGATCCTGGTGCTGGACGCGTTCCGCAACGGGGTCACCGAGGAGGTCGTGGTCCTGGGCTACCTGCTGCGCCGGTTCGAGCAGCTGGGGTTCTCCCGGACCCGCTCGGAGATCATGTCCTCGCTGGTGCGCGGGTCGTATCACCTTTATCAGGGTTTCGGCGGGTTCGTCGGGAACTTCGTCATGGGCCTGATCTTCTGCCGGGCCTACCGGCGCTGGGGCCGGGTGATGCCGCTGGTGGTGGCGCACGGGCTGATCGACAGCGTGACGTTCGTGGGCTGGATCTACGTGGCGCCGCATATTTCGTGGCTACCGAAATGAGGCCGGTGCGGCTAATCTGACGCACCGTCAGAAAAGGGAGGGTGTCCGGTGGCGGACGAGCAGGCTGACGAGCGGGCAGGCGCGAAGGCCGGCGAGCGGGCCGGCGGGAAGGCTTTGGGCTTGGCCTCGGTGTTCCCGGCGGCGCGGCTGGCCGACGGCGTGCAGTTCCTGGTCGCGGTGCTGGGGATCGAGCCGACGTTCGTGGACGGCGAGCGCTGGGCCCAGTTCGACTTGGGCGGCGCGCGGCTGGCGCTGGCCTCCGGCGCCGAGTCCTCGGGCGCGGCGCAGGTGATGGTGAAGGTCGCCGACGCGGCCGCCACTGCCGAGCGGCTGAGCGCGGCCGGCTACGACGTCGCCGGCCCGGTCACCGGTCCGCATGAGGTGCGGTTCTCGGTGACCGGGCCGGATGGGTGGTCGGTGGTCGGGTACCAGCCTCTGTGAGTCGGGTACCGGCCTTTGTGAGTCGGGTACCGCGCTCTGCGAGTTGAGTGCCAGCCTCTGTGAGGCTCGCCGGTGGTGTCGCTGGTGTGTCGAGCTCTAAGTCGAGCCTTAAGCCGCCGGGAAGGCTGGCGCCTGTACTACCTGCACCGCCGGGGCGGTCTCGGCGCCGCTGTCCGGCAGCGGCTCCACCAGGTGCGGCTCCACGGTCACCACGGCCGGCGGCGGGGTCTCCAGCACCGGCTCCAGGGCCGCGGTGGCGGCGCGGTCCAGGTAGCGCTGGAGCCGGGCCTCCAGGTTGGCCTTGGCCGCCGGCCACTCGGCGCGGACGATCGAGAACAGGGCGCTGTCGCGCACGCCGCCGTCGGCGGCCGGGAAGTGCGCGCGCTTGATGCCCTCGAACTGCGCGCCCAGGGCGCTGATCGCGGCCCGGCTGCGGGTGTTGCGCACGTCGGTCTTCAGGCTGACCCGGTGCACGTCCCAGGTCTGGAAGGCGTAGGTGAGCATCATCAGCTTGGCCTCGGTGTTGATCCCGGTGCGCTGGGCCGACGGGTGCAGCCAGGTGGAGCCGATCTCGGCGGCGTCCGGGCGGCCGTCGGGGTTGACGTGCCCGTGCCGCGGCGGCCACACCCCGGCCCGCCAGTACTCGAGTTCTCGCAGGCGCGAGGTGCCCACGATGCGTTCCTGGCCGGTCAGCGGGTCGATCGCGAAGGTGGTGAACGGGACGGCGACCCCGGCGGCGAAGTCCGAGGCCGCCAGCGTCACATACCGCACGACTGCGTCGTGGTCGCGCGGCACGTAGGTGAAGTCGTAAGTGGACCGGTCGGCGGTGGCCGCGAACAGCAGGCCTTCGATGTGGTCCGGTCGCATGGGCTCCAGGCGGCACAGGCGGCCTCGGAGCATGACGGGGGAACGCATGCGCATATCATCCACGACCGAAGGGCCCCCGGCGCGCGACACGACAAGTTGGCACTCTTGCGGGGTGATCACGCAGGTCAGGACGCTGGTTCGGGGCGCCTCGGAGGGGGCGCGCAGAGGTTCGGCGCGCCTCGGCGGGCACCGGCTCCCGCCGGGTGTGAAGTCGGGGTTTCCCCTAAGGGTCCGGCCGGTGTCCGAGGTGTGACTCGCCGGTGGCCGCGGGTCCGCCAGAGGCCTGGAAACCGGTCCCGCCGAAGGGCCGCGGGCCGGTTTCGTAGGTCTCGCGGGGGCCTCGGTCCGAAGATGATCCGGTGTGGTGACTGGCGTGCGGCGGGGGTAGTGCCGGATACTCCCGTTGTCGTGCCGGTTGTCGGCCGGTGTGATTTTTTCTTTGGTGGGTCCTCGGCGAGGGTCGCCGGGTGGGGACATGGCTCGGAACGGGCTCGAAATTGGGAGAGGCAAGCGTGGCCGAGGTAGAGCAGCAGATCGGCGGGGCGGATGAGGCCGACGGGCTCCAGGTCGGTGGCGCCGATGCGGTGACGGAGCTGGAGACGCAGGCACCGTCGGCGGCGTTCGACGCCGACCCGGTGGTGGCCGCGGGGTTCGTGGCGTTCGAGGCCGGGGACCTGGCGGGGGCCGAGAAGGTCTTCGCCCCGGCCGCCGCCGGCGGCGGCCGGGCGGCGATGTTCGGACTGGGCCTGGTGTATCAGGCCCGTGACGACTTCGACCAGGCGGTGCGCTGGTACGCGGCGGCGGCCGAGCTCGGCGAGGCCGAGGCGGCGAACAACCTGGGCACGTTGCTGGCGGTGCGCGGCGAGAACGACGCGGCGGTGGCCTGGCTCAGCCAGGCGGTCGCGCTGGGTTCCTCGGAGGCCGCGGTGAACCTGGGCCGGATGAACCACTGGGACAACCCGGCCGAGGCCGAGTTCTGGTACCGGCGCGGCGCCGAGGCCGAGGTCGGCTCGGCGATGGCGAACATCGGCGTGCTGGCCCAGCGCCGCGGCGACCTGGCCCAGGCCGCCGAGTGGTACCGCAAGGCGGTCCAGGCCGGCGAGGTCCGCGCGGTCAACAACCTGGGCAACGTGCTGCTGATGCAGGGCGAGGTCGAGGAGGCCATGGAGTGCTTCCGGCTCGGCGCCGAGGACGGCGACGGGCACGCGCAGGTCAACTTCGCCCTGCTGTCCCTGGCCCGCGGCGAGGTCCAGGAGGCGCTGGCCGCCGCCGAGCGCGGCCGCGAGTCCGACGCCCCCGGCGCCGAGGTCGTCTACGGCCAGGTGCTGCTGGCCACCGGCGACCAGCAGGGCGCCGCCGAGGCGTTCCAGCGCGCCATGAGCGCCGGCGACCCCTCCGGCGCCTATGCCCTGGGCGTGGTCGCCGCCCAGACCGGCGCCCTGATCGACGCCGAGCGGCTGTTCCTGGCCGCCGCCAACGCCGGACACGTGCCGGCGATGTGGAACTCGGCGGTGCTGCTCCAGCAGAGCGGCAAGCCCGAAGCGGCGCTGCCGTGGTTCGAGGCCGCCGCGGCCGCCGGCCACCCCGAGGCGCAGGCAGTGCTGTCCGGGGCGATCTCGGTGCAGCCCGGCGGGGACGCCGGAGGCGTGGCCACCGCCTGAGTCAGGCGGCGTAGTCGGCCACGGGGTAGTCGGCCACGGCGTAGTCAACACGCTGCAAGGGCCGGTACGCGCGAATCCGCGCGTACCGGCCCTTCGGGCTTGTCCCGGCGGCTAAGCCGCCGCCTTGCCTTCCTTCACGTCCGAGGCGTAGACGGGCCGGTACTCCTGCCCCGACAGCTTCTGGATCTCCTCGATCACCTCGTCCGTGATCGCCCGCCGCACCAGCGCCGGCTTGCCCAGCGCCTTGGCCTCGGTCAGATCCAACGGCGCCCCGATCCGCAGCGTCACCCGGCTCAGCCGCGGCAGCTTCTTGCCCGGCGGCTGCACCCGATCGGTCCCGACGATCCCGATCGGGATGATCGGCGCCCCCGAACGCAACGCGATCTCCGCGATCCCGGTACGTCCCCGGTACAGCCTGCCGTCAGGGGAGCGGGTGCCCTCCGGGTAGATGCCGAACAGCCCCCCGGCCTCCACCACCGCCACCGCGCCCTCCAGCGCCGCCTGGGTGGCGTTGCGGGTGCCGGAGCGGTCCACCGGCACCGCGCCGGCGAAGCGGGCGTAGAAGTACTTGTTCCACATGCCCTTCAGGCCGGTGGTGTTGAAGTACTCCGCCTTGGCGATGAACGTGACGTGCCGGGGCACCACGACCGGGATGAAGAAGGAGTCTGAGAACGACAGGTGGTTGGCCGCCAGAATGGCGCCGCCGGTCGCGGGGATGTTCTCCAGGCCCTCGACCCGGGGCCGGTAGACCAGCTTCACGAGGGGTTCGACGATGAACTTCGCCGCCTGGTACACGGACATCTGCGCGCTGACCTCATTCTTCTTCGGGCGGCGGGTCGGTGGGACGCCGTCGAGACTAGCGGATCCCCTTAGGGGGTATGTGCCGGCCGGCGGTTCGGTCCGGTGGCGGCTCAAAGACGACGCAAAGACGATGGAAAGACGATGCGAAGACGGCTCAGGGTGCGGGGTGGACCCGGAGCAGCCCTTCCTGCACGACGGTCGCGATCAGCGCCCCCTCGCGCGTGAACAGCCGCCCGGTGGCCAGGCCGCGGGCGCCGGAGGCCGAGGGGGAGGCCTGGTCGTAGAGCAGCCACTCGTCGGCGCGGGCCGGGCGGTGGAACCAGATCGCGTGGTCCAGCGAGGCGATCTGCACCTCCTTGTGCGGCAGCAGCTTGTGCCGGATCAAGGTGGTGGACAGCAAGGTGAGGTCCGAGACGTAGGCCAGGACCGCGGTGTGCAGGTGCGGGTCGTCCGGCAGCGGCGCGGAGGTGCGCAGCCACACCTGGCGCCGTTCCGGGCCGGTGTCCGGGACCCGGCGGATGTCGAAGGCGGTCCAGCGCCGGTACAGGATGTTCCACAGCGCGTCCTCGCCGTCGTCGGCGGGGCTGGGCGGGATCGCCGGCAGCGCCTCGGGCTCGGGGGCGTCCGGGCGCGGGTCGGCGTGGTCCAGGCCGGGCTCGGGGATCTGGTAGGAGGCCGACATGACGAAGATGTTGCGGCCGTGCTGGCGGGCCACGACCCGGCGGGTGGAGAACGAGCGGCCGGTGCGGGAGCGGTCGACCTCGTAGACGATCGGCGCGGCCGGGTCGCCGGGCAGCAGGAAGTAGCCGTGCAGGGAGTGCACGCTGCGGTCCGGCTCGACGGTGGCGGTGGCCGCGGACAGGGCCTGGCCCAGGACCTGTCCGCCGAACACGCGCTGCACGTCGGTGTCGGGGGAGGCGCCGCGGAACAGGTCGTCCTCGATCCTCTCCAGTTCGAGCAGATCCATCAGGGACTCGAAGGTGGCCAAGGGGCGACTCCTGGTGCGGGGGCGGGGCGGTGCCAGGCCGGGCGCGGCGTGTGGCTTGATTTTAGGCACCGCGGCGGTGCGGCGTCGGCGTGGCTACTCGGTGAGGTCGGTCACGGGCGGCCCGAACGCCGGCAGCAGGTCCACGATCGGCTCCGGGTCGCCGCTCCAGCCGGCGGCGAGCATCTGCGCCCGCGAGCGCCGGCCGACGATGATCCGGGAGAGTTCGAAGTCGGAGGTGGTCAGCGCCGCGACCGGCTCGGCCTCGGCCGGGCCGAGCCGCCAGCTGCCGGCCTCGCACGCCAGCTGGACCGGCGGGTGCCCGGCCTGCGCCCAGCCGCCGCGTTTGAACTTGGTCATCAGGGTCGCCACGAACGCGGCCTCGGGCGTGTCGCGGGCCTCGCGCCGGCCGAGCGCGCCGCGGATGTCGTGGCCGTGGTGGAAGGCGTCGAACACGGCGAACACGGTGCGCCGCCCGGCCGGGTCGTCCAGGACCGCCTCGGCGGTGGGGCTGTTGGCGGTCCATTCGGCGCAGATCTCGGCCAGGGTGCGGTCCCGGCGGGTCGCGACGTGTTCGGCGGTCCAGGCCGGGTCGTCCGGGCGGGCCGGGCTGCCGGTGACGAAGCAGTCGCTGATCCCGGCCAGGTGGGCGTAGGTGTCCTGGATGCTCCAGCCCGGCAGCGCGGGCACGGCGGTGCCGGCCTGTTCGGCGGTGAGGCCCGCGGCCAGTTCGGTGAGCTGGGAGCGGATGACGCGGTAGTGCACTCCGGCGGTGGTCATGGCAGCCGGTCGCCCTTCTGTAGGGTTGGGGAGGGTCGCACGATCCATCAATAGTCGACGATGTGGTTGGACGGGAGTGGTGCGCGTGTCGTCCCCCTATGACACCTCAGAGAAGGTGCCGTCATTCGCGGTGGCCTCCTCGGAATTCAAGGCCGGGGAACGCCTGGCACCCGAGCACGGCTCGGCGATCTTCGAGGTCCCCGGCGGCCGGGAGATCTCCCCGCAGCTGTCCTGGGGCCCGGTGCCGGAGGGCACGAAGAGCATCTCGGTGACGATGTTCGACCCCGACGCCCCGATCCCGTCCGGGTTCTGGCACTGGGGCCTGGCCGACCTGCCGGCCGACACCACCGAACTGCCGGCCGGCGTCGGCCTCGGCGACGACGCGCTGCCCGGCTCGGCGTTCCACGTCCCGAACGAGATCGGGATGCACCAGTACGTGGGCTTCGGCCCGCCGCCCGGAACCGGCCGGCACCGCTACTTCTTCGCGGTCCACGCCCTGGACGTGGAGTCGGTCCGGGACCTCGGCGTCACCCCGGACACCACGCCCGCGGTGCTGCACTTCATGATGCGCGGCCACGAGCTGGGCCGGGGCGTGTTGCAGGGCTGGGCCAGCGCCGACGAGTAAGGGCTGGACGGCTCTGGTGGCGCGATCGGCGAGACAAGCGAGATAGGCGACGGCCGACCGGGGCGCGGGTGCCCCGGCCAAGGCCACGCATTCGCTCAGCGCGCCGGCCATACATCCGCTCAGCGCCGCGGCCCAGCCACCGGCCCGGGCGAACCGCTCGGCGGCGCCGTCAGCGTCCGGAAGCTGATCCCGGCCCGCGTCAGCCGCTCGATCAGTGCGTCGCCCATCGCGGCGGCCGTGGTCAACTGCCCGGCGGTCTTCGGCAGGTCGTCGAAGGCCAGGCACAGCGCCGATTCCGACAGCATCTTCGCGGTCTCGCCGTAGCCGGGGTCGCCGCCGGAGACCTCGGTGATCAGGGTGCGTCCACCGGCCTCGGCGCGCAGCCGCAGCGTGAACCAGCTCGCGGCGCGCCGGGCCGCATCCGGGCCCTGTCCCGGCTTGACAGTCTTGCCGACCGCCTGTCGCAGCGGCCTGGCCTGCGCGGCCACCGCCAACGCGGCCATCGCGGCCAGCCCTGACAGCGCGATCGGCAGTCGGCGCGCGGCGGCGAAGTGGCCGTAGCGGAAGTCGGGCCCGTACTCCGGCAGCGCGGCGGCACTGCGCAGCACCACCTGGTTGTCGATCACCGGCAGCGGCGTCACCCAGGCGTGCGCGGTCTTGTCGTGCCGCGGCGGCCCGGCCAGCACCCCGAACCGCCGGCCCGGCTGCTTCGGCTCGGCGGCGCGGCGGGCCTTGGCGGTGCGGGCCATCGCCTTGGGCCGGGACATCGCCATCATCGCCGAGGCCAGCGTCCCGCCGGAGAACGTGCCCCGGGCCCGGATGAACCCTGACACCCGCACCGGCCCGCTCTGCGCCCCGAGCTCGCGCATCGTGTACAGGACGCCGAGGTCGCTCGGGATGCTGTCGAAGCCGCAGCAGTGCACCAGGCGCGCGCCGGTCTGGACGGCCCGGGCGTGGTACTTGAGGTACATGGCGTCGACGAACTCCGGTTCGCCGGTCAGGTCCACATAGTCGCAGCCGGCTTCGGCGCACGCGGCGACCAGCGGCTCGCCGTGGTGCAGGTAGGGCCCGACGGTGCTGATCACGACCCGGGTCCGCTCGGCCAGCTCGCGCAGCGACACGCGGTCGCCGGCGTCGGCGATCAGCAGCGGCAGGTCCTTCAGCTCCGGCCGGCCCGCGGCCAGCCGGTCCCGCACGGCCCGCAGTTTCGCCGCCGACCGCCCGGCCAGCGCCCAGCGCGTGCCGGTCGGGGCGTGCTCGGCGAGGTAGTCGGCGACCAGGGCTCCGGTGAAGCCGGTGGCGCCGAACAGCACCAGGTCCAGGGGCTTGCCCGCGGTCGGGTCGGCCATGCGCCCGCCTTTCTTACTACCGGTCGGTAACTATGTGGGCTCCACCCTAGGGCGCCGTCGGCCGCCCAGCCAGAGTGGGGCGGCCGACGATTTGATCCGGGCTCTGGCTCGGGCTGTTCGCCCGGCCTTGCTCCGGAACCCTCCGGACCCCCCGGAACCCTATGGACCTCTCCGGAACCCTTCGGCCGGGCCGCTCAGCGCCGGCGCGAGGCCAGCACCTGCCCGGTGACCAGCGCCCCCAGCGCCACCGCGAACCCCGCGGCCTGCGGAGCCGTCAGCGACTGGTGCAGCACCACGAACCCGGCGACCGTGGCCACCATCGGGTTGGCCAGGCTCAGCAGCGACAGCGAGGTCGGCGCCAGCCGTTCGATGCCGCGGAACCACAGGGTGTAGGCGACGGCGGTGCCGACGACGCCGATGTAGGCGAACCCGGCGAGGTTCTTGGCGCTCAGCGTGTCCGGCAGTCCCTCGGAGGCCAGCGTCATCGGCAGCAGCAGCAGGCCGCCGAACACCAGCTGCCAGGTCGCCAGCACCATCGGCGTGGCGCCTTCCGGGCGGCCCCACTTGCGGCCCAGGACCACCGCCAGCGCCATCAGCGCGGTGGCCACCAGCATCGCCAGCACGCCGAGCGGGTCCAGGCGGGCCTTGCCGGTCAGCGTCATCAGGGCCACGCCGACGGTGCCCACGACCGCCGCGCCCAGCACGGCGCTGTGCGGCCGCTGCCGCAGGATCAGGATGCTGAAGCCGGCGACCAGCAGCGGCTGCACCGAGCCCAGGGTGGAGGCCAGGCCGCCGGGCAGCCGGTAGGCGGCGAAGAACAGCAGGGGGAAGAAGGCCCCGAAGTTCAAGGTGCCCAGCACCGCGGTCTTCCACCACCAACTGCCCTTCGGCAGCCGCCGGACGAACGCCAGCAGGATCAGCCCGGCCGGCAGCGCCCGCATCGTCGCGGCGAGCATCGGCCGGTGATCGGGGAGCAGTTCGGAGGTGACGACGTAGGTGGTGCCCCAACTGGCCGGGGCGATGACCGACAGCAGCAGGTCGCGGGCGGTGCCGGTGGGGTGGGTGCGGGTCTGCGCGGCGCTCGGCGCGGCGGGCGAGGCGGTCGTGCTGGCGGTCATCGGAACTCTCCCCTGGTTTTCCCCGCCGACTTCTCTTAATGTTGAGACTGTCAACGCTGAGAGGAAGCTAGCACATTCCCTCCCGGTGCGATCTTCGTCATCCACGCGAAAGGAGCGGGCCCGATGGCCGACACCCACACCGACAGCGACACCCACACCGACAGCGACAGCGACAGCGACACCGGTAGCGACAGCGACACCGACGCGGTGGACGCGATCATCGCGATGTGGGCCCGGGAACGCCCGGAGTTGGACGCCGCGCCGATGGGCATCGTCGGGCGCATCAGCCGGCTGTCACGGCTGCTGGATCGCGAGCTCAAGGACTTCTTCGCCGGCCACGGCCTGGAGTTCTGGGAGTTCGACGTGCTGGCCACGCTGCGCCGCTCCGGCGCGCCCTACGAGCTTTCGCCCGGTGCGCTGCTGAAGACCGCGATGGTGACCTCCGGCGCCATCACCAACCGCGCGGACCGCATGGAGGCCAAGGGATTGGTGCGGCGGCTGCGCGATCCCGGCGACCGGCGCGGCGTCCGGATCCGGCTCACCCCGGCCGGGCTGGAGCTGATCGAGGACCTGATGCCCAAGCACGTCGCCAACGAGCGGCGGCTGCTGGCCGCACTGGACGCCGACGCCAAGGGCACCCTGGCCGACCTGCTGCGCACCCTGGCCACCGGGCTCGGCGACACCTCCCTGCGATGAGCCCGTAACCCTTTTGCGATAATGGGGTATGAGCACCTGGCAAGAGCGATTCGCCTCCGGCATCGACAAGCAGGTCAACGACGCCGAGAAGGCCGGAGCGTTCGAAGACAACCCCCTGGTCGGCAAGCCGTTGCCCGGCGACGGTCAGCCGTATCGCGAAGACTGGTGGATCACGCAGAAGGTCGCGGCCGAGCGCGTCGGCGCCCACGCGCTGCCGTTGCCGCTGGCGCTGCGGCGCGAGGCCCAGGACCTTCGCAAGGGCCTGGTCGGCGAGCGGCCGGCCGGCTCCGAGGCCGCGCTGCGGACCGCGATCGAGGACTACGACGAACGCTCCGACGCCGCGCGGCGCACCCCGCAGCCCGGCCCGTCGGTGGTGATCCCGCGGGTCGACGCGGACGAGGCCGTCGCGGCGTGGCGGCAGGCGCGCGAAGCGAAGTGAGCGAACCGGAGCTTCCCGGGCCGGAGCGTCCCGAGCCGGGCTCGGCCGTCGTCGTCTCCGTGGTGCCCGGCGCGCTGGCCGCCGCCGGGCCCGGGGGCCCCGGCCCCACCGCGGAACAAGTCGCGTCCCTGTTCCTGCTCACCTACAAACCGACGACGGCCTCGGCCTACGCCGTCGACCTGAAGCAGTGGTTCGCCTGGTGCGCGCTGTTCGACGCCGACCCCTTCGACGCGATCCGCGCGCACGTCGACGCCTGGACCGTGCACCTGGTCAACGACGCCGGCGCGCGCCCGGCCACCCTGGCGCGCAAGATCAGCGCCGTGCGGAACTTCTATCTCTACGCCCTGGACTCCGGCTATACCGATCACACCCCGGTCCCGGCCAAGGACAAGGCGCTGCACCTGCCGAAGGTCTCGCGTAAATCGCAGACCCTGGGCCCGGACCGGGACGAGTCGCAGGCGCTGCTGACGGCCGCGGCCGCGCGCGGAGCCCGGGACGAGGCGGTCGTCGCGATCCTGCTCTACCAAGGGCTGCGCGTCTCGGAGCTGTGCGGGATCGACGTGTCGGATCTGTCCACCCAGCGCGGCCACCGGGTGGTGCGGCTGCGGCGCAAGGGCGGGGAGGAACAGGACCAGGCGATCGCGCCGCCGGCCGCCGGGTGTCTGGACACGTGGCTGGTCGAACGCGGCGGCGCCGACTCCGGTCCGGTGTTCGTCGGGCCCGACGGCGTGCGCCTGACCCGCTACCAGGTCGAGTGGATCGTCGAGAGCTGCGCCCGGGCCGCCGGGATCGACAAGAAGATCAGTCCGCATTCGCTGCGGCACGCGTGCACGACGCTGTTGCTGGACGCCGGGGTGCCGCTGCGCGACATCCAGGTGTATATGGGACATGCCAACTCCTCCACCACGGAGCGCTACGACCTCGGGCGTCAACATCTTGACAAGTCGCCCGCGTACGCGCTGTCCGGGGTGTTCACCCCCCACTGAGAACGTGATCATGAACGAAGATGTCGTCACCCGGCTGCGCGCCGCCGGCTGTGTGTTCGCCGAGGACGAGGCGGAACTGTTGGCGTCGGCCGTGAAGAACGCCACCGAGCCTTCGCGGCTGCTGGAGACGCTGGTACGGCGGCGCTGCGCCGGCGAGCCGCTGGAGCACGTGGTGGGCTGGGCCGAGTTCTGCGGGCGGCGGATCGCGGTCGGGCCCGGGGTGTTCGTGCCCCGGCGGCGCTCCGAATACCTGGTCGAGCTCGCCGTGGAACTCGGCCGCTGCGCGCGGGTGGCCGTCGACCTGTGCTGCGGGTCGGCGCCGTTCGCGACGGTGTTGGCCTCGCGGCTGGCGAACGTCGAGGTGCACGCCGCCGACCTCGACGCCGCGCAGCTGGCCTACGCGCGGCAGAACCTCGGCGGCCGCGGCCACGTCCATGAAGGCGATTTGTACGAGGCGCTGCCGCAGCGGCTGCGGGGGAGTGTGGACCTGCTGGTGGTGAACGCGCCGTATGTGCCGACCGACGCCATCGCGACGCTGCCCGCCGAGGCCCGGGACTTCGAGCCGCTGGCCAGTCTGGACGGCGGCGCCGACGGGCTGGCGGTGCACCGGCGGATCGCGGCCGGGGCGCCGCGGTGGCTGGCTCCGCGCGGGCATCTGCTGATCGAGACCAGCGAGGTGCAGGCCGAGACGATGCTGGCGGCGTTCGGGCAGGCCGGGCTCAAGGCGTGGATAACGCAGGACCAGGAGCTTGAGGCGACGGTGGTGGTCGGGCGGCAGCCGGAATCAGCGGACTGAAAGGAACCGCGTCGTGCGGGCCGCGGCACCGGGAGGGCAGAAATACCGCCTCGGCAGCGCGCGCGGCTCAGGTACTTTCAAGCTGACAGCGACGTCACAGCGTAGGAGGAACGGGCCCACGATGCCGAACACCGACCCGGGCGAACGACTCCTGCGGCTGCTCGAAGCCCGGCCGGACATCGCCCGGGCGCTGGATCTGGTCGCCGACTTCGACATCACCCGCCGCGACCCGCTCGAACGCCTGGCCGTCCCGTCCGGCCTGCCGCTGACGCCGATCGCCGCCGACGGCACCGGCGGCACGTACTACCTGGTCGGCGGCCCCGACCAGGCCCGCCGCCCGGTCCTGTTCACCGACTCCGAGGGCTGCGGCACCCTGATCGCCGAAGACCTGGCCGAGGCGCTGGGGATCTTCATCGCCCTGGGCTTCTGGCACGAAGCCGGCCACGGCTTCCCGCTGGCGACCACCGAGCAGAACCTGCGCGAATCAGAACCGGACATCGACACCATCCGCGCCGACCTCTACGCCGCCACCGGCATCCGCCCCCTGACCGCCGAACAGGCCCGCGACCTGCTCCTGGCCGCCGCCGCCCGCACCGCCCCGGACTACGTGGCCACCGCCGACTTCCCCGGCGCCCGGCCCTACCACCTGCTGTTCGCACCGCCGCGCGGGATCGCCGGTGACTCCCGCGCGGTCGGGGCGACAGGTCGGTAGCTTCGGCGCGGTGGCTTCGGAGCGGTGCCTTGGTGTCGGAGCCGTGGTGTCGGAGCCGTGCCCGGGCTTCGGAGCTGCACCTGGATTTCGGAGCCGTACCCGGGCCGGCGGCGACGGCGGCGCGATCAGTCCCCGTCCGGCCGCCACACCCACCGCAACGCGTCCGGCAGCAGCACCCCGCCGTGATTCGGGCTGTGGGCGCCGTCGCCGAGCACCAGCCGGAAGTCGTAGCCCGCCTCGGCCAGCGCCGCGGCCGTCCGCAGATTCTCCGCCAGCCAGTTGCGGGTCGGCTGATCCCAGTTGAGATCGCGGTGCCCGGCCTGCATGAAGATCCGCAGCGGCTTGCGTTCGGCTGCCGGGATCAGCGCCGGATAGGGATTGCCGCCCGGCATCTGCACGAAGCTGGCCAGGTAGCAGATCACCCGGCGGAACCGGTCCGGCCGCAGCCACGCGGCCGTGAACGCGCCGTCGCCGCCCGCGCTGCCGCCGCAGATGCCCCAGCGCTCGGGGTCCTCGGCGAGCCGATAGCGCGCCGCGACCTGCGGGACGATCTCGGTGGTCAGGAACGTCACCAGGCGTTCGTCGAAGGCGTCGTACTCCACGTTGCGGTTCTTCGGCCGCGCCGCGCCCTCGAACACGCCCGGATCCACGAACACGCCGACGGTCATCGGGATGTCGCCGGCGTGGACCAGGTTGTCCAGCACGATGCCGCCACGGACATCCCCGGCCGGGTCGAGGTACCACCAGCCGTCCAGGAACACCATCAGGTTCGCCGGCCGCGGGTGTGCGGGGTCGTATCCGGCCGGCACGTGGACCCAGAACTTGCGCGACGTCCCCGGATAGACCGAGCTCTCGCGCCACTCGAACTCGACCGTGCTGCCCGCCGGCACCTGCGGCCGCCGCACCGAATCAGGGCCGTGGGCGTAGCCGACCGGGAGGTCCAGCGGCAGCGGGCGGTAGGGGACCTCGGCAGTCATGGCGTGCATGCTAGGTGGGGGCCGGGCACCGGTCTAAGGGTTTTGAACGCCAGTGGGGCCGCCCATCACGGGCGGCCCCACTGGATGTCTTTGTCGGCTGAGCTCAGGGTCGGCCGGGCTCAGGCGCCCTTGCGGCGGCGGTCCTTCTTGGCCAGGCGCACCAGGCGGGCGTCGGCGGCCTGCTTGTGGAGCTCGGCCAGACGGGCGTGGGCGGCGGCGAGTTCGTAGGTCGAGGCGAAGTTCATCGTTGACTCCTTGGATCCTTGTGATCGTATCGGCTGTATGCCTTTGATTGTAAGGGAGTCCGGTGCTGGAGTCCAATTGATTAAAGGCAAAAATGGGTTGCGCACCTGCGGATATCGATCTGGCGTGACGTTCCGGCGACGGGGGCGCGACGGCAGCGGGAACAACGGTGGGAAACCGGGCGAAAGCTCGGCCAAGATGAGGGGTCCCACGGCCGAAGCGGGGGACAACGCGGGGCCCGGCACAGGGATCGACGCGCCGATCAACGTGCGGATCGACGCCGGGACCGCTGCCGGGATCGGTGCCGGGATCGGTGCGGAGACCAGTGCTACTTGCTTTCTGCTGACCCGGCCTCAGCCTCAGCCTCGTACTCGGCCAGCGCCTTCGCCTCTTCCTCCTCGGTGAACCCGAACTTCAGCGGCGGCAGCCCGCGCTCCCGATCCCACGCCAGCACATCGGCGACCGTGGTCTCGAACGGCGTCTGGGGCATCCCCGCCGCCACGGCGCGCGCCGGATCCCGCCGCATGCGGTCCCACTCGTCCTCGTCGCGGATCAGCGGGAAGAACGTGCCCTGCGCGTTCTGCTCCGGCACCGGCACGATCTCCACCTCGGTTCCGGCGGCCCGCGCGCAGATCTGGATCACCTCGGCCAGGGTCACCGGCGTGCCGGGGCCGACGGCGTTGAACGCGCCGCCGCGGTCGTCCTCGATCAGGCGCACCATCAGCCGGGCGGCGTCGCGGGAGTCGACGACCTGGATCGGCTGCTCGGGGCGGCCCGGCAGGGCCAGGCGGCCGCCGCCGGTGGCGCGGCGCACGTAGTAGGTCAGGCCGTTCTGCGGGTCGTGGGGGCCGGCGACCTTGCCCAGGCGCACGATGCTCGCGTACTCGCCGAAGCGGGCCTGGACGTCGTCCTCGCACGCGACTTTCAGCGGGCCGTAGGTCTCCTCGAACAGCTCCTCGGTGTCGCGGACCGGCGGGCGGCGCGGCGTGTCCTCGGTCGAGCCGGGCCCGACGTCGCTGCGTTCGTAGACGGCGTGGCTGGAGACGAACACGTAGCGGCCGACGCGCTCGCCGAGGGCGTCCATCGCCTTGTTGACGTGTCGGGGCACGTAGGCCGAGGAGTCCACGACCGCGTCCCAGCTGCCGGTCGCCAGCGCGGAGTAGTCATCGGTGTCGCGGTCGCCGACGAGGCGCGGGACCTGCGGGAACAAGGCGGCGCCGGAGCGGCCGCGGGTGAATACGGTCACGTGATGGCCGCGGGACAGGGCGTCCTCGACCACGGCCCGGCCGACGAAACCGGTGCCGCCCAACATCAGAATGCGCATTCTGGCCAGCCTAGTGCGGGGGCGGTCGCGGGCCATCTGGTTTACGGGCCACGGGTATCAAGGGCTGCGGGCGTTGACGCCAGGAGATGTGAAGCAATACTTTCACATCTATGGCTCCGGAGCGCGAGCAGCGCAACCGACTCGGCGATCTGATCGTCACCGACCCCCGGATGATGCGGGCCCTGGCCCATCCGGCCCGGCTGGCGATCATGGACATTCTGCGGCGGGAGGGACCGTCCAGCGCGACGGAACTGGCGCCCCGGGTGGGGATCAGCCCGTCCGCGGCCAGCTGGCACCTGCGGCACCTGGCCGGCTTCGGCCTGGTCCGCGACGGCGCGCCGCACCCGGACGGCCGGGCCCGGCGCTGGGAGTCGGCGGTGCGCGGCTTCCGCTTCGACCTCCCCGGCGACCCCGCCGACGCCGAGCGGCACACCGCGGCCCGCGCCCTGGCCCGGGAGATGATGGCGCACGGCCAGGCGCAGCTGGCGCAGTGGCTGACCGACGTCGAGCCCGGCCTGGACGGCGAGTGGGAGCAGGGCGTCGGGGTGGCGAACACCAGGGTCGTGGTGGACACCGCGGAGCTGGCGGCGATCCAGGACGGGATCGAGGAGCTGCTGGCGCCGTATGTGAACCGCGATCCCGGGGAGCGGCCGGCGGGGAGCCGGAGTGTGCGGCTGCTGCGATACGCGTTGCCCGAGGCGCGCGATATCGATGCCGAGCCGGACAGCGCGGGCGGGGGCGAGGGCGCATGACCGCCGACACCAACGCCGACGCCGAGGCCAGCGCCAACATCGACACCGACACCAACGCCAACGCCAACGCCGACATCGATGCCGACACCAACGCCAACATCGACACCAACGCCAACGCCGATACCGATGCCGACACCAACACCGTTGCCGATGCCGTTGCCGATGCTGATGCCAATGAATCGCCGAAAACTGATTCACCGGCGCCTGAACCCCCGCATCCCGACCCCGACC
>NZ_JAAFZA010000198.1 GCF_015356865.1 Catenulispora pinisilvae
GGGCGGTGGTCCGGTGTTCGACCTGCTTGTCCGCACCCGGGTTGGTGGCGATCGTCCAGCATCTGGCTTCGGCCGCTACCTTGCCGTCGATCGTGAGTGTGGCCGCGTCCAGCCGCACTCGGCGGCCGGGACGCAGAGTGCGTACCTCGACCGTGCCGGTCTTGCGGGGGATGACGCCGAGGAAGTCGATCTGTGCCGAGGCGATGCGTCCGTGGCCGGCGGTCGCCTTCTCGATCTCGCCGAGCAGGAGCGCGGAGGGCGGCCCGCCGTGCTGGAGGGACTGGTCCCAGGGACTCTCGGTGGCCTGCGTCGGTTCGAACGCGGTGTCGCCGACCCGGCGGTAGAACGGCTCGCTCATCACCCCGTTGACGATACCGGGCCGGTGTCCGCGAACTCGCGGACACCGGCCCGGCTCGGCTTGACCCGAAGGCCCAAGGCCCAAGGCCCAAAGGCCAGATGGCCGACCTGCTACCGCGTATTGAGCGCCGTATCGTCGAGAATGAAGTTGGTCGTGCCGCTCTTGGTGTCGGTCTCCGTTCCCGTGAACTTCAGTGTGATCGTCTGTCCGGCATAAGCCGACAGATCCGCGGTGTGCTGCACGTACCCCGAGGCCTTGTCCAGGTTGGAGAACGACCCGACCGTCCCCAGCACCGTGCCGGATCCGTTCAGCGCCTGAACGCTGAACGTGTCAGGCTTCGCGGTGGTGGTCTTTTCCGTGGAGTCCACGTGCAGCCAGTACGACAGCGTCGCCTTGCAACCAGCCGGGATCGTGACCGCCTGGGAGACGCTGTCAGTGTCCTTGCTCCCATTGCCGTCGAACCAGGCGATCTTCGTCCCGCCATGCGCCGGCTCGGCGGTCGTCGCCGAGGTGATCGGGCTGAAGCCGAGCGTCGAGGCCTGGGTCCAGCCGGTCGCCCCGGATTCGAAGCCCGGGTTGGTCAGCAGCTGCGCGGCTGTACACGTGCTCGTGCTCGGCGTGAAGGCCGCGGTGTACGTGGTGTCGGCGGTCGGGGTGACCGCGTGCTGCTGGGCGCCGCCGTCGGACCAGGACGTGAAGGTCTGGGGCGTGCCGGAGGCGTCGGTCTGGTCCGGCGCGTTCAGGTGCAGCTGGTAGCCGGCCCAGGAGGTGACGGTCGCCGGGGTGGTGACCGCGCCGCCCGGGTCCACGTCGTCCTCGGCGATGTCGATCTTCAGCCCCGCCGGTTGCGAGGCGAGGGTGAGGTGGACCAGCTGCGGGTTGAAGTCCTGCTCCATCGTCTGGGTCACGCCGTTGGCGTCGGTCCCGGACAGGCAGACGAGCAGCCGGCTGTTCCCCTTGATCGCCGAGAACTCCTCCGCGGGCGGGGCGGTGAACGTCGTCAGCCCGTCACCGGCCACCGGGTCCAGCACCGGGTGCACGTGGTTGATGTGGAACAGCCACACCTGCCAGGTCAGTGCCGAGGCCGGAAGCGTCGTGCCGCTGCTGTCGACGGCGGAACCGCTCGGGGTGTAGGTCTGGCCGACGGTGAAGGTGCTCGCCGGGGTCGGCGAGCTGATGGTCAGGGCCGGTGGCGCGTCGTCGGTGCGGACGGTGCCGGTCGCGGCCGGCGAGCCGGCGCCGGCGTCGTTGGTCACTGTCAGCTTCGGGGTGAAGTTCCCGACGGTGGTGTAGGTGTGGGTGGTCGTCGCGGTGGCGGTGGTCGCCGTGCTGCCGTCGCCGAAGTCCCAGTGGTAGGTGAGCGTGCGGCCGTTGGGGTCGCTGCTCGCCGAACCGTCGAAGGACACTGCGAACGGCGGCTTGCCCGCGGTGGTGGCGTGGGTCGAGCAGTAGCCCAGCCCGCCGGTGGGCGGCGCGTTGGTGGTGAAGGAGGCGTTGGGGGTGGTGGTCCCGGACGTCACCTTGTGGATGGTGCCGCCGATCAGGTCCGTGTAGTACAGCGCCTGTTGCGTGCCGGTCCCGCCGGGGTTCTGGGGTCCGAACCACATGGAGATCGCGGTCGCTCCGGCCGAGAACGTCTTCAGCCCGGTGCCGCTGGTCCCGGTCGCCTTGATCAGGTACTGGTTCTTCTTCACGTAGTCGCTGAACAGGTAGTCGCCGTTGTAGGAAGAGTTCCAGGCCCCGTTCGGAACGAAAGCGCCGCCGGTGATGGACGCGCGCCCGCCGCCCATGTTGTCAGCGTACGAATAGTACGGATCGACGTACGCCGGGTTCGTCGGACTGCACGGCCCCTCGCAGTTCGGCCACCCGAAGTTCCCGCCGGCCTTCAGCTGGTCGATCTCCTCGGTGGTGTTCTCACCGACGTCGTCGACGAAGATCCGGGTGCCGGCCGCGTTCGGGTCCAGGGCGATCCGGAACGGGTTGCGGAAGCCGTAGGCGTAGATCTCCTGGCACTTGCCGGAGGTGATCGCGCCGGTATTGCACCGTGCCGTGCCCGAGCCGCTGAACGGGTTCCCGGCCGGGATCGAACCGTCGGGCGCGATCCGCAGGATCTTCCCGTTGAGGTTCTTCAAATCCTGCGCGGCCTGGTTGTCGGGGTCGCAGCCCTCCAGGCAGTGCCCGTCGCCGACCGAGATGTACAGGTCGCCGTCCTTGCCGAACACCAGGTCGCCGCCGTTGTGGAAGCCGTCGCCCTGGATCCCGTCGATCAGCACTTTCTCACTGCCGGACACCACGTGGTTCGTGGCGTCCAGGGTGAACCGCGAGACCCGGTTGAAGCAGCTGCCGCCGGTGCTGTGGCTGTAGTACACGTAGATGTAGTCGTTGGTGCGGAACGCCGGGTCGGCGACCACGCCGAGCATGCCGCGCTCGTCTTGCCCGGGCTGCTTGGCGCAGATGAAGCCGGAGCCGTCCAGCGCCAGCGTCTGCACGCCGGAGGCGCTGTACGCGTACAGCTGCCCGGGCTTGGTGGTGACCAGCATCCGGCCGTCAGGGGTGAACGTCATCCCGACCGGCAGGGTGACGTTGGCGATGACGGTGTCGGAGAACCCTGTGGGCGGCGTCGCGGAGGCCTGCCCGGTGACGGCGTTCAGCCCGAGCAGCGCCAGGGCGGCTGCCAGCACCGATCTCAGGACGAGTTTTCCCGCCCGTTTTCTGTTCAAGACCCGATCTCCTTCTGGGGGTGTTCCAGCGGCGACGGAGCGTCGGCGCCCCGCCTTGGGCGATCCAGACCGTCCGGCACCGCGGAGGCGAGCAGCCGGAGGTCGCGCGTGGCCGCCGGTTCCAGCGCGGCCGCGTCGAGGTGGCTCAGGGCGATGGCGGCTTTCAGGTGCGCCTCGCCTCGTCCCCAGCCCAGGCTGATCCCGGGTTCGGCCCAGCCGTCGGCGAGGTCGTCCGCGATCTGGAACGCGATGCCCAGGCTTGTGCCGAAAGCCCGGCACCACGCGGTGTCCGGCGCGCCGGCGGCCAGCGCGCCGAGTTCGCACGCCGCGCCGAACAAGGCGCCGGTCTTCTGCCCGGAGATGGCCAGCTGTCGCAGGGGGCTGCGACCGGATTCCGGCCCGCAGAGCAGATCAGAGGACTGGCCTTCGCACATCTCCACCACCGCGTCGGCGAGCACCGCTTGGGCGCGGCCGGACACCAGGGCGAGCGCCACGGCCAACAGGGCGTCGCCGGTGAGCAGCGCCTGCGCGGCCCCGAAGACTTTCCAGGCGGCCGGGCGGCCCCGCCGGATCGAGTCGCCGTCCATGACGTCGTCCTGGAGCAGCGAGAAGTCGTGGATCAACTCCACGGCGACCGCGGCCAGAACCACGGCCGGAACCGCCGCGCCGTCCACCTCGGTCCCGGCGTCCGGCCTGCCGTCTGGGCAACTGCCCGGGCCGCTGACCGCGGCGGCGCAGGCCAGGGTCAGCGCGGGACGGAGCGCCTTGCCGCCGCCGCTACCGGTGCCGTCGCCGTCGGCGAGCGGCGACCCGTCCGGCTCCCACCAGCCGAGATGGTATCCGGCGATCCGCCGCAACAACCCGGGGAGCCGGTCGACGGCTGAGACGTGCGCGGAGTGTGTCAGCCCTCGTGCTTCGGCGAGGATCCCGGCGACGGTGCGGGCGGGGTGAGCGGCGCGGACCATGAGCCCTCCCACGGGCGGTCAGCAGTTCCGGGCCGGAGCCGGTGGCCGGCGGCGGGCCCGGATCAAGTTAGGAAAGATTACTAACAAGAAACCGATCCGCAATGTACTGACACGTCTTCCGGTCCGTCAAGAGGGTCGGAGACGGACCGGCGGCGACGTTGGCAGGGCGTTGACGCACCCGACGGGCGGCGCTACCGTGCCATCCCGTTAGGAAACTTACCTAATTATCTCGGGTCACCGGGCCCGGCAGCCGCGAACAGGGAGGGCGTACGACGATGACGAACGCGGACGAAACGACCGGGCACGCCACCGGGACCGGCGTGTGGCTGGTGGGCGCCCGCGGCTCGGTGGCGGTCACCGCGATCGCCGGCGCCGCCGCGCTGCGGGCCGGCCTGACCGAGCCGATCGGCTGCGTGAGCGCCACCGCGGCGTTCGCCGCCGCGGGCCTGCCGGACTACCGCGACCTCGTCTTCGGCGGCCACGACGTGAGCCAGATCAGTGTCCTGAAACAGGCCGAGGAACTCGCCGCCGACGGCGTGCTCCCGGCCCGGCTGCCCGCGATGGTCGCCGACGAGCTCCGGGCCGCCGAGGCCGCGATCCGGCCCGGCGTGCCGCGCCTGGGCGAGGAACGACCGGTCCGCGACCGGATCAATACCCTGATCGCAGACATCGAAGAGTTCCGGACCGCGCACCGGCTCCGACGGGTCGTGGTCATCAACGTGGCCTCCACCGAACCGCCGTTCCCGGCGCGCGCCGAGCACCTGCGGCTGCCGGACCTGGAAGCCGCCCTCGACCGCGACCAAGCGGACCTCCCACCGAGCTCGGAGTACGCCTATGCGGCGCTGCGGGCCGGCTGCCCCTACGTGGACTTCACACCCTCGACCGGGGTCCGCCTGCCCGCCCTGGACGAACTCGCCCTCGAAGCCGGCGTGCCCTACGCCGGCAGCGACGCGAAGACCGGCGAGACCCTGCTCGTCTCGGCGCTGGCCCCGATGTTCACCACGCGCGCGTTGCGAGTCCGCTCCTGGTCCGGGACGAACCTGCTGGGCGGCGGCGACGGCGCGACCCTGGCCGACGCCGGGGCGGCGGTGAGCAAGACCGTCTCCAAACGTCGCGGCCTGGACTCGCTGCTCGATGCCACGGTCGACGGCCGCACGCACATCGACAACGTCCCGGCGCAAGGCGGCTGGAAGACGGCGTGGGACCACGTCGGATTCGAGGGCTTCCTCGGCACCCGGATGACGTTGCAGACCACTTGGCAGGGCTGTGATTCGGCGCTGGCCGCCCCGCTGCTCCTGGACCTGGCGCGGCTGCTGGCCCGGGCCCACGAAGCGGGCGTGACCGGTGCGTTCAGCCCGGCCGGCTTCTTCTTCAAGGACCCGGTGCCCGCTGCTGGAGCCGAAGTCGACTACCGCCTGGCGAGCCAGTACGAGGCCCTGGTCGCCTGGGCTTCCTCGGTGTCGCAAGCGGATCCCCGATGAGCGATATCAGGGCACTCATCGAGCTGGTGCGGGCCCCGGCCGCGTTCAGCGTCCCCGGCGACGTCCTGGCCGGAGCCGCCGCGGCCGGGAAGCGCGTGGACGCGCGGACCTGCGGCGTCGCGGCGGCATCGGTCTGCCTTTATTGGGCGGGCATGGCGCTCAACGACTACGCCGACCGGTTCGTCGACGGCTTCGAACGTCCGGAACGTCCTGTGCCCTCCGGCCGGGTGCCGGCCAAGACCGCGCTGGCGATCGCCGGCGGGCTCACCGCGGCCGGGCTCACCGCCGCCGCCGTCAGCGGCGGAGTGCGGACGCTGGCCGTGGCGATCCCGCTGGCCGGGGCCGTGTGGGGCTACGACCTCGCCTGGAAGAACGGTCCATCGGGCCCGGTCGCCATGGCGGCGGCCCGCAGTCTGGACGTGTTCATGGGCGCCGGCGCCGGCTCGGCCCGCGCGGCGGCCCCGGCGGCGGCCGTCGTCGGGGTCCACACCATGGCGGTCACCGTGCTCAGCCGCAGCGAGGTGACCGGGGCGTCCCGGCGCGTCGCCGCCGTGACCGCCGCGTTGAGTGGTGGCGCGGCCGCTGGTGCGTTCGCGGTGTCCCGGGCAGGCTCGGGCACCGGCGGCCGACACTCACACCGACACCGAGATTCCAGGCGACGCGCGCAGAGAGCCTTCGCTACTGCTCTGGCCGCCGCCTACACCTGGCGATTCGGTACGGCCCAGGCAGCGGTCGCCCGAGACGGACGCGCACCCGTCGTCCGCAAGGCGGTCGGCGCGGGAATCATCAGCCTGATGCCCCTACAGGCCTCACTCATCGCCGGTCGCGGCGACCCACTCACCGCCCTCCCGATCGCCGCCGCCGGACCGCTTGCCCGGCGCTTGGCGCGCAAGGTGTCCCCGACATGATCCGCCTCGGCTACGGCACCAACGGCTTCGCCGACCACCGGCTCGACGACGTACTGGCGATCCTGGCCGACCTCGGCTACGACGGCCTCGCCCTGACCCTGGACCACCAGCACCTCGACCCCTACGCCCCGGACCTGGCCGAGCGGGTCAGGGCCCTGTCGCGACGGCTGGATCGGCTCGGACTCGACGTCGTGATCGAGACCGGTGCCCGCTACCTGCTCGATCCCTGGCGCAAACACCAGCCGACGCTGCTGTCCGCCGAGCGCGAGGGCCGGGCGCGCCGCGTCGACCTGCTGGTCCGGGCGGTGCGGATCGCCGCCGACCTCGGGGCCCAGGCGGTGTCGTTCTGGAGCGGGGCCGTGCCGGACGACGGCGACCCGGCGGCGGCCTGGGAACGGCTGGTGGCCGGGTGCGAGACCGTACTGGCCGCGGCCCGGGACGCCGGTGTGGTCCTCGGGTTCGAGCCGGAGCCCGGCATGCTCCTCGACTCCCTCGACCGCTTCGACCGGCTGCGCGACGCGCTCGGCCGGCCCGACGGCTTCGGCGTCACCGTCGACATCGGCCACTGCCGGTGCCTGGAGCCGGACGCGATACCGGACTGCCTCGCGCGCGTCGCCCCGTACCTGGTGAACGTGCAGATCGACGACATGCGGCGCGGCGTGCACGAGCATCTGGAGTTCGGCGCGGGGGAGATCGACTTCCCGCCGGTCATGCGGGCCCTATCAGAGTCCGGATACCGCGGGCTGGTCTCGGTGGAGCTGCCGCGGCACTCGCACGCCGCGACGCGGGTCGCCACCGAATCACTGACGTTCCTCAGGAAGGCGGCAGGACAGTGACGGCAATCGCGACGGCGCGGGATCTGGAGGCCGTGTTCCTGACCGATGCGCCGGAACAGGCGTTGGCGTGGCTCGCCTCAGCCCGCGAACGAGTCAGCCGGAACCGGTACGAGCTGCCATCGGTCTTCGCCGGCGCCGGACGGGCCTGCGGCCGCACGCCGCTGATCGATGGTCTGCGGACCGACGAGATCGCCCGGGTGCTTATCCTGGCCTGGCTTTCGTGGCGCGACCCGGAACCCCTGATGGACCTCTATCGCTGGGGCGACGCCGACGAGAAGCACGCCGTCCTGTCTGCGCTGGAGCACATCGAACTCGACGGCGCCGCCGCCGTGCCGATCGTCGAGGACGCCCTGCGCACCAACGACACCCGGCTGATCGCCGCGGCGCTCGGCCGCTACGGCGCACAGCACCTGCCAGATCCCGCCTACCGGCACGCGATCCTCAAATGCGTGTTCTGCGGCATCCCGCTGGACTCCGTGTCCGGGCTGCCGGACCGGGCCGACGCCGAGTTGGCCCGCATGCTCGACGACTTCGTCCGGGAGCGGATCGCCGCTGGGCGGTCCGTCCCCGAAGACGTGTGGCCGATCCTCGCCCGATTCCCGTCCAGGAGCCGCTGATGCGCATCTTCGACCCGCACATCCACATGACCTCCCGCACCACCGACGACTACGAGGCGATGGCCGCGGCCGGTGTCCGGGCGGTCGTCGAGCCCGCCTTCTGGCTGGGGCAACCGCGGACCTCGGTCGGCAGTTTCATCGACTACTTCGATGCCCTGGTCGGCTGGGAACCGTTCCGGGCACAGGGGTTCGGCGTGCGGCACCATTGCGCGATCGCGCTGAATCCCAAGGAGGCCAACGATCCGCGGTGCCGCGAAGTGCTGGACCTGATCGACCGGTACCTGGCCAAGGACCGCGTGGTCGCGCTCGGCGAGGTCGGCTACGACTCGATGACCCCGCCGGAGGACGAGGCGTTCGCCCGCCAGCTGGAGCTGGCCGAGCGCCACGAGCTGCCCGTACTGGTCCACACGCCGCACCGCGACAAGCACGCCGGGACGCTGCGAAGCCTGGACGTGGTGCGCGAATCGGGTCTGCCGCCGGGGCGGGTGGTGCTCGACCATCTCAATGAACTGACCGTGGCACCGGTCCTGGAATCAGGATCCTGGGCCGGGTTCTCCATCTATCCGGACACCAAGATGGACGAGCGCCGGATGGTAGCGATCCTGCGCGAGTACGGCACCGAGCGGATCCTGGTGAACTCCGCCGCCGACTGGGGACGCAGCGATCCGCTCAAGACCCGCCGCACGGCCGAGGCGATGCTCGCCGCCGGGTTCGACGACAGCGACGTGGACCGGGTGTTGTGGCAGAACCCTGTCGAGTTCTACGGACAAAGCGGCCGCCTGGACCTCGGCGAGGCGCTGGAACCGGCGGCCGCGAGCTTTCAAGGCAGTTCAGTGCTTCGCGGCGAGCCGGGGGAGTAGCCGATGCGATTCCGTCACGCCGATGGCACCGTCGTGCATCTCGGCTACTGCGCGAACGTCCACCCCGTCGAGGACATCGAGGGTGTCCTAGCGCAGCTCGCGGTCTACGCCGAGCCGGTGCGCCGGCTGCTGGCCGCCGACCGGCTGGGGCTCGGTCTGTGGCTGGCCCGGGACGTGGCCGCCGGGCTGGCCGCCGATCCCGCGGCGGTCGCCCGGCTGCGCGCCGAGCTCGACGCCCGCGGGCTGGAAGTCGTCACGCTCAACGGATTCCCGTACTCCGGCTTCGGCGACGCGGCGGTGAAGTACCGCGTCTACTCCCCGGACTGGTCGGACCGCCGGCGCGCCGAATACACCGCCGACCTGGCCACGGTGCTGGCCGGGATCCTGCCCTCCGACGCCGTCCGCGGCTCGATCTCCACGCTGCCGCTCGGCTGGCGCGAGCCCTGGCCGGCGGTCGCGCAATACGCGGCCCGAAGCCACATCGACGCGGTGGCCGCACACCTCGCGGAACTGACGGCCCGGACCGGCACCGTCATCCGCGTCGGCTTCGAACCCGAGCCCGGCTGCGTCATCGAGCGGACGGATCAGGCCATTGAGCTGCTGACCGGACTCGATCCCAGCCACTTCGGGGTGTGCGTCGACACCGCACATCTGGCCGTCGCCCACGAGGAACCGGCAAACGCGCTGAAGGCACTGCGCGACGCGGGACTCCCGATCGTGAAGGTTCAGGCGTCGGCCGCGTTGGAGGCACCGCAACCCGACGACCCCGCGACCCGGGCCGCGCTGGCGCGCTTCGCCGAGCCCCGCTATCTGCATCAGACGCGCGAAGTGGGAGCCGGGGGCCTGCACGGCACCGACGACCTCGACGAGGCGTTGAGCGGCGACACTCTGCCCGCGGACGCGCCGTGGCGCGTGCACTTCCACATCCCGCTGCACGCCGAGATCGAGGCGCCGCTGACCGGAACGCACGACGTGCTCACCCGGACCCTGACCGAAGGGTTCAGCGGCACACCGTTCACCGACCACATCGAGGTCGAAACGTATACCTGGCAAGTGCTTCCCGAGGAGGAACGGCCTCGTGACGCCCGGGAACTGGCCCGGGGGATCGCCGCCGAGATGGCGTGGGCCCGCCGGGAACTCATCGCGGCGGGATTGTCGGAGGTGTCCTCGTGACCCTGGTCGTCCTCGACATCGTCGGACTGACACCGCGCCTGCTCCAGCACACGCCGACGCTGCGATCGGTGGCCGACACCGGGTTCCAGGCCTCGCTGACACCGGCGTTCCCGGCCGTCACCTGCACCGTCCAAGCCAGCATGCTCACCGGGGCGCCGCCGAGCGAACACGGGATCGTCGGCAACGGCTGGTACTTCCGCGAACTCGGCGAGCCGCTGTTCTGGCGGCAGCACAACCGGCTGGTCGGCGGCGAACCGATGTGGGACGCGCTGCGGCGCGCGCAGCCGGGGGCCACCGTCGCGAACGTGTGCTGGTGGTACGCCATGGGCGCCGCGACGGACTGGACGGTGACGCCCCGGCCGGTCTATCGGGCCGATGGACGCAAGGACCCTGATTTCTACGCCCGGCCGCCCGAGCTGCACGACGAGCTCACCGCACGCCTCGGCGACTTCCCGCTGTTCCACTACTGGGGTCCGACCGCGTCGATCAAGTCCACGCGGTGGATCGTGGCGGCGGCCGGCCGGATCCTGACCGCGCACCGGCCCGACGTCCTGCTGGTCTACGTCCCGCACCTGGACTACGACCTCCAGCGGTTCGGGCCGGGCGCTCGGCCGGCCGCGGTCGCCGCGGCCGACGTCGATGCCGCTGTCAGGCCGCTGATAGAGGCGTGCCGGGCTCGGGGCGACGATCTGCTGTGCGTGTCGGAATACGGCATCACGGATGTCTCCCGGCCGATCCACGTCAACCGCGCTCTGCGGGCGGCGGGTCTGCTCGAAGTCCACACCCAGGACGGCATGGAGTATCTGGACCCCTGGGCCTCGCGCGCCTTCGCGGTCGCCGACCACCAGATCGCTCATATATACGTCGCCGATCCCGCGGATCTGTCGCGCGCCCGGGAGGTCGTCGCAGAACTCGATGGTGTCGACGAAGTCCACGGCCTCGAAGGCAAGGCCCGGTTGGGGCTCGACCACGCGCGGGCCGGGGACCTGGTGGCCGTCGCCGATCCCGATGCCTGGTTCACGTACTACTACTGGGAGCAAGACGACCGCGCGCCGGACTTCGCGCGCACCGTCGAGATCCACCGCAAGCCCGGCTACGACCCGATGGAGCTGTTCTTCGACCCGGCCAACCCCGGCGCGGCCCGGGCCCGGGCGATGAAGGCGTTGGCCCGCAAGGCTGCCGGCTTCCGGTACCGGATGGACGTCGTCGGCCTGGATGCGTCGGCGGTGCGCGGCTCGCACGGCCGGCTGCCGGACGCCGTGGACGACGGCCCGCTGCTGCTGTGCTCCCGGCCCGAATTCGCCCGCGGCGCCGTCGCCGCGACGGATGTCAAAGAACTGATGCTACGTATGGCGAAGCGCTAGCCAGTCAGCATGGAGGTCGGATGAGTCGATCTCAGGGTTCGGTGATGAGTCGACATAAAACCCTGTTTAGTTCAAGTTATCTGCCTTTATCATTGCCGAAACCTCCGATGTTTGGTTGACTCCGAGTCATGACACAGCGTTCTGCTCCGGTGCGGAAAGGGCTGACGCTCCTCGTCGCCGCCGTCGTTTCCGCCGCCTTCCTGTCCGCCCCCGCTCCCGCAGCGCGGGCCGCGTCGACCGCCCCGTCGACCTCCTCCCCGGCCGTCTCTCCGGCCGCCTTGCCGACCGCGACCACGGATTGGTCCGTCGCCCTCGTCGACTCGACGATGAAGCGCTACACGCCGGCCACCATCGGCGGCTGGTCCTACCCCGTCGGGCTCTACCTGTACGGCCAGTACCTGGTGTACAAGCGAACGCACAACCCGGCCTACCTGAGCTACATCAAGGCCTGGGCCGACCGGTTCGTGGACAGCAGCGGCCACATAAACCAGAGCTTCGACAGCCTGGACAGCATGGAGCCCGGCCGGGTCCTGGTCGCCCTGCACCACGAGACCGGCGACCCCCGGTACGCCAAGGCCGCGGCCCAGATCCGGGCCCGGCTGAACACCTATCCGCGCACCTCCGACGGCGGGTTCTGGCACGCGGACACCGCCTCGCGGGCGCACCAGCTGTGGGGCGACGGCACGTTCATGCTGAACCCGTTCCTGGTCGAGTACGGCAAAGAGTTCAACGACACCGCCTACGCCGACGCCGAGACGGTCAAGCAGCTGACGGTCTACGGTGACCACCTCCAGCAGCCCAGCGGCCTGCTCCGGCACGCCTATGACGAGTCGAAGACCGCGTCCTGGGCCAACAAGACCACCGGCCTGTCGCCGGAGGTCTGGTGCCGCGCCGACGGCTGGTACGGCATGGCGATGGTCGACGTCCTGGACAACACCCCCGCCAACCAGCCCGGCCGAGCCCAGCTGCTCACCAGCCTGAACAAGTTCGCCGCCGGGATCGCCCGCTATCAGGACCCTGCCTCAGGGCGCTGGTTCCAGGTCGTGGACAAGGGCACGCAGGCCGGGAACTGGACCGAGACCTCCTGCTCCAGCATGTTCGCCTACACTCTGTCGCGGGCCGCCCAGCAGGGCTACATCGACAGCCACTACGCCGCCGTGGCGCAGAAGGGCTACCAGGGCGTGCTGCAACGCCTGTCGGTCGGCAAGGACGGCCTGACCAACCTCAGCACCATCTCGATCGGCACCAACGTCGGCGACTACGCCTACTACATCGGCCGCACCCAGGCCACCAACGACTTCCACGGCCTCGGCGCCTTCCTCATCATGAACGAGCAGTTCGCGGCCGCCGGCACGGGAGGGGCAGCGGGGCAATCCGGTTGAGAGCGAGCGCGGTGCCCACGAGGTCGACCTCGTGGGCACCACGGGTTCCGTCGGTGCTACCCGCGCCCGGACATCAGGGCGATGACAGCGTCGATGTCGTCGCCCCGCACCGGGTCGTCGGCGATCCGGTTGGGCCGGACGAAGCCGCAGACGGTGCAGCGGTGGACGATCACCAGTCCCTTGCCGCCCCGGTGCTCGACGCGTTCCGGGCGCATCGCCCCGCGGCAGGTGGAGGCTCGGTCGCCGGGCTCGACGTCGACGTGCTTGGAGTACAAGCACGCCGGACAATGGTTCCGGTAGCTCCCGTTGCTCAGCGGCGCGACGAGCGTGCCGCAATTCTCACAGGTGAAACCCTGGTTCTGGGCGGATCTGCTGATGGCTCTGCCTCCGGATCGAAGAAGGGATCTTCAATCGGGAGTGCAGGGTTCCGTTCTGTTCTCGCCGCCGGTCCGCCTCGCGCGGGCCGGCGGCACCCAGGCTCGGGGCGGGCGAGGGACCGGTTCACCGCCTGATCCCCCTCGTCAGGGGTCGGCGATTAATTCCGCTTCCAGCATCACCGGGGCATGTCTCATCCACCGGATCCGAACCACGACCGGGTTTGGGTCCTGCGACATGCCTTCGTCGCAGGTTGTGATTGTCCCGGTCACTGTCGCCCAAGCATCCCCGGGCGCCAGCGGTAGGTGTCGTCCCGCTCTCACTGGCGTCGGCGTCGTCCCCTGGCCTCAGAGCCTGGCCGCAGCCGCCTTAGGTCGGCGCATCACCCTCCTTCGGCCTCGGCGATATTGCCGACGAGCACAACATGCCGGGGCGCGCGGCGACAACTGGATTCCAGGCCGCGGCCCTTGCTGCGGCCGACCGCTGTAGCCCGGTGATGTCGGTGGCGGTCTATAGCCTGCCGCAATGATCCGTAGCCCGTTTGAGCAGCGTCCGCTTGATGCTGCCGTCGCCGACGCCGGGACCGCGCTGCTGGAGTTCGACCGGGCCAGGGTCTGGTTGCGCGCCGCGCTGGTCGGCGCCGTGGAGCCGTTGGGCGCCGAGGTGTGGGTCCTGGATCCAGCCCTGGAGCAGATCGTGCTGGTCAGACATCCGTGGCGCGGGTTGGTCCCGCCAGGTGGCAAGGTCGAACCTGGAGAGTGTCCGCGCGATGGCGCGGCCCGGGAACTGGCCGAGGAGACCGGGTTGCGGCCGCGGCTGTTGGAGCAGCCCGCCGCGGTGGCGGTGCGGTCGTTCCAGCCTGGTTCGCCGGTGACGATGTCCTTGTCCTACGCCGCGATCGGCGACCCGGAACAGCCGCTGGTCGGGGAGCCCGGACAGCCCGCGACCTGGATGCGGCTGGACCAGGGCTGGGACAGCTGCTTCCCCGATGACGCGGTGCGCATCCGGCAGTACGTGAACCTTCTGAGATCGGGTTCGGCTGCCTGGTGAGTGTGGCCGCGCCGCGACGCCAAAGGCCGCCTGGCCCGGCCCCGAGAAATCCGGGGCCGGGCCAGGCGGTCGGCTGAGCTGACTACCGCACAGAGCTACAGACCACCCAACCCGTTCGGCGTCCCGATCCCGGTGGGCGCGTCATACCCGGGTCCGGCGTTGCACAGGTAGTCCCCGCCGCAGTCCCAGTTCGCGTTCGATCCGGTCGTGACGTCGAAGAAGTTCGCAGCGTGCGAATATATGTACTCTGCGCTGGTCAAGGCCGCCGAGTTGCCGGCCAGGGCGATCATCGAGGCGATGATCGGCGAGGACGCACTGGTGCCGCCGATCACGTTCCAGCCGCCCTCGACGTAGACCGCGACGCCGGTCTTCGGGTCCGCGACGGCTGCCACGTCGGCGACCGTGCGGTTCGGGCAGTGCGCGTCGTGCTGCCAGGCCGGTTTCGGCACGTAGGCCGAGCAGCCGGAGCCCCCGCCCTTCCAGGTGCTCTCGTTCCACCCGCGCGTGGACGTGTCCTTGCTCAGGCTCGTTCCGCCGACGGCGATCACGGTGCTGAGCGAGGCGGGCCAGGCGCCCTGGATGAAGCCGTTGTCGCCGCTGGAGACGGTGACCGCGACGCCCGGGTGCTGGAACGCGGAGTTCCACGCCTGGTTCTCGCTGCCCTCGTCCCCGCCCCAGCTGTTGGACACCGCGACGGCGCCGGAGCCGGTGGCGGTCTGCTCGGCGGTCCCGAGCGAGGCCGTGTCGGAGCCGTCCGACTCGACCAGCAGGATGTGGCAGGCCGGGCACACGGCCGACACCATGCCCAGGTCGAGGGAGACCTCGGGGTTCCAGTCGTCGTTGGGGTCGTGCGCGGGCAGCGGTGAGGTCTGGCCGTGCTCGTTGACCTTCTTGAAGCAGCCGTTGGCCGTGGTGCAGGCCGGCAGGCCGTAGGTGCTGCGGTAGACGGCGAGGTCGGATTCGGCCTGCGGATCGTCGTGCGCGTCGACGATCGCCACGGTCCGGCCGGCGCCACCGGTGGTCGGCAGCTTGTAGGCGGACAGCAGGTCGTTGCGGGCGAGGCCGGCGGGCAACGCGCCCTTGGCAAGGCTCTGTTTCACCCCGGAGGTCAGTGCGAAGCACCGGACGTGCCCGGCATCAGCACTCGGACACACGGCGTGGACCCCGGCCGCACCGCCGGACGTGCCCGAACCGCCCGAACCGGTCACCGCGATCCCGCCGGGCGCGTTGACCAGAGCGGCGTGGTGCACCGTCTCGGCGAGCGTGCTCCCGCCGGCGTCGGTGGCGCTGATCTTCAGCGCCAGGTAGCCGGCCTCGGTGTTCGCCGGGACCGGCCAGGTCGCAGAGACCTGATGTCCGTTGCCGAGCGCGACGGTCGCCGGGTGCCAGGTCGCGCCGTCATCGTAGGAGACGGACACGCTCGCGCTCTTGACCGCGTTGTCCGTGGCGCCGGTCAGGTGCTCGAAGGCCAGGTTTACGGTCCCTGTTCCGGTCCCCACCGAGTCGTGCCCGTCGGTGACGAACTGCGCCCGCGTGTACAGGATCGGCAGCGGGGTCGAGGCCGTGGTCTTGGCGGAATCGAAGCCCCACGAGATCTGCGTGTGCGTCGACAGCGCCGTGCTGACGGTGTCGTGGGTGGTGTCCAGCGAGTAGACGTAGTGATGCTTCGCGGCCGGCAGGGCCAGTGTGAACAGCTGCCCCTCGGTGCCGCCGCTGTAGATCTGCTTGCCGTCCTCGGCGATAGTCGTCGGTCCGTCGCTCCACTGCCCGACGTCCCCGTCCCCGTCCGTGTCCATCTCGTCGACCCCGTTGAGGGTGTTCCCGTTCCGGCACAGGAAGCAGGGCCCGTCGTAGGTCGACGGCGCGGGCGTGATGACCGTGCCGCGCCAGGCCAAGGTCACATGCTGGCCCGCGGCCGGCACGAAGTCCCGCTCAAGCTCGCCGTCCAGGGACCCGTCGGGATTGGCCGGAAGCATCAGCCCCTCATAGGAAGCGCCGGCGACCGCGGCTATGTATTGCCGGGCCTTCGCAGGCGCGTGCACCGTCACGGAGGGCAAGTCAGGGTACGACGGCAACTCCGAGGACCCGGACCCGACCCGGTTCCACAGGTCCGTCAGCGTCAGATCCTGCTTCGGCTCGTCGGTGGCGTACGTCGAGTCCACGGTCTCCAGTGCACCGGCGGCGTACGTCTGCGAAGCAGGGATCTGATCGTAGTTCGGGAAGGCCAGCAGATAGCTCGAAGAACCGGCGCTCTGGCGCCCGAACATCGAGAACTGTAGAACGCCGTAGTTTGCCTTGGCCGCGCTGCCGACGTAGAACTTCGTACCGGCGAGCGCGCCTATGTCGAGATAGTCGAGATGTCCCGCCGTGCCTCGGTCCCATCCCAGGACCGCGGCGGCGAGCGTGCTCGGCTGCGGCGTGGTGAACGCGACTTGTTGCGCGCCGCGACCGTCCAACGCGACGGTCGTACCGGCGGCGGGCACGGTCACGTCGGTGACCGACAGCAGGTCCGTCTCAGTGGCGTTCCCGGCTGAATCGGTCTCGAAGGCGGCCACCGCGACGCTGTAGTGCCCGGCCGGCACCTCGATCCGCGAATCACCGGCGGTCATGATCCCGTCCCAGTTCGCGCGGGCGGGATCGTCGGTGTTCACCGCGATCACCTCCGCCGCCGGGACGGGCTGGCCGGAGTGGTCGAGCGCGGTGATGTGCAGCGTGGTCATCGGGAAGAACGGGGTGGCGGCCGGGGATCGCGGCGTCGCGGATCCCACCTGGAACGCGTCGAGCGAGGAGATCTTCCCGACCTGCGACACCGGGACGACGGTGATCCGACCGTCCACGTTCGACGTCACCGCGGCCGCGGAATGGCCGGGGGCGGGCAGGAAGTCGGCCCGTGCGCTCTGGCCGGATCCGGTGACCCGCACGTGGTCGCCGGTCGGGAGTGAATACAGACTTTCGGCGGCGGGAGCCGCGGATGGGGTCGCGGGCGGGGCCGTTGTTGGCGCCGCTGACGGTTTCGCGACCGGGGCCGCGTCGGCGTTGATCGGCGCCACGGCGACGACCGCGCCGCCGATCAGCGCCGCGGCCGCCACGAGACAGACCCGCCGTTTTATGGGACGTCGCACTCCAGAATCCTCCAGACACACACCGGAATCAGGCATCGAGGAATCTAGGAGGGAACGCAGATCTAGTCAAGAAGCTTAACGAGATTCCTCAATGCTTCCCACGCTGGCGGGGACAGCAGAGCCCGCACGGGTTCCAGCAGGCGGTAGAAGCCGGCGCCGTAACGGGACGCCAGCTCCTCGTTGTGTTCGAACACGTCGAGCTCGTTGGCCGCGGTGATCTCCAGGAAGGCGCGCAGATCCGCGTCGGTCGGGTCGAACTCGAGCCCTGAGAAGCGGTCGCGGAACAGCGGCCGCTGATCGGTGCGCAGCCGGGGATAGGTGACGCCTCGGTCGCAGCTCGCGTAGAAATACACCAGCGCCTCGGCCCGCTCGCCGATCAACCGGGCCAATACCGCGCGGTCGGCCAGGTCCAGCAGCGTTTCGGCGAAGCCGTCGGTGCCGTAGGTCGCGTGGCAAAGTCCGGCGATCTGGACGTCAGGCGAAGCGCCCCACTCCGTGAGGCGTCGGCGGACGCGGATCAGGTGCGCCAGCAACGTCCCGCCGGGATGCGGCAAGTCCGCGGCGCCGTGGGAGCGCAGGAACTCTTCGATCGAAATCTCACTCACATCACGACTACTACCAAGCCACCCGGCCGTCTCAATCCAGAACCACGACCGATGTGGCCAGCAACTCACCCTCGACCACGAACCGCCCGCGCATCCGGGTCAGCGGCGCGCCCCCGACCACCGGGCCGACCTGATGCAGCTCGGCGACGAAGGTCCGGTCCGCCGGGTCGAAGCGCAGCGTCGCGTCCTGGAAGTCCAGCCACCGCCGCGCCAACGGGAACCAGGCCTTGTAGACCGACTCCTTGGCGCTGAACATCAGCTTGTCCCAGTGCGTCTTCGGGTGCTGCGAGGCCAAAGCGGCCAGCGCCGGGATCTCCTCCGGCCGCGCCACGGTCTCCAGCACCCCGGCCGGCAGTTCGCGGTGCGGTTCGGCGTCGATGCCGATCGCCGCCAGCTCGCCGGTCCGGGCCACCGCCGCAGCCCGGTAGCCGTCGCAGTGGGTCAGGGCACCGATCACCCCGTCCGGCCACAGCGGCTCGTTCTTCGGCCCGTGCAGAATCGGCGTGGCCGGGTAGCCCAGGTCGGCCAGGGCCTTGTGGGCGCACCAGCGGGCCGTCGCGAACTCCAGGCGCCGCTTCTCCACGGCCCGGGCGACCAGCGCGGCCTCCTCGGGGAACAGGTCGTCGGCGTCGGTGTAGCTCTCCACGGACGTCACCGAGGCCGGCAGGATGCTCTCGATCACGGCTGTCCCTTGGTGGTCGCGGCGATGGTTGCCGAGGGGGTCGTGGCGGTGGTCGGCGCGGGGGCCGGCACGATCTGTCGCAGCGGGTCCGTCGGCGGCCGCTGGCGCCACTCGCGCGGATACCCGAGCGAGACCTCCGTGAAGCGCACGTTGTCGTAGACCGTGCGGCGCGGGATGTGCAGGTGCCCGTAGACCACGTCCGTCGCCGCGAAGCGCTTGTGCCAGTCGGCGGTGGCCTGCGTACCGCACCACTGCGCGAACTCCGGGTATCGCAGGATCCTGGTGGGCTCCCGCACCAGCGGATAGTGGTTGAACAGGACCGTCGGCAGGTCCGGGTCCAACTCGGCGAGCCGGGCCTCGGTGGCCGCGACCCGGGCCCGGCACCAGGCCTCGCGGCTCGGGTACGGATCCGGGTGCAACAGGAACTCGTCGGTGCAGACGATGCCCGCCTTCTCGGCGATGGCCAGGCCCTCGGCGATGTTCTGCGCACCGGCCGGCATGAAGCTGTAGTCATAGAGCAGGAACAGCGGGGCGATCACGACCGGCCCGCCAGGCCCGGCCCAGACCGGGTACTCGTCCTCCGGCGTCACGATACCCAGCGCGCGGCAGCGTTCGACCAGGCCGAGGTACCGGCCTTCGCCGCGCAGCGTGACCGGGTCGTGCGGGTGGGTCCACAACTCGTGGTTGCCCGGCGTCCACAGCACCTTGGCGAACCGGCCCGCCAGCAACTCCAGCGCCGCGATGACGTCCTCGAACAGCTCGCCGACATCCCCGGCCACGATCAGCCAGTCGCCCTCGTGCCCGGGCCGCAGCCGGTCCACGATCTCGCGATTGTCGGGATGCGCCACATGCAGGTCGCTCACCGCCCACACCCGCGCCGTCCCCGCCGCCTGGTCCGTCTCCACCACCGAGCCCACCCCCTTCGCAGAGGTCTGACCTCAAACCTCCGAGCCCGATCGTACTGATCGCCCGCGTCCGGGGCATCTTG
>NZ_JAAFZA010000199.1 GCF_015356865.1 Catenulispora pinisilvae
CAACGTCTGCATACCCCAACCCCGCCACCACCCGCCCCTACAGCTCGACAGCTGATATATATCGGCAGTCGAGCCATAGGGTCAAGCAGCTATGGAGTCAAGCAACGAGCTTGGGGTCACACGTGAGCAGTCCCTGCCGAGGCGAAGCCGTTCCAACCTGACCACGCACCGCCGGCGACGGTCTCGTACCGGTTCTGCATCGAGCCGTCGCTCATGACCGCGAAGACCTCCAATCGACCGTCGGAGTGCCGGACCACCGTCGCGGAAGTCGCGACACCAGAAGGCCCGAAGCCGTTCCAGCCCGACCAGGCCCCGTCCGCGACCTTCTCGTACCTGTTCTCAATGCCACCCGAAGGCGTCACCGCGAACACCTCAAGCCGACCGTCCTCGTGTGCGCCGGCGGCGTCGACGCCAGGCGACCCGGTGCCCTTGGCCGTGCTGGCGGCGGCGTAGGAGTTCCAGCCGGACCAGGCGCCATCGGCGACCGTCTCATACCGGTTCTGCATCGAACCATCCGTCAGCACGGCGAACACCTCAAGGCGACCGTCGGAGTGCCGCGCCGCCGTGACCGCGTCGACCGTGCCGCTGGGGCCGAAGCCGTTCCAGCCGGACCAGGCGCCGTCCGCGACCTTCTCGTACTTGTTCTGGACGCCGCCCGAAGGCGTCACCGCGAACACTTCCAAGCGTCCGTCTGCGTGGACACCGACAACGGCGTCCTTGGCGGTTCCCGCAGGCGCGTAGGAGTTCCAGCCGGACCAGGCACCACCGGCGACCGTCTCATACCGGTTCTGCATCGAGCCGTCGCTCATGACGGCGAAGACCTCCAGCCTGCCATCGGCATGGCGGCCGGCGGCCACCGCGACCGCGGTACCGGAAGGACCGAAGCCGTTCCAGCCCGACCACGCGCCGCCCGCAGAGGTCTCGTACTTGTTCTGGATCCCGCCGGACGGCGTCACCGCGAACACCTCGGCCCGGCCGTCGGCGTGCACGCCGGTGGCGACCCGGCCGCCGCTGCCCTGCGAGTACGCCGCGGGCGGCGGCGGGGTCCCGCCGCTGGTCCACAGGTAGGTGACGGTGACATCACCGTTGTCGGTCAGGCCGATGTTGGAGAAGGTGCCATCGGCCAGGTCGATACCGGCCGGGTTCACGACCGTGGACCCGATGTCTGACTTGTCGCCGTTGTAGCCGTTGTCGTAAGCGGCCTGGGCCTCCGGCTCGCCCTGCGGCAGGTCGGTGAACTCGGCGCGCGGGTTGTCCCAGTAGTTGTCGTGGATGTTCCACGGGCCGACGTCCCACACCGGCGCGGTCTCACACCGCACCGGCCCGCAGACCTGGACCGAGTACTCCCCCGAACCCTGCGGCGACAACGCCGAACCGGACGGCAGCGCCACGAAGTGGTCGTTCGGCTGGATCACATGGCCGTTCGCGGTGGTGCCGCCGACCAAGCCCTCATCGGTGGCGTAGACCTTGTAGGACAACGGGTTCGTGGTGGCGTTCGGAGCAGCCACGGCCGCCGTGCGGGTCGGGTCCGCGGTCACCGCGATACTGCTGACGCTCGGGGTCGCCCCGGAAGCGGAGGCCCGCAGGGTGACCCGGGTCTGCACCAGGTTCGCCGAAGCCGAAAGCCGAGTCGCGCCACCGGCTACCGCGGGAGTCCACTCGGTCCAGGAGCCGTTGGCAGCCTGACCCCTGATATCGACCTCGACACGGGTACCGGAGGGCTGCTGCTCACCGGCGATGACAGTGAACTGATTCGTCGCGGCGGACAGGGGATGCGCCGGGAAGGTGTCCATGGCGTAGCCGACCGAGCTGTGCGCTGTGGTGGCGTGGGCGTTCCGGATACCGAGAGCGTGGCCGGTCCAGGCGGCGTTCACGTCGTCGGAGTGCGCCTGGGCCAGGTTCTCCTGCCAGCCCGCCGGGCTCGCAGCGGCGACTGAGGCGGGGGCCACAGCGATCGCACCGGCCGTCGCCGCCGCGAGCAGGAGCGTCAGGGCGGTCACGGATGGTCGATGAAGTCTTCGAAGTGTTGGCATGGTCGAGGCCGTCCTCTGGATGTCGGTTCGGACGCGAGCGGAGCAGTGGGCCCAGAATCGCGGCAGCGACTATCACCGGCGTAACACCGACATCACAGAGGCCTGTAAGACTGGACGGCGAAGGTATGAACCCTGACTCAGTCCGCCTGATCGGTGGCCGCCATCACCGTCTTCTCAACGGTCGCGCGCAGCTCGGCCAGTTCTTCGCCGCCGAGCTCGTCGACCAGCGCGGACGCCTCGGCCCAGACCGCCGCCGCTTCCTGCGAGCGTCCGAGGCGCGCCAGCACCCGGGCCAACCGCAGCAGGCTCTCACCCTGCCCGGCCCGATCGTCGATGGCACCGCGCAGCCGCGCGGCGTCGGTCAGCAGGGACACCGCTTCCTCGTCGCTTCCGTTGGCATCGTGGGCCGCCCCCAAGGCGTTCAAGATGCTCGCCTCGATATAGGCCGCGGCGGCCTTACGGGCCAGCAGCAGCGCCTCTTGCAGACACCCGACGGCCGCCTGGTGCTCGCCGCAGGCGGCCAGCGCCTCGGCGAGATCGGCCAGGCCCGCGGCGATCTGCTCGGGCTCGTTGATCTCCCGCAGTGCGGCGACGGTCTTCTCTTGCTGCGTCACGGCCTCTCGGGGGCGTTCGGCCTTCAGCAGAAGCCATCCGTAGCAGTTGCACGCGGTTATCAGCAGCTTCAGGTCACCGACCCGCTCGGCGGCTTCGACTCCCTGGTGAGCGGTCTCCAACGCCTCGTCGTAGCGTTCGAGGTGGCCCAGCGCGTAACCCAATACGCTGAGAATCCGCGCCAGACCCAGCGGATCCGCTTCGCGCCGGGCACAGCGCAACGCGACCGTGAACGTCGCCGCCATCTCCGCCCATCGCCTGCTCTGGCTGGCGAACAGCACCAGTTGGGAGGCCAGCACCCAGGCCTGCGAGCCCGGCAGATACGCCTCGGCGCAGACCACGGCGGCCTGGAGATTGGCCGACTCCGCGCCGAACCAGGACCAGGCCGCCTCGCGGTCGACGAAGTCCGGGATCACGGCGGTCACCGGAACCCTGGCCAACAGGCCCCAGTCCGTGGTCCGGGTCGCCAACTGGTCGGCGGCCGCCGAGGCGGTGTGGCAGTACCAGTTGAGCAGCCGGGTGAGCGCCGCCGAGCGCGTCGACACGCGTTCGGAGTCCTCCCCCTCCCCGTCTGTCGGCGTGGCGAGTTCGCGGGCGAAGTCCCGCAACAGGTCGTGCAGGTGGTAGCGGCCGGGGCTCGCGCTGTCCACGAGGTGCGCGTCCATGAGGACGTCCAGGGCGGCCTCGGCATCCGCGATCGAGATGCCCGCCAAGGCGGCGACCGCGTCCACCGTGATGTCCGGTCCGGTCACCAGACCGAGCAGCGTGAACACCGTCGTCGGCGCCGATTCCGGACGCGGGCCGGGCGGCAGGCTCCGGAAGCCGACCTCGAAACTGGCCCGGGCGGCCAGATCGCCGATGCTCAGCTCGTCCAGGCGGCGCCGTTCGTCGTCCAGCCGGGTCGCCAGCGTGTGCACCGGCCAGGAGCTGCGGACCTGGAGCCGGGCGCCGACGATGCGCAAGGCGAGCGGTAGACCGGCGCACACCCGCAGGATGTCCTCGGTAGCCTCCGGCTCGGCGTCCAAACGCTCCGCGCCGACCAACTCCTCCAACATGCTCAGCGCTTCCGCCCCGGACAACGGCCTCAGGTCCAGCCGGGCCGCGGCCGGCAGGTCGGCCAGCCGGGATCGGCTGGTGACCAGGACGGCACTGCCGGATGCGGCCGGCAGCAACGGCAACACCTGCGCGGCGCTGCGGGCGTTGTCGACGACGACCAGCAGCCGCTTGGCGTGCGTCAGACTCCTGAATCGCGCCTGCCGGGCCTCGGCGTCCACCGGCACCGACTCCGCGGGTGTCCCCAGGTCGACCAGCCACTGTCCCAGCACCTCGGCGGGGTCTTTCGTCGTGGCGTCCATGCCGTGCAGGTCGACGAACAGGCTCCCGTCGGGGAACAGGCCAGAGATGTGATGCGCCGCGGCGACGGCCAGTGACGTCTTGCCCAGCCCTCCCCCGCCGGTGATCACCGCGACCGGGACCTGACCGGCTCGGCCGGAGCGGGCCGCGATCGCGTCGTAGAGGAACCGGATCTGCTCGTCGCGGCCGGTGAAATCGCTGATGAGGGCGGGCAGTTGGGCGACGCCGACCGCTCCGGTGCCCGGCTCGGCCATCGGCTGCGGCTCGGCCATCGGTGATGGCTCGGCCTTAGCGGCCGGCTGCGGCACCGGATCTGCCGGACCCGACACCGGATCCGCGACGCCCGACACCGGCGCCAGCGCCGCGATCCCGACCGGGCCCTGGCCGAATTCCGCATCCAGCGCAGGATCCTGATTCAGGATCCGCTGATACAGCTCGCGCAGCTCAGGCGAGGGATCCAGACCCAACTGCTCGTCCAGCAGGCTCCGCGACCGCAGCAGTGCCTCCAACGCGTCAGCTTGCCGCCCGGCCCGATACAGCGCCAGGCTCAGCTGCCGCCAGGCCGGTTCGTGCAGCGGTTGGGTCGCCGTCAGGTCCGACAGCTCGCCGAGCAGGTCCTGATGCCGTCCCAGATACAGATCCGCCTCGATGCGGACCGTCTGCACCAGCAGCCGCTCCTCCCGCAACCCGTGCAGGCGGCTGGTGAGGTCCAGGCCGACGGACCGGCCGGCCAGCGGCTCGCCCCGCCACAGCACCTGCGCGGCGGTCAACGACGCCGACGCCTCGGCCCACGCGCCTTCGGCCGCCGATCGTCGCCCCTGCCGCGACAGCGCCACGAACTCGGCGACGTCGAAGGAGGCCCCGTCCAGATCGATCAGGTAGCCGGACGGCCGGGTGGTCAGCCGCTCGGCGGTCACCGGCCCCAGGAACCGGCGCAGGCGGCTCAGATGGTTGCGCAGCGAATCGACGGCCGCCGCCGGTGGCCGGTCGGCCCACACCGCGTCGACCAGGGCGTCCAGCTGGACCGTGCGCGGGCTGCTCAGCAACAACACGACCAGCACCGCCTCGGGGATGCCCGACGGCAGCTCGGTCACCCCGACCCCGTCGTCGACCGTCGTCGGCCCCAGTATGGCGAAACGCACGGCTGGCCCTCCCGTCGCGCGGGTACCGGCGACTGGATATGGATTATCCCCTAGTTGGGATCGCTTCTGAAGCCGGATTGCCGGCCGACCGCGTCGTAGAGATAGTCATACGCGGCAAGCAGTTCACGGCCCGTGTTGACGAACGCGGTGTCGTGCGCCCACGACGCGGCCGGATTCCCCAGCGGCGCGATGGGATCGCCGGGGTCGCCGACGGTAGTGGTGTAGCCGAACTCCGGGCCGGTCAGGTTCGGGGTGCCGACCTTGATCCGGGTGCCGTTGGGAATGGCCGTGGCGATCGCCGCCGGCCGGTCGGCGGTCGGAAGGCCGACGATCATCCGGCTGATCCCCGTGTCGAACAGGATCGAGCCGCAGTGTGAAGCATCGCCGTGGTCCGGGAAGGCGAAGCAGCCGGGCATCGACTCTATGTCGGAGCCCGTGCCGCTCGGCGGCGGTGCCGACGCCAGGTGCACGGTGTGGAACGAGGCGATCTGCTGCGCGGTCAGACCGAGGGTGACGCCGCTGCGGGTGACGATGTAGCCGGGCTGCGCCTGGCCGTTGTGCATCGCCGCGAGCTGGAGGAACGCGTTGTCCGCGGAGGTGGGGCCGGGGCTGTCGGTCTTGGCGTACTCGCTGTATCCGACGCCGAGCATGCCGACCTTGCTGATGTCGCTGTCCGGCGTGCAGTCGGGGTAGCCGCTCGCGCAGCTGCTGGCGGTCACCCCCAGAACCCGGATCGGGACGGTGGCCACGGCGCCCTGCGGACGTTGGAAGCTGACGGTCGCCAGGAAGTACTCCCCGGAAAGGATCTCCCCGCTGCTGGTGTACTCGATGAAGCCGGCCTTGCCGGTGTCCACCGCGCCGGAACCGAGGGCGCCGCGGGCTATGACGAACCCGAGCGAACCGGTGTCAACCTCAACGTCCCGGGTCGGCCCGCCGCCCACGTTCACGGCCAGCGAAAGCCCGTCGGCGAGGTTGGCGGCCGCCGTCGAGACGGTCGGGATCACGTAGCTGACCTCGCTCGCGGCGGGTTTGCCGGGCGCGGCGCCGGCCATCGTGGCGACCACGCCGGCGGTCGCGGCTCCGATTGCGGCGGCGACGGCCCAGATGACCGAGCGACGGATGCGCATGGAACCCCTTTGCCTGCGGCGGGCGCTGAACGATGATGACGATGCGAGGTCAGCCTATTGCTATAGGGGTCGTCTGTTCCGGCGCACCGGAAAGGCCCCGACCGGGCACACCGGCCAAGCCGTCTTGCCATCGCCCGAGACTTGCTATTGCCCGGGACTTGCTATTGCCCCGAGAGAGGCCGCCATGATCCGACATCGGCTCCGGCTGCTCGCCGCCGGATGCGCAGTACTCCTGGCCGCCGGCTTCCTGTCCGGCGGCACGTTCGCCGCCCCCGCCCACGCGGACGTCACCTCGATCACCGTCGACGGCACGCACAGCGGCCGCACCTTCGACGGCGTCGGTGCGCTCAGCGCCGGCGCCAACTCGCGGCTCCTGTTCGACTACCCCGAACCGCAGCGTTCGCAGATCCTGGACTACCTGTTCAAACCGGGCTACGGCGCGGACCTACAGATCCTGAAGGTCGAGGTCGGCGGCGACACCAACTCCACCGACGGCGCCGAGCCCAGCGCCCAGCACACGCCGAACGACGCCGACTACAACCGCGGCTACGAGTGGTGGCTGATGGGACAGGCCAAGGCCCGCAACCCCGACATCAAGTTCGTCGCGCTGGCCTGGGAGCCCCCGGCTGGATCGGGGTCGACGACCCGGCCAACCCCAACCCCGGGCAGCCGTACTTCTGGTCGACGGACATGATCAACTATTACGTCGACTGGATCGAGCACGCCAAATCAGACCACGGATTCACCATCGACAGCATCGGCGGCTGGAACGAGCGCGACTACAGCAAGACCTGGTACGAGAACTTCCATGCCGCGCTGGTCGAAGCCGGCCTGAGCACGAAGATCGTGGCCGCCGACAGCTTCGACTGGGACATCGCGAACGACCTGGCGTCCGACCCCGCCTTCTCCGCCGCCGTCGCCACGGTCGGCATGCACTACCCGTGCGGCTACCTGTCGGACTACACCTCGTGTCCGAGCCCCGCGGCCGCGCAGAGCCTGAAGCAGAACCTGTGGGCCAGCGAGAACGGCTCGGAGGACTTGAACGCCGGACCGGCCGTGGCGCGGGCGATCAACCGGGACTACATCGACGGGAAGATGACGGCGTACATCAACTGGCCGCCGGTCGCCTCGATCTACCCGGACCAGACCTGGTCCCAGACCGGGCTGATGCTGGCGAACCAGCCGTGGGCCGGGTCCTACCAACTGGGATCGGCGTTGTGGGCGACCGCCCAGACCACGCAGTTCACCGCGCCGGGATGGCACTACATCGACAGCGCCTCGGGCTACCTGAGCGGGAGCGGCGACAACGGCGACCCGCACAGCGGCAGCTACGTGACCCTGGCCGCGCCGAACGGCAGCGACTACTCGACCGTCTTCGAGACGCTGGACGCCCCGGCCGCGCAGAGCGTCACCATGACCGTGGCCGGCGGCCTGTCGACCGGAACCGTGCACGTGTGGTCCAGCGACTTCACGACCGGCGACTACATGGTTCAGGACTCTGACATCACCCCGAGCGGCGGCGCCTACACGCTGGCCCTCCAGCCCGGCCGCATATACAGCATCACGACCACCACCGGCCAAGGGCACGGCACCGCCGTGGGCAATGCCCGCGCGACCATGGCCCTGCCCTACAGCGACAACTTCGATCAGTACGCCACCGGCGAGGAGGCCCGCTACCTCGCCGACCAGCAGGGCGCGTTCGAGACCGTGCCGTGCGCCGGCCGCTCCGGCATGTGCGTGCGGCAGATGGCGCGGACCAAGCCGATCGAGTGGAACGACGACAGCGAACCGTACGCGCTGCTCGGCGACGTGGACTGGACCGACTACACGGTCGCTAGCGACGTCTACTTCGAACAGGCCGGCAGCGCCGAGCTGATCGCCCGCGTCGACGCCCAGGGCGGCCACCCGGCCGACCTCGACGGCTACTACGCGATCGTCGGCAGCGACGGCACCTGGTCGATCGTGAAGAACAACGTCGCGAACGGCCGCACCACGCTGGCCGGTGGCACGGTCTCGGCGCCGGGCACCGGAAGCTGGCACTACGTGTCCCTCACGGTGCAGGGCTCGACCATCACCGCCGCGCTGGACGGCACCACCCTCGGCTCGGCCACCGACTCCGCCTACAGCCACGGCCAGATCGGCCTGGGCACCGGCGGCTATCAGGGCGTGCAGTTCGACAACCTGTCGATCACCCCGACCGGTCAGGACTACGGGCAGCTCTGGAGCGGCGTCGGCAACGCCAACAGCGGCAAGGTGCTGGAGGTGCCCGGCGGCAACACGGCCGACGGCACCACCGTGGATCAGTGGACTGACACCGGAGCGGCCTGGGAGCAGTGGGCACTGGTCGGCGACGGCAGCGGCTACGTCAAGGTCGTCAACCACAACGACTTCAGCCTGCTGGCGGACCCCGGTTCCTCCGCCGGCGCCGGGACGGTCCTGGATCAGGCCACTGACAACGGCGGCGCGAACCAGCAGTGGCAGGCGCAGCAGAACCCCGACGGAACCGTCAAGCTGATCAACAGATCCAGCTCCCTGGTGGCCGCGGCCGCCGCGGCGGGCACCGCGGACGGCACGCCGGTCATCCAGTGGACCGACCTCGGCACGCCCGAGCAGACGTGGAAGCTGGTTGCAGCCCCGGCCCCGAATCACACCTACGCCCTGGTCAACCGGGGCAGCGGCCTGGACCTGGAGGTGCCCGGCGGCAGCACCGCCGACGGCACGAAGGTCGACCAGTGGGCCGACTTCGGCGACCCGTGGGAGCGCTGGACGGTGCGATCGGTCGGCGGCGGCTACGTCGAACTGGTCAGCCCCAACAGCGGCAAGGTGCTCGACGACACCTACGGATCCACGGCCTCGGGCAACCAACTGGAGCAGTGGACCGACATCGGCGTCGGCAACGAGCACTGGCAGCTGGTCCCGGCCGGAGACGGCTACTACCGGTTGCAGAACCAGACCAGCGGCCTGGTCGCCACGGTCTCCGGGAGCGGCAACGGGGCGATAGTCGTGCAGAGCGGTCCGGCCGGGACCGCGAGTGAATGGTCCTTCGCAGGATCCTGACCAGCACTTGGCACGGCGGAAGGAACGAGCGCCGCCCGAGGCGGGATCCCCGCCCCGGGCGGCGCTCGCTCGTGGCGCGTGAAAATTCCTTAAAGATGATCTTGAGGAGATGATTGCGCAACCGCGACAAGGGTGCTTCGATTCTCGTTAAGAAAGTTTACTGACGATCGACGGAAGGCCCCACACCCATGTCATCGATCCGTACCGGCTTCGCTGTGGCAGCCGCCGCAGCCTTCGCACTCGGCACCCAGTTCGCCTCAGCGAGCGCCCACGCCGCTCCGGCCCACCACCCGCTCACGGCGAACGCGGTCGCCGCCTCGGGCACCGACTACACCGCCGCACAGGTGCTGGCGGACATCAAGAAGAACTCGACGACCGCCACCAAGGTCAACACCAAGCCGCACATCAACACCATGACCCGGGCCATGAACGTGAACGTGTACCAGCCCACCAAGGGCGTGTTCACGTACACGTCGAGCATGGCCATCGACGACGACGGCAGCGACCCGGATCCCGACCCCGACCACCAGGGCGACACCACGTTCCAGGACAGCAACGGCAAGCAGCTGGCCGCGCACCACGTGCCGTTCTTCGTGCTGGGCGACGACTGCTGGGACCGCAAGACTCCCTGCCCGCACTTCTTCTACAAGGAACACGGCATGTCCGGCCGTGAGTTCGCGCTGATCTTCTACAAGGGCAAGGTCATCGGCTCGATCTTCGGCGACACCCAGACCGCGAACAACCAGAGCACCTCGGACAACGACTCCCGCGAACTGGGCGAGGCGTCCACCAAGGCGGCGCAGCTGCTCGGCATACCCAGCAGCGGCACCACCGGCGGCGTGGACAACGGCGTGACCGTGGTGATGTTCTCCGGCAAGGACTGGGTCGTCAACGGCACCAACTCCAACCTGAACTCCACGGCCCAGGCCATGGTTCAGAAGGCGCTGAACACCCTGGGCACCGCCATGGCGGGTTCGGGTTCCTGAGCGATACCGACAGCGACACCGAGCGATGCGAATACGTCCCGGCGTCGGCCGGCGGGTCACCCACCCGCCGTCCGGCGCCGGTGGCGTTCCCCGGCCTGAGGCCTTCTTCGCGCCACTGCGAGCAAACCTGCCCGCCGGGAAGCACGTCAGTCCATGGGGAATCCCGACTTGGCCGCCATGCCGAAGTCCGACAGCAGGTGCGTGCCGTTGACCGGTCGGGCCACCGGCGAGGCCAGGAACACCACGAGCGCGGCGACCTCGGCGGCGGTCTGCACCGGGTAGCCCACGCCGTCGAAGCCGTCCTCGCGTCCCATGTCGGCGCGCGACATCGGGGTGTCCACGATCGAGGGGCACACGCAGTTGACCCGGATCCCGTCCGGAGCGAGGTCGGTGGCCAACGCCTTTCCCAGCATCAGCACAGCGCCTTTGGAAGCGCAGTACGGCGCCATGCCCTCGGAGGCCAGCAGCGAGGAGTCGGAGGCGAGCAGCACGATGCTCGGCGCCTCGGCCCGACGCAGATGCGGCACGGCATGCTTGGCGCCCAAGAAGGCGCCCCCGGCGTTCACTGCCATCACCGAATCCCAGTCCCGCGCTGCGATTTCGGACGCGTGTGTACCCACCGGGCCGGAGATCCCGGCGCAGCACACGAGGATGTCGATGCTGCCGTAGATAGCGGCGATGGCGTCGAGCGCCGTCGCCACCTGAGCTTCGTCGGTGACGTCGACCGGCCACGGCGCGGACGGCTCGCGGTCCACGACCGCGACGCGTGCCCCCTCGCCGCGGAACGCCTCGACGCAGGCCGCGCCGATGCCCGAGGCGCCGCCGGTGACGACCACCACCCGGTCGGCCAGTCGCAGGTCCACGGTTCAGGCCGTCCACGTGGCGGGGTCGTGAGCGGTGTGGTTCAGCATGATGGCGCGGGCGCCCATGGCGATGGCGTTGGTGGTGCCGGCGTCGGTGTCGTAGCCCCAGATCCGGCCGGTGGACTGGTTGGTGCGGAAGTTGAGGATGACGATGCCGTCGCAGGGTACGACCTTCTCCTGCCAGGTGAGCAAGTAGATGTCCTCGCGGATCTTCCATACGCGGGCCCGGTCGACGTCGGCCAGGCCCTTCTCGGCGCCGGCCAGGCAGTGCCAGGCGTACGCGTTCTCGTGCAGATAGATGTGTTCGTACGCGTTGTCGGGCCCGTATACGTACTGGACTCGGCGGCCGACGAGCTCGGCGGTGCGCTGATGCCGTTCGGCGAGCTCGGCGGCGCCGTTGATGACGCCTCCGACCACCTCCTCGGCGGCGAAGAGCCCGCCCTTGGCCGAGCCGGTGACGATGGAACTGCGCACGACGGTCGCGACACCGGCACTGAGGTCCAGCACCAGAACCACAGCACGCTTCTCGTCATCGGCCCGAACGAAGTGCACGAGGAACAGGCCCGGGTCGACTTCCTTCACCGAGGCGTGGTGGACGCTCGTGGCCGAGCCCTCCCGAAGCTCCACCTGTCCCCCACCGACGAACCGCACCGAGACCTCGCCGGCGGAATCCAGGCGCAGGGTGAGGGTCCGGCCGTCCAGGACCGGGATCTCGGGGATGTTGTAGGCGGCGAACCCGCTGTTGTCGAGGACGTTCAGCGTGGGCCACAGATCGGAAGCGACGTAGTCCTGCTCGTAGGTGGTCATCGTGTGCTCGTTTCCTCAGTAATAGGGAGAGGGGGTCAGCCGAGCCCATCCGCACCGACCCGAGTGGCGTCGGCGGACTCGTCGAGGACGGTGTCGGTGATGGGCCGCGGAATCCCGTCGAGATCCAGGACCGGGGAGGCGTCCCGGTACCAGGACTCGATGACCGCGTTGCCCCAGAAGTCCCGGCGCCGGTCGTCGTGGATGTTCCAGCGGTACGTCTCGTGGTCCGGGTCGCCGGTGTAGTAGTCAGACGTGTAGATCTCCACCCGATGCCCGTCGGGGTCGCGCAGATAGACGTAGAAGGCGTTGGAGACGCCGTGCCGGCCGGGTCCGCGCTCGATGTGGTGCTCGGCGTGGACCGCGCCGAACAGGTCGGCGGTGCGCAGCACCTGGTGCGATTCGTGGGTGGCCAGGCCCAGGTGGTGCAGCCGGGGTCCGGCGCCGCCGGTGAAGGCGACGTCGTGGACGGTCTGCTTGCGGTACATCCAGGCCGCGTACAGCTCGTGCTCGTCACCCTCGATGGTCTCCGAACAGCCGAATCCCAGGCCCTGGTAATGCCTATAGGCGGCGGGGATGTCGGGGGTACAGATGTTGAAGTGGTCCAGCCGGGCGATTTCCGCGCCGCGCCGCAGGTCGTAACGCTGGATCAGCCGCTCGGCGTGTTCGATCTCGTAGAAGAACTCGACCGGGAACCCGAGCGGGTCCACCACCCGCACCGCATCGCCGATCCCGTGCGTCCCGCGACCGCCGGGGATCCGGCGCGCCTGGCATCCCAGGGCCCTGAAATAGCTCTCAGCCCGATCGACGTCGTGCGGGGTCCGGACCCGGTAGGCGATGTGGTCCAGGGCCGCGATATCGCCGCGACGCAGCACCAGCGAGTGGTGCGTGAGCTCGTCGGTGCCGCGCAGGTACAGGCTGTCCTTGGTCTGACACTGCACATGGAAGCCGAGCATCTCGACCCAGAACCAGCGGGCCGCGTCCAGATCGGTCACGGCCAGTTGGGCATACGCGGAGCGCACGACGTCCGGCGGCGGCGGGGTTTCGGTCAGCTGGGTTTCGGTCATGGATGTCAGCCCTCCTCGTCGGCATCGACGACGGCACCGAAGCGCGGGACGTGGGTGTCACCGAGCGCGACCGAGACGATCTGCGAGTCGGTGTAGAAGTCGATGCTGTGCGCGCCGCCCTCCTGGCCGAGCCCGGAGGCCTTCACGCCACCGAACGGGGTCCGCAGGTCCCGCACGTTGTGCGAGTTCAGCCACACCATCCCGGCGTCGATCGCCTGGGCGACCCGGTGGCCGCGCTTGAGGTTCGAGGTCCAGACGTAGCCGGCCAGGCCGTAGCGGGTGTCGTTGGCCAGCCGGATCGCCTCGGTCTCGTCGGCGAAGGGGGCGATGGCCACGACCGGCCCGAAGATCTCCTCGCGCCAGATACGCATCGCCGGGGTCACGTCGGCGAAGACCGTGGCGGCCAGGTAGTTGCCGTCCGGGAGGGCATCGGGGCGCGCGCCGCCGGCGACCAGGCGTGCGCCTTCGGCGATGCCGGAGGCGACGTAGCCCAGGACGCGCGCATAGTGTTCGGGATGGACCAGGGCACCGATCTCGGTGTCAGGATCCTGCGGGGGTCCGACCCGGATCCGTGCGGCGCGGGCCGCGTAGCGGGCGACGAACTCCTCGTAGATCGACGCCTCGACGATGACCCGCGAGCCGGCGGTACAGCGCTCGCCGTTGAGGGAGAAGACTCCGAACAGCGCGCCGTCCACGGCGGCGTCCAGGTCGGCATCGGCGAAGACGACGCACGGGGACTTGCCGCCGAGCTCCATCGACAGGCCTTTGAGACCGGTCGCGGCGGCGCGCATGATGGTCTGCCCGGTGGTGGTCTCGCCGGTGAAGGAGATCAGCGGCACGTCGGGGTGTTCGACCAGTGCGGCGCCGGCCTCCTCACCGATGCCGTGCACGATGTTCAGCACACCGGCCGGAAGCCCGGCCGCCTCGGCGATCTCCGGCCACAACGACGCGGACAGCGGGGTGAACTCGGCCGGTTTGAGCACGACGGTGCAGCCGGAGGCGATCGCCGGGGCCAGCTTCCAGCTCTCCAGCATGAACGGCGTGTTCCAGGGGGTGATGAGCCCGGCCACGCCGATCGGTTTGCGCACGACGTAGCCGATCTGCGCGGCGGTGCGGAAGGCGTCCTCGTGCAGCGCGTTGACGAGGTCGGCGAAGTACCGGAAGTTCTCGGCGGCGCGCCGGGCCTGGCCGCGGGCCTGCGTGATGGGCAGCCCGGTGTCGAAGGATTCCCAGGTGGCGAGCCGGTCCTCGCGGGCCTCGATGGCCTCGGCGATCCGGTGCAGGACCCGGCCTCGTTCGCGCGGGCTCAGGCGCGGCCAGGGGCCGATCTCGAACGCGGCGCGCGCGGCGGTGACGGCTGAGGCGACATCGGCCGCGCCGCCGGAGGCGACGTCGCAGTACCCGAGGTTGCTCGCCGGGTCGGCGTTGGCGAAGGTGCGGCCGTCGGCGGAATCGACCTGCTCGCCGCCGATCCAGTGGCGGATCGTCTTGGGCAGGTCCGCGGGGATGGAAGTCATGGATGGTCCTCTACGCGGGGAAGTCGAGCAGGTCGGCACCGGCGGTGCGCAGGGCCTTGATCTTGGCCAGGCCGGTCTCGGTGGGTTCGATGAGCGGGGGTCGCACGTGGGCGGAGCCGAGGAGCCCGGCGTCCTTGAGCACCCACTTGGCCGGGGCCGGGTTGGTCTCCACGAACAGCAGGTCGACCAGCGGGTGCAGCCGGTAGTGCAGGTCGCGCGCGCCGTCCTGGTCGCCGGCTGCCCAGAGTTCGTACATCCGGGCCACCGCGGCCGGAGCGATGTTGGCCAGGGCGGAGACGAACCCGGCGCCTCCGAGGGCGAGTAGAGGTAGACACAGGAGCTCAATCCCTGACCACATCAGCAGTTCGGGACCGCAGGCGTGGTAGGTCCGGGAGAAGTGTTCGAAGTCCTTGGTCGTCTCCTTGATCCCGACGATGTTGTCGAAGTCGCGGAACAGCCGGGCCACGGTGGCCGGCTCGATCTCGACCGCGGTGCGGGAGGGGACGTTGTAGACGATCAGGGGCAGATCCGGGAGCTCGCTGGCGACCGTGGCGTACCAGCGGTACAGCGCCTCCTGCGTCGGGCGGGCGTAGTAGGGCGTGATGATCAGCGCCGCGTCCGCCCCGAGATCGCGGGCGGCCGAGGTGAGTTCGAGGGTTTCGGCGAGCTTCGCCGAGCCGGTGCCCGGCAGGAAGGGCACCTGATCGGCGATGGTCTCGGCCGCTATCCGCATGGCCTCGATGCGTTCCTCGGTGCTCTGCGCTCCGGGCTCTCCGGTGGAGCCGCCGATGGAGATGCCGTGCGAGCCGGAGGCCAGCTGCCAGCGGATCAGGGTCCGTAGTCCGTCGGGGTCCAGGGCGCCGTCGTCGGTGAACGGTGTGACGACCGGGGCCAGGGAGCCGCGGATCTGCCGGGGGTCGGAGCGGAACTTCATGCCTGGCTCTCCATCCGGTTGTCGATGCGCTGGTCAAACCCGTTGTCGATGCGCTGGTCAAGCCAGGTCCGGTAGGCCGGCTGCCAGTCCGGGCCGAGGGGGTACAGACCGGCGACCGAGGCCCCGGCGGCCACCTGCTCGGTGATGAACGCCTCTTGGAGTTCCTGCTCCTGAGCGTCGGTGATGAGCTCGTCCAGCAGGTGCGGCGGCAGAACCAGTACGCCGTCCGCGTCCCCGACCAGTACGTCGCCGGGCTGCACGAGGGTGTTGCCGCAGGCGATCGGGACGTCGGTATCCCAGGGCACGTGTTTGCGTCCCAGGACCGCGACGTGGACGGACGAGGAGTAGACGGGAAGGTCGAGCCCTGACACCGCGGCGCTGTCCCGCAGACCGCCGTCGGTGACGATGCCCGCTGCTCCCCGTTTGAGCGCTCGTAAGGCCAGGATGTCGCCGAGGGTGCCGGCGTCAGCCTCTCTGCGCGCGTCCATCACCAGCACTTCACCGGGCAGTACCGACTCGATGGCACGCTTCTGGGCGTTCATGCCGCCGCCGTAGCGGGCGAACAGGTCTTCGCGGAGCGGCAGGTAACGCAGGGTTCGAGCAGTCCCGACCATCTTCAGCTCCGGACGTGTCGGCCGCACCCCGTCGACGAAGAAGCCGTTGAAGCCGCGTTTGCGCAGCTGGGAGGCGAGCGTGGCCACGGAGATCTCGGTCAGGGCGGCGCGGCGCCCGGCCGTCAGGGTCGGTGCGACGGCAGCGCCGAACGCGGCCGCCTTGTCCTCGGCGAGCACCCGCGGCATCGCGCCGTATCCGGCCAGTGCGGAATCCGCTTCGACGACGGTGTTGGTCAGCTTGCCGGTGCTTTGGGCGCCGCCGGTCACCTCGATCTCGACCAGGTCTGCGGGTTCGACGACGCTCGCGCCGGAGGGGGTGCCGGTGAGGATGACGTCACCGGGTTCCAGGGTGATGGTCCGCGACAGGTCGGCGATCAGGCGGGCGAAGTCGAACAGGAGCGTGTCGCTGGTGTCGTCCTGGACGAGTTCGCCGTTGACCCAGGTCCGCAGGCGGAGGGCGTCGGGTTCTATGGTGCGCGCGTCGAGCAGCCGAGGGCCGATCGGGGTGAAGCCGTCGGAGCCTTTGGAACGCAGGTTCGAGCCGCGGTCGGCGTAGCGCAGGTCGTAGACCCCGGCGTCGTTCGCGGCGGTGACCCACGCGACGTGTTCCCAGGCCCGCTGCGGTGGGACTTGGTACGCGCGCTCGCCGATCACCAGCGCGATCTCGCCTTCGAAGCCCATCAGCTCGCAGCCGCGCGGCCGGACGAGCGGGTCGCCGGTCCCGGCCAGCGAGGTGGCGGGCTTGAGGAAGTACGAGGGCTGATCCGGGTTCCGGCCGCGCTCGGCGGCCCGGCCGCGGTAGTTGAGGTGGACCGCGATGACCTTGCCAGGCCGCGTTCCCAGGGGGTGGGGCATCAGGGCTCTCCGTTGCTCAGCCGCGCGGCTCGATGTGGAATCCGTAGGCGCTGGTGCCGACGTCGACGACGGTCGCGCCGCCGTCCACCGGCAGCACGGCGCCGTTGACGTAGGAGGCGGCCGGGGACAGCAGCCAGGCCACGGCTTCGGCCACTTCTCTCGCGTCGGCGGCGCGGCGCTGCGGCACCAGGCGCGTGACTTGTTCGTAGGCGGCGGCGCGCGCGGCCACCTCGTGTCGGCCTACCTGACCGGCGAAGTCGTCCATCTCGCGATCGGCCATCTCGGTGCGGACCCAACCGGGGCATATCGCGTTGGCTCGCAGGCCCGCCGAACCGTAGTCCGCGGCGAGGGTTTGCGTCAGCATGATCAGACCGGCCTTGGAGACCGCATAGGCGCTGGCGCCGGTCGGGGCCCGCAGCCCGGCCACCGAGGACACGGCGACGAGCGCGCCGCGTGCGGCGAGCAGCGCGGGCAGTGCCGCCTTGGCCAGCAGCGCCGGGCCGGTCAGATTGACGCGTATCACCGTGTCCCAGTCGTCGCCGGAGGTCTCGCCGAGCGCGCCGGGGATCATCATGCCCGCGTTGAGCACCAGTCCGTCGATCCGGCCGTATGCGTTGAGCGCCGCCGCCACGAGGGCGTCCGCTCCTGCGGTCTCAGCCAGGTCACCGGCCACGGCCAGCGCCCCGGTCCCGGTGGCGATCGCGGCCAGCGGCTCCCGGCGGCGTCCGGCGACGACGACCCGATGCCCGGCGGCGGCCAGCCGGCGGGCGGTCGCCGCGCCGATGCCGCTTCCGGCGCCGGTCACGAGGAACACGTGCTTGTCGGTCATGGAACCGAGTCTGGTCAAGCCGCGCGCCGGGCGCTTGTCCGGCAACGCACACCCGTTGTCGCCGGGCGAACGCCGGACCCTTGTCGCTCCCCGACAACTCCTGAGCGCTCCTGGACAAGTAACCCGTCGCGGACCCCGCTCACACTGTGCTCACTTGTCCCCCCTCACTCCCCCTCACTCCCCCTCACTTGTCCCCGGCCAGAGGAGCAGCAGTGACCACACAGCAACCACGTTCCGGATACGAACAGCTCGGCAACGGCCGCAAGCTCGGCCTGCTCGACGTCGTCGCGCAGTCGGTCGGCTTCATGGGGCCGGTGTTCTCGGTGGCGGCGATCGTCCCGCTGGTCGCCGGGATCATCACGGCCTCCGGCAAGGGGGCCGGCGGCGCCGCTCCGCTGGCGGTGGTGATCGCCGCGGTCGGGATGCTCGGGCTGGGCTGGACGGTCGTGCAGTTCACCAAGCGGATCCAGTCGGCGGGCTCGCTGTACGACTACATCGCCGAAGGGCTCGGCGAGCGCATCGGGGTCGCGGCCGGGTGGGTCTACTACGCCGGGATCATCATCCTCGGCGCCGGGATCGCGGTGCTGCTCGGCGGCACGATCCACGACCTGCTACTGGCCGAGTTCGGGCACTCCGTGCTGCCGGGCTGGGGCTGGAACGTGCTGCTGCTGATGCTGCTCGCGGTGGTGCTGCACCTAGGCGTGCAGCTGTCCACGCGGGCACAGTTCGTGTTGGCGATGCTCTCGCTGGCGGTGATGACAGTGTTCTTCCTCTACATCATCATCAAGGCCGGTTCGGCCAACAGTTTCAAGGCGTTCAAGCCGTCCAGCTCCCCGACGCACTGGAGCGGTGTGCTGTTCGGCGTGCTCTACGGGGTGCTGCTGTTCACCGGGTTCGAGGCGGCGGCCAATGTCGCCGAGGAGAGTGAGCATCCGAAACGGGACGTGCCGCGGGCCGTGCTGTTCGCGATCCTCGCCGCGTTCGGGTTCTACCTGTTGGGCAGTTACGCGCAGGTGGTCGGCTTCCACTTCGATCTGAACGCCATCGGGCAGGCCAACGGGAACGCGCCGGCTCCGGCGGCCGGGCTGGTGACCGTGCTCGCCGGGCCGCATTCGGCCGGCGGTATGGGGGCCGTGGCGGTGCGTCGGCTGGTGGAGCTGATCGTGCTGCTGGACATGACGGCCGTCTACATCGGGGTGTCGGTGTCCGGGGCGCGCGGCGTGTTCGCGATGGCCCGCGACCATCGGATGCCCAAGGCGCTGGCCCGGGTCTCGGCCCGGCGCGGCACGCCGAGCGCGGGCAACGCGGTCGTGGTCGTCGTCTACGCGGTCTGGATCGTGCTCACCGCCGCCTGGTCGGGCCTGTTCGCCGCGCCAGGGCTGCCGCACTACTTCGCGATGTACTCCTGGCTGTCGGCCTTCGGCGCGTTCGGCCTGGCCGTCACCTACGCGCTGCTGTCACTGGCGGTCCTGTCGCCGGTGATCGACACGCCGCTGTGGCGCAAGGCCGGCGCCTGCCTGCTCGGACTCGCGGTCACCGGCGGCGCCGTCTTCGGCTCGATCTACAAGGTCGCGGCCCCCACCATCTACGCCCCCTACGCGGCCCTCGCGGTACTGGTCATCGGGTTCGGCGCCTCCTTCGTCTTCACCGGCCGCACCCGCGCCGGCCGCCTGGCCGCCCA
>NZ_JAAFZA010000002.1 GCF_015356865.1 Catenulispora pinisilvae
CGAAATCTGCCGATTTCTCAACAACGCCTTTAAACCCCGTACACGACCGGCGGCCTCCGCACCCGACTCTCGTCCAACAGGTGACCACACCACCAACCCGGTGAACCAATCCGGCCACCGCACTAGCAGGACCACGGCTGACAAGCAGTCCTTGCGAAACGGCTTAGGGCAAGGCCCTCCTGGCCGCGGCAGCGAAACACTGTGCGCCCCGGACGGCCGCACTCAGCCCTGGTTGGCTTCGGGTGGCCGGCCGGGGCGGCCAGGCGCCGCTACTGTGCCCTTGGCAGCCAGAGGCTGCGTGCCGTTTCGCGCCGGTACCCCCAGGAATCAATCGTCTAGCTTCCGCCTGCGGCCGCGCGTCGGTATCTTTCGCCTGTCTGCCTGAGGTGCTCGACGAGCTCCGGATGTCGTTCCGGATTCTCGATGTCGAAGTCGACACCCAGCGCTCCCAGCCATGCGGCAAGCACCTGAGGGGTATCTGAACTGAGCTCGACCCGGCAGCTGTGCTCGTCGATCGGCTCGACCACGAGTTGCCCCGGTAGCCGGGTGAGGATGGTCTCGGCGTTCGCATGAGCGATGACTGTGACCCGGTAAGGCCACGCCATACTGACGCCCCTGATGACGTACGCCGCCGGGTCGTCGTCAGGGAGCTGACGCTGGGCGAATCGGCGCCCGGTGTGGTTCGGTCGCAGACGGATCCGATCGACCCTGAAGCTGCGCCAGGCCTCTCGGCCGGTGTCCCAGGCGAGGAGGTACCAGCATCGTCCGGCGTTGACGAGCCGGTGGGGCTCGATGGCACGGCTGCTCTCGGTGCCGTCGTGACGGCGGTAGTCGATGCGTATCTGTTCCTGGTCTCGGCAGGCGCTGGCGAGTGCCGTGAGTATGTCGGCATCGACGGTCGGACCGGAAGCGGATGCGTGCACGGAAAACGCCTCAAGCGCGCTCACGCGTCGCCGAAGAGGGGCCGGAAGCAGTTGGTGCATCTTCGCCAGGGCGCGGACCGACGCTTCTTCGATCCCGCCGACCGAGCCGCCGGCCGCGCTGCGCAACCCGACGGTCACGGCCACCGCCTCGTCATCGTCGAGAAGCAGGGGTGGGATGACGGCGCTCGATCCGAGCCGATAGCCGCCGGCCGCCCCTTCGGTTCCGTCGACCTGGTAGCCCAGCCGGCGCAATCGCTCGACGTCGTTGCGCACCGTCCGAGTGGTGACGCCGAGGCGCTCGGCGAGCTCGGCGCCGGTCCAGTCGCGGCGGCTTTGGAACAACGACAGAAGACGGAGCAGGCGAGCCGAAGTTTCGAGCACATCCCAAGAATGACACGGAACTAGGAACGATCCATACCTAGATCGCCGCTACCGTGTTCTGTATGGCCCTCGACGACAAGATCAGCCCCTACCGCATCGACATCCCCCAGGGCGCGCTCGATGACCTCCAAGACCGCCTCGGGCGCACCCGCTGGCCCGACGAACTGCCCGGCGTGGGCTGGGACCTGGGCGTCCCGCTGGACTACCTGAAAGGTCTGGCCGAGTACTGGGCCACCGCCTACGACTGGCGCGGCCAGGAGGCCGCCCTGAACGAGTTCGCGCAGTTCACGACCGTCATCGACGACCAGAACATCCACTTCCTCCACGTGCGGTCCCCAGAGCCCGCGGCGCTCCCGCTACTCATCACCCACGGCTGGCCCGGTTCGATCGCCGAGTTCCTCGACATCATCGGCCCGCTCGTCGACCCGGCCGCCCACGGCGGCGATCCGGCCGACGCCTTCCACGTCATCGCCCCTTCGATCCCAGGCTTCGGATTCTCCGGCCCCACACACGAGACCGGATGGAACACAGTCCGTGTTGCCCGCGCATGGGCGGAGCTGATGCGGCGGCTCGGATACGAGCGCTACGGCGCCCAAGGCGGTGACACCGGCGCGCTAGTCTCCCCCGAGCTGGGACACATCGACCCGGAGCACCTCGTCGGCATCCATGTCAACAACCTGCTGACCTTCCCCTCCGGACAGCTCGACAATCTGAGTGACGCCGATCAGGGGCGGCTGAAGCTCATGCAACGCTGGCAGAACGAGATGGCCGGCTACGCCAGCATCCAGTCCACCCGGCCCCAGACGCTCGCCTACGCGCTGACCGACTCCCCCGTCGGTCAGCTCGCCTGGATCGTCGAGAAGTTCAAGGAGTGGACCGACCCCGCCGCCGAACTCCCCGAGGACGCCGTCGACCGTGACCGCCTCCTCACCGACGTCAGCATCTACTGGCTGACCGCGACTGCGGGGTCCTCCGCCCGCCTGTACTACGAAGGCGCGAAAAGCTGGGGACAGGCGCACGAACCATCCGCGGTCCCCACCGGGGTCGCGGTCTTTCCCATGGACATCACCATCAGAAGCATCGCCGAGTCCCAACACAACATCGTGCACTGGACCGAGTTCGACCGCGGCGGGCACTTCGCCGCCATGGAAGCACCCGACCTTCTCGTTGCCGACGTTAGAGAATTCTTCCGGCCCCTCCGTTAAGCCGCTGGGCCGTTGAGCGGCTGAGCCGCCGGGCTGCTGGGCCGCTGGGCCGCTGGGCGCATCACAATGCCTCAGCTCGGTGATCGGTCTGCGACCGGACAGAACCCTTCGTTCGAAGACCATCTCACGGAATTGATGAACCTGGGTACGGCGCCGGGATCGGGGCCGAAGGCACCGTTCTCAACGGCCGATGTGCTGGCGAGTGCACGCCGACGGTTGCGGGTCCGCGGTCTCGGCATCGCGGGCAGCGCGCTGGCGGTCGTCGCGGTCGGGGCCGGCGTGACGACGGTGGCTGCGACCGCGGGTACGGGCGGGTCGGGCTCCACGGTGAGCGCGGGATCGGCGGCGTCCGGTGGCGCGCGTGCCGTGTCGCCGGTCAAGCATCTTCCCCGCGACGGTCAGGCCACCGTCGGCGGCACCAATCCGTTCAACCGACCACAGCAACCTGTTCGACATGGTGGGCGGCGTTGCGCTTCATTGGCTGCCGCCCTCGGCGGTCATATGATGACCGGCGTCGAGGACATTTGCGAGATGACGATGGGGCAGGCACTGTCCGAACGCCTTGTCGCGTTGCTCGCGGGACGGCCGAGCCTGGCCACGGTCGCCGATGCGGTGCGGCACGTCTGCGAAGTCGACCACGTGGCACTGGTCGAGCTCGGATCCGATGAGTGCACCGTGCTGGCGGCAGCCGGGCCCGAGTTGCTCACGGTGGCGACGGCGTTCGCCCGCGGTGGTGTCCACCCGACTCGTCGCGGTCTCCGAGGGCCGGGTCTGGTTCTCGCCGGACGTGAGCCGGGATCCGGATTCATCGGCGAGTTGGTCGAACTCGCCTCGCCGGACGTTCTCGCGATCCGTCTCTACACGGATCCGGAGGGCGGGTTCGATGCCGTGGACTTCGACACGGAACACGCAGACATCTCCTCTGCGCACCTTGAGCACGGCATCATGCAGCGCTGACGGCCTCAAGGCGGCACCGTGATGACAGGCTCGGGCACCGCGCCGGTCTGCGCGCGGGCCGAACGCCGCCGGCGAGCCGACCGGGTTCACGTCGCAACCGCTAAAGCCCTGGCAACCGCTGAAGCTCTCGCAACCGCTAAAGCTCGAAGAGCCACTCGGGCACGAAGCCAAGCAGCTGCTCCGCGGCCGCGGTGCGGATCGCCGCCTGCCGCCCGCGGATCGCCGCACGGAGCTCGACGCCCGGGTGGAAGCGGGCGATGAGGTCCGAGGTCGGTTGCCGGGAGAGGGTGTCCGGCGCGCACAGATGGACGGCGGGTGCGCCGGGGCCGGGGACTGCGAGGGCGAGGAGTGCGGCGCGCGCCGCGTCGCGGACGTCGAGATAGGTCCAGAGTTCGGCGGCGCCGGCTGCCGGGTTCTCCGAGAGCTGCCGGGCTCGGGCGGCGAGGCGCTCGTGGTCCCCGACGAACGGGTAGCGCAGACAGACGACGCTCATCCCGTGGCGGCGCGCTGCCATCTGCGCGATGAGTTCGTCAGTCTGCTTCGAAAGCCCGTATGAGTCGCTGACTTGCGGGGGCATCGCCTCGTCCACGGGAAGGTACGGCGGGTGCGCGTCGGTGACGGACCAGGGCAGGCCGGTGACGCCGTAAGAACTGGCGAGGCAGGCATGGTGGATGCCCGCGTGTCCGGCCTCCTCCAGGACGGTGAGGGTGGCCATCGTGTTCGTGCCGAAGACCTCCTGCGGGGTGTTGCGCTCCGGGGTGGGGATCGCCGCCAGGTGGATGACCGCGTCGACGCCGTGCAGGGCTTCGCGGACGGTCGCCGGGTCGGCCGCGTCGCCGACGACGACGTGCCGGGCCGTGAGGTCGCCCGGGTCCGCCAGGACCAGTGCGGTGGCCGCGACGCCGCGGTCGGCGAGGTGGGCCAGGACGGCGCGGCCGATCCGTCCTGCCGCCCCGGTGACGAGTACGTGTTCTGTCATGGCCTGTTCCTGTGCTCCGCGCTGTCAGTAGACGCGAACCGCGACCACATGGGCCGACGGCGCGCCGTTGGTGGACTCCACGACGATCCGTACCGCCGAGGTCGTGCGGCCCGTCGTCTCCGGCCCTGGACCCCCCAGGACGTGGACGTTGCGACGACGCCGGTTCCCAGCGACCCGGGCGACGGTCTCCCACTGCCCATCCGCCGTCCTGAGCTCCACGCGGTAGTCGCGGACCAGCGTCGGCATCACCGGCTCCGGGGTGCGGTGGTGGTGCAGGTTGATGAGGTCCTCGTCCACGTCGTCGTCCAGGACGACCTCGATCCGCGCCACCGGGACCGGCTCGGGCCAAGCCACTTGAAGCCACTGCGGGCCGTCCGGCTCGCCGACCCACATGTGCGGGCCGCCGAACGGCCGTGCGTATCCGTCCACTGACTTCGCCGGAGCGAAGGCCGCGGTGCTTCCGGCATCGAAGGAGAAGACCCGGTGGCGCAGGTCCGTGTCCGTCCATTCCCGAAGCAGCTGCGGCGCCTCGTCCTTGGGCCGCAACGGGATACGGCTCAGGCAGAGCACGCCGGGAACGCCCAGTTCCGAGACACGCAACGAGACGTCCGGATTGGCATTCACCACGAGGAAGGCGTTGCGGGGCGACTCCGGCGACCAGCTCAGGCCGGTCTTCACCCACTGCTGCGTCCCAGCCGGAACAGCCAAGCGCACCGTGTCGACCAGTTTCCGGGGCACATAGTTCTGCCCGAGCTCCGGATCGTAGAGTTCGACGATCAACTCAGTATCCTGCGTCGCATCGACCAGGAGCGAGAATTCGTCGAGCGCCGGATCGACCGGCAGCACGATGCCGGCGTCGGCGGCCAGCGGCCAGGACGTGGTCGGCGCCGGGGAGTCGGGCATGCCGGACGCCAGCCGCGTCATCGTCGACGACGCCGTCACCGTCCCGCGCGCCGCATGGTCGTCCGGATCGTCGAGAGCGATCCCGACCACCGAGGCGTCCTGCCGCAGCAGCGTTCGTTGCAGCGCCGCCACGTCCAGCCCGCTCGGCGAAACGCCCTCAGCCGCGCACAGCGCCGCGGCCGTCCCCGCCGCCTGACCCAGCGTCGCGCAGGTCGCCATCACCCGCGTGGACCCGAACGCCACGTGGCTCGCCGAGATGTCCCGCCCGGCGAACAGCAGGTTGCTGACATTCGCCGAGTACAGCGACCGGTACGGGATGTGATAGACGCCGTCGGCGAAGCGCTGCTTGGCACCGTCCTCCGCGGCGTACATGCCCCGCGCCGGATGCAGGTCGATCGACCAGCCGCCGAACGCGACACGGTCGTCGAACTCCGTCTGCCCGAGGATGTCCCCCTGCGTCAGGACGTGGTCGCCGAGGAAGCGCCGGTACTCGCGTTTGCCGGGGATCGAGCCGACCCACTCCAGGGTCATCGTCTCGGCGTCGAACTTCCCGGAGTTCTTGATGTGGTCCCAGATCCCGTAGACCACCGACCACAGCTCGTCCCGGATCGCCTCGTTGTCGTGGACGGTGTCCAGCTCGCCGCCGAACTCGATCCACCAGTACGCGCAGCCGTTGTCGCCGGCCTTGATGATGCGGCGCTCGGGGATCGAGGTCTTGCTGATGTCCTTCGCGAACGACGGCGGCACGAACGCGACCGGGTGCCCGGCGTCCTTGGTGTAGAACAGCAGCGTCGAGCCGAGGGTGACGTCGTCGGCGACCTCCGGGGCCCAGTCCTCGCCGTATTCCGAGCGCGCCTCCCGGCCGATCCGGTGCTTCGCTCCGGCGAGGAAGCCGACGAGCCCGTCGCCGGTGCAGTCCAGGAAGACGTCGCTCTCGAAGCGGATCAACCGCTCCGAGCCCATCGTCCAGCCGGTCAGTGCACTGATGCGACGCTCGTGCAAATCACCGCTGTCACCGACATCCGCGGCCTCAACCTCCCGCACATCAGTGTTCAGATACAGACTGATCCCCGCCTCGGCCCGCACCAGATCCAACAGTAGCGCGTCCCAGATGTAGGGGTTCCCGTCGATGTTCCGGTACTGATTCTCGACGAACAGCTCCCCCATGATCCCGCCTTCGCGGGCGAAGTGGTTCTTGCCGTGCCCGGTGGCCCCGACCACCCACACCCGCACCTCGCTGCTGGAGTTGCCGCCGAGCACCGGGCGGTTGGTGACCAGGGCGACGGAGGCGCCGAGCCGGGCCGCGGCGATCGCCGCGCAGGTCCCGGCCAGGCCGCCGCCGACGATGGTGATGTCGTGCCGTACGTTCTCGCTGCGCATGATTCCGACGCGTCCTAACTCGTCTTCCAGTCGGCGTTGGCGGCCAGGCCCCAGACGATCCGGGGCGCGCCGTCCAGGGTCAGGGTGGCGGCGTAGTTCGAGGCTCGGAGCGTGCTCTGCCGTCCGATGCAGTCGGCCACGGTGACAGTGCCGCTCGCGGTTCCCGCGTGCACGCTGACCTGGGTCTTGGTCGGCCAGACGTCGGTCCAGGCCTCGGGGGTGGCGTAACCGGTCCCAGTGCCGTGGTCCGCGTTCAGCACATAGCCGTCGTGCCGGGACCACAGGATCGACACCGGGCCGTTCGGCGTCGTGAACACCAGACCCTTGATCAGCGGATCGGAGAAGCTCAGAGGGCGCAGGAAGGTCGCCTGGTCCAGCGCTCGGGCGACGGTCGCGTACGCCAGCATCGACGGCTTCGGGCTGGTGTCCCGCATCATCAGACCGGAGTGGTACTCCACGTCCGTCGGGTCGGCCTCCTGCGGGTGGTGGATCGTCGAGTCGTGGAGCTGATACCACTGCACCAGCTCGACACCCTGGACCTTGGCCAGCGCGAGGCTCAGGACGATGTTCTCGGCGGCGGTCCGGTAGGTGTCGCTCCACCACACGTTCGGGCGGGTCGGCGCGTAGGCCTCCGTCAGCCACAGCGCCTTGCCGCCGCCGTAGGTGTCGACGATCTGGCGGGCCTTGGTCACCGCGCCGTAGAAGTTCCAGTAGGTGCCGGTGCCGCCCTGCGTCCAGGTGGACGGGTCCGGCGCGTAGTCGGCGGTGAAGTTGCCGCGTCCGGGGTGGATGGCGAAGGCGTCGATCAGCGGCCAGCCGCCGGCGGCGTAGAAGTTCGCGGTCCAGTTGTAGTCCATGCCGCCCAGACCGCAGTTGGAGACCTTCACCGCGGATCCGGCGGCCGTGAGCCGGTCGTGGATCGGCTGGAGGCCGCCGCGGACATACACGTCCGCGCCCTGGCCCGACATCCAGGGCTGATTCAGTTCGTTGCCGACCTCGAAGTGCTTGGCGCCCGAGCTCGTACAGGTCGCGACCGAGGCGTCGGCCCAGGCCGAGATCTGCGCGGCGGTCCCGTTCAAGGGGATGGCGCCGAGTTCGACGTTGTGCAGGATCCCGTTGGCGTCCAGCGTCGCGGTGTCGATGCCGGGAGCGCCGCTGTAGGCGTTCCGGATCCACTTGATGCCCATGGTCTTCAGCAGCCCGAGAACGGCAGCCTGATTCGGCTTGAGCAGCCACGGATAGTTCGCCAGGCCGAACATCGACGTCGATCCGCCCTGGTAGGCGAAGTCGGGCAGCACGGCGAGGTTCGTCCGGGCGAACGCGGAGGCCGATCCGGCGACGGCCTGCACCTCGGTGAACACGATGCCCTGCGCGGGGCCGGTGACCGGGAAGGAGCCGTTCCAGACCGCGCCGGCCGCGATGGTCGTGCTCAGAGTCCCGCCGGCGAGCTGCTGCCCGGCGAAGTCCTTGGCGAACCAGGTGACGGTCACCGGCTGCGACGCCGCGCTCCCGTTGGCGACCTGGGCGTTGAGCGTCATCGCCGCGCCCGGGGTGTTCCACAGGTTGAACGGCTGGTCGGTCCAGGCGTCCACGCCCAGAGCGGCACCGGTGGCGATCGCCCCCGCCGAGCGCGGCCGGGTTCCGCCCAGGACCAGGGTCGCCGAGGTGGCCGCCGAATCAGAGCCCGTGGACGTGCCCGGCGCGTGCATCCAGGTCGCGTTCGTGTAGGCCGGGGTGGTCGCGGCGAGATAGAAGAACCCTTGCATGTCAGCCCACGTCTCGACGTAGGTCACGCCGGCGTTGGTCTCGTACGGGACGCCGCCGCCGGTGTCGCGGTTCCACACGGTCACCGGCTCGTAGGTCTCGGCGGCGGTGGAAGCCGAGACGGTGCGCCCGACCATGAACCCGGTGGGTGTCAGGGTGCTGGATCCGGCCACCGTCCAGGACAGCTCGGCCTGGTTCGGCTTCGCCGCGAAGACGCCGGTCACCGTGACGCCCGGCGCCGCGCTGCTCAGGACGTAGGCCATCTGGATCGCCGAACGCCCGTCGGCCAGGGTGATCAGGGTCGGCGTGCCGCCGAAGGTGCGCTGCTGCCCGAGGACCGAGTCCTTGAGCATGAAGTACGGGACCAGGACCCGGTCGCCTCCGGCTCCGTCCTGGATCAGCAGGCTGCCGTCGGTCTGCCCGACGAGCGTGACGCCCGCCGCCGAGACCGTGACCGATCCGGCGGCCTGCGCGCTCTGGGCGACCGCCGGGGTCAGCAGCGCCGTCCCGGTGGCCACGGCGGTTCCCTGGACGAATCTGCGGCGCGAAAGTGACATCGTGGTGCCTTTCTCTTTCGATGGCGATACGAGGGACGAGCTTTTGCGCTATCTGGTCGGTCCGCACTGTCCGGACGACCGCCGGCGGGCCGGCGGGTCAGCCCTTGACGCCGGTGAACCCGAGTCCGGCGACGATCTGCCGCTGGAACACGGCGAAGACGACGATCGGCGGCGCGGCGGCCATGACCATGGCCGCGATGAGCTGGTCCTGCGGCGCCTGCCCGGACAGCTGGGACAGCGCCACCGAGATCGGCTGCTTCGTTGGATCGGTGAGCGCCACCAGCGGCCAGACGAACTCCTTCCAGCTGTGCGTCACCGCCAACAGGCTGATGACCGCCAGGACCGGCCGGCTCATCGGCAGCACGATCTTGGTCAGCAGGTGCCGGGTCGAGCAGCCGTCGACGTGGGCCGCGTCGAACAGCTCCCGGGGCAGGGAGTCGAAGAACTGCTTGGCCAGCAGCACGGTGAACGCGCTCGCGCCGGCCGGCAGCCACAGCGCCCAGTAGGTGTCGGCCAGGTCCACGTGGATGATCGGGACGTCGATGATCGTCAGGAACAGGCTGACCAGGTTCACGGTGTAGGGGACGAACATCGTCGCCAGGATCATCGCGTAGACGACCTTGCCGAACCTGGGCCGCAGCACCGACAGCGCGAAGCCGGCGGTCACCGAGACGAACAGCTGCACGGCCCAGGAACCGCTCACCACGATCAGGGTATTGAGCAGGTAGTGCCCGATGCCGAGTTCGTGGAACGCGGTGGAGAAGTTGGCGAACCGGGCCTGGCCCGGCCACACCGCCAGCGGGTGCGCGACGGTCTGCGCCGGCGGCGAGACCGCGCCCTTGATCATCCAGTACAGCGGGCCGATCCCGGCCGCCAGCAACAGGATCAGGGTGGCGGCCTGGATCGAGCGGGTGGCGGCGCGGGCCGCCGGGCCCTGGCGCCCGGAGGCGATGAACGTGGTCGGGAAAGCGGTGGGGGAGGTCATGTGCGGCTCCAACTCCGGGTGGCCCGCAGGTACACCGCGGACAACACGGCCAGGGTCAGCACCATCAGCGTGGTCAGCGCCGCGGCCTGGCCGTACTCGCCGTTCTGGAAGGCATAGCGGAAGATCAAGAGCAGGACGGTCATGGTCGCGTTCTGCGGTCCGCCGCCGGTGAACAGGTAGGGCTCGGTGAAGACCTGGATCGTGCTGATCAGCTGGACCAGCAGCAGCAGCCCGATCACCGGCCGCAGCTGCGGCAGCATCACGTGCCAGATCCGCCGCCAGACCCCGGAGCCGTCCATCTCGGCGGCCTCGTACAGCTCCCCGGGTATGCCGGCCATCGCCGCCAGGTAGATCAGGACGGCGCCGCCCATCCCGGCCCAGGTGGACTCCAGGACCAGCGAGGCCAGTGCGGTGTGCGGGGAGTCCAGCCACGGGTAGGGCCCGAGCCCGACCTTCCCCAGCAGGCTGTTGAAGAGCCCTGAGCCCGGATCGTAGAACCACTTCCACAGCAGGATCGCCACCGTCGGCGGGATGACCACCGGCAGGTAGACCAGGAAGCGGTACAGGCCCGCGCCGCGCCGGACCGTGGACATCACCGACGCCAGGATCAGCGGTGCGGGGAAGCCGATCGCCAGGGCCAGTCCGACGTAGATCGCGGTGTTCTTCACCGCGGTGGCCGCCAGCGGGTCGTCCAGCACCGCGCGGAAGTTGTCGAACCCGACCCACTGCGCCGGGTCCACGAGGTTGGTGCGCTGGAAGGCCAGGGTGAAGCCGCGCACGATCGGCCACCAGGCGAACAGGCCGAAGATCACCAGCGCCGGCAACAGGAACAGCCAGCCGGCGATCTGGCGCCGGGTCTCCAGGCCGCGCCGCCGTGCGGCGAGCCCGGCGAGAGGACGGCGCCGCGAGGCAGTGGGCGGCCGGTTCTGAGTGAGCAGGCTCATCGCGGGCTACTTCTGGTCCGCGGACAGGGTCGCGTCGACGGACTTGTGCGCGGCGGCCAGCAGGCTGTCCACGTCGGCGCCCTTGTCGGTGAGCACCGCCTGCATCACGGTGTCCAGGACCGCGTAGACCTTCTGCGCCTCGAACTCGGGCTCGGGACGGAGCTTCAGCGCCGCCAGACTGCTGCTGTAGGGCGTGAAGTGGGACAGGTCGACGTTGACGTACGGCTTGACGGCGTCGGCGATCTGGGCTTGCCGGGCCGCGTCGAAGACCGGCAGCGTCGGCACGCCGACCGCGGCCTTGGGATCGGCGGCGAGCGTCTTGGCCTGCTCGGCGGCGGCCGTGGTGTCGTAGGCGGGCAGGGCGTAGGCGAAGATCAGCCACTTCGCGGCGGCGTCGGCGTGCTTGGCGTCGACCGACTTGGGCACCATGTAGACGTCCGAGCCGGTGAGCGTCGCCCCGCCGCCGGCCTGCGGCATCGCCGCCGCGCCGAACGAGGCGGTGTCGGTCATGCCGTAGGTCATCTTGGCCAGCCGGTAGGTGCCCGGGGAGCCCAGGAACATGCCGATCTGGCCGGCCGCGAACGCCTTGACCACGTCGGTCTGGTTGTTCAGCTGGGAGGCGCCCATGGAGTTATCACTCCAGCGCATGGACTTCAGCAGGTTCAGGGCGTCCTTCGTGGGCGCGTCGTCGAAGGCTGAGACGTACTTGCCGCCGGTCTTGTCCTCGATGTCGCCGCCGAAGGCGTAGGTCATCATCGTGAGCTGCCAGCCGCCCTGGTTGTCCTTGGACTCCGCGACGAACCCGGCCTTGCCGGTCTTCTTGGCGATCGCGGCGGCGTCGGTGCGGACCTGGTCCCACGTCGTCGGCGGCTTGTCCGGGTCCAGTCCGGCGGCGGTGAACAGCGCGCGGTTGTACATCAGGCCCTGGGCGTAAGGGTTCTGCGGAACTCCGTAGACCTGGCCGCCGGCGTCGCTGAGCGGAGCCAGGATCTGCGGGTTGAACTCCTTGTAGTGGTCCCAGGCCTGGAGTTGGCCAGTGATCGAGCGCACCTGGCCCTGGGCGATCAGCCGCTGCGGCTCGGTGAGCGGCACCTTGATGACGTCCTCGACGGTGCGCGCGGCGAGCTTGGCCGAGAAGGTCATCGGGTCGTAGACGTTCGTCGACCCCTGGACCTTGATGCCGGGGTTCGCCTTCTCGAAGTCGGCGACCATCTGCTGGAACTGCGCGGTGCCGGCCCGGTCGGTGGCCGGCGGCATGCCCTGGACGTGCAGGGTGATGGAGCCGGATCCGGACCCGGACCCGGACGCCGAGGACGAGCAGCCGGCGGCGGTGAGCGCCGTCGCGACGCATCCCGCTATAAGTACGAACCATGATATACGGACCATTTTGGCTTCCTGGAGGGATCGTTGAAGTAAGGGCTCTGTTCTCGGTGTTTCTTGCTGTGTTCGACGGTGGAGCCGCGGGCGGCTAGCGGTTCGGCGCGGGCCCGGTCGAGGCGCGCGGCACCAGCCGGGACCCGACCTCGACGACGCGCGCCGGGACACCGCTCTCCCGGCCGGCGATCGCCTCGGTGAGCAGCTCGACGGAGCGGACGGCGAGCTCGTCCGGGGAGATCCGGATCGTGGTCAGGCTCGGCGTGGAGACCGAGGCCAGCAGGGTGTCGTCGATGCCGATGACGCTGACGTCGCCGGGTACCGAGGCGCCGAGGTTGGCGAGTTGGTGCAGGACGCCGAGCGCCACCAGGTCGTTGTGTGCCAGGACCGCGGTCGCGTTGTGCGCCAGTATCAGCGGCGCGGCGTGCACGCCGGTCTCGAACCGCGGCTCGTAGGGACCGATCTCGGTCAGCGCGAGGTCGGCGGCCTCGAAGGAGTCGTGGATCGACTTGCCGCGGGCCAGCTCGGGCCGGGAGGCGTTGATGAAGACGCATTTGCGGTGGCCGTAGGCACGCAGGTGTTCGGCGGCCTGGCTGATCCCGGCGGCCAAGGAGATCCGCACCTCCGAGACCTCGGGAACGTCCCGGTTGACCACGACGATCGGGATCCGGCCGGCGAGTTCGCGCAGCCGGGTCTCGCTGAGCGTGGAGGCCCACAGCACCAGGCCGTCCACCCGCTTGGACACCGAGGCGATCGTCTCGATCTCGTCGGCCTCCTGCTCGTCGCAGTCGGCCATCAGGACCGTGTAGCCCAGCCGCCGGGCCCGGGACTGCATCGCCTTGATGATCGGCGGGAAGAACGGGTTGGCGATGTCCGGGATGATCAGGCCCAGCGTGCCGGTTCCGCCGCCGCGCAGGCTGCGCGCCGCGGGGTTGGCCGCGTAGCCCAGGGCCGCGGCGGCCTCCAGCACTCGCTTCAGGGTCAGCGGCTTCACCTGGTCCGGTGCGGTGAAGGCACGCGAGACCGTCGAGACCGAGACCCCGGCGGCCTCGGCCACCTCGCGGATCGTCACCGTCATCGCCGCTCCTGCTCACTGTCGGGGTCGTCGTCGTCCGGCGACCGGTGCGAGGATCCTCGCGAACGTTCCCGGGATATGTCAATGGGGTTGCGGCCACGAAAACTCTGAGGTCCGCGAGTCTTGCGCGGCCGGACGGTGAACGCCCATGATGCAGATCTGCGAGATTTTGAAAGTTCCTGGGAACGTTTTCATAGCCTGATCGAGACGATTCCCGGCGCTCACCCTGGGGGCACCATGAAGATCACCGGCATCGAGGTCCTGACCCTGCCGGACCACGGCGACTCGATGATGCTGGCCGTCGTCGACACCGACGAGGGCCTGTACGGCATCGGGGAGGTGGGGGTCCGCACCCGCCAGCGCGCCGTCGCCGGCGGCCTGGACCACCTGGCGGGCCTGCTGGTCGGCGAGGACCCGACCCGCATCGAGCACCTGTGGCAGACGATGTTCCGCCGCGGCTTCTACCCGGCCGACCGGATCCTGGCCTCGGCGATCGCCGCCGTCGACGTCGCGCTGTGGGACATCCGCGGCAAGTCGCTGGGCATCCCGGTCTACGAGCTCTTCGGCGGCCCGGTCCGCGACCACATCCCCGCCTACGTGCACGTCGGCGACATCTACCACGACCGCCCGGCGTTCCTGGACCGCTGCCGCGACCTGGTGGCGCAGGGCTGGGGCCACCTGCGGTTCTCCGCACCGCACGACGAGGACGACGTCCTGGACCAGCGGCGCTGCCTGCGGGCGTCGGTGGACCTCTTCCACGCGGTGCGCGAGGCGGTGGGCGAGGAGATCGAGCTCATCCTCGACGTCCACACCCGCCTGGACCCGCCCGAGGCGGTGACGCTGTGCCGCGAGATCGAGACGGCCCGGCCCTTCTTCGTCGAGGACCCGATCCGCTGTGAGAACCCTGACGCGTACCGCATGCTCCGGGCCCGCACCGGCGTCCCCCTGGCGGCCGGCGAGCAGTTCGCCTCCAAGTGGGAGTTCGCCCGCCTCCTGGACCACGACCTGGTGGACTACGCGCGGGTGGACGTCGGCATCGCCGCCGGTCTCACCGAGGCCCGCAAGATAGCGGCGATGGCCGAGGCCCGCTACATCCGCCTGGCCACCCACAACCCTCTCGGCCCCGTCACCGCGGCGTCCTCGATGCACCTCAACGCCGCGACCCCCAACGCCGCGATCCAGGAACACCAAGTGGATCCGCAGCCGCTGGCCGACGCGCTGTTCACCCTTCGGCCGCGGATCACCCCGGGGCGGGTCGAGCTGAGCGGCGCCCCGGGCCTGGGCGTCGACATCGACCGGATCGAGGCCCGCAAGTACCAGGCGACGGCGGCCGAGCGGCCGCAGCTCCGGTCCCGGGACGGGGCTTTCACGAACTGGTAGCGGCCGGTCGCCGGCGGGGCGGCGACCCTGCGGCCGTTGGCCCTACGGCTGTTGGCCCTGCGGCCGTTTCCCTGCGGCTGTTGGCCCTGCGGCCGTTGCCCCTACGGCCGTTGCCCTGCCGGCCCGCACCGTCAGCGTACGAACCGGCGCCTGACGGTTCAGCGGAAGAATTCAGCGCGAGCTGCGAGCAGCTTCTCCTGTTCCTCGGCGGCCTGGGGGTAGTCGTCGTGGTGGCCGGCCGCCAGGACGTGCAGCTGCTTCGGCCCGGCCAGCCCGTTGTAGACGCTGAACTGGCCAGGCGGCGGAACGGACGGATCGAACAGCGCCGCGGCGACCTGGACGGGAATGCGCAGGTGCCGAGCCGCGGTGGCGGCGTCGAAATAGGCCAGGACATCCAGCACGTCAGGGTGGACCAAGTAGCGCTCGCGCACCGCCGCGCCGCTGCCGAGGCAAGGCAAGGTCACGCGCAGCGGGTGGTTGCCGAAGCTCGGAACGGTGAGGTGCGCGCTGTGAAAGCGGGCATCCCACGGCAGCGCCAGGGCACCGATCCCGCCGCCGAAACTCCCACCGACGTAGTCGAGCCGCTGAGCCGCTGCGGGCACCGCCTCGATCAGCGCGCTCGCCGCGCACCACACGTCGGCAGCACAACCGGCGTGGATATAGGTGTCGCGGGACTCGATGCCGTGCAGGACGTGCTCGGCGGCCACCGACGGGACGCCGGGAATCAGGCTGCTCACCCCGAGCCCCCGCGCGACGGGGAAGAACGCCGCCGCGCGGGAAGCGGGCAGGACCAGATCGGGAGCGTCACGTCCGCCGTACCCGTGCCCGATCACGAAACCCCGATCGACCTTCCCATCCGAGGGCAGGACCAGCCAGCCGCCGAGCCGCACCCCGCCCACGGAGCCGAAGGTGACGGTGTGCAGATCCAGTCCATCGCGGGTCTGCCGAATCAACGGTCCAACCTGTGGCCGGATCGGCACCGCCGACGCCCGCTCGAACAGGCCCCGCCAGAACTCGGCGAAATCGGCAGGCGGATTCGACGGCGGCCCGACCTGAAGCAGCGCGTCCAGACCGAACCCGTAGGCCGGATCGAACGGGTAGGGATGCGGCTGGTCCGAGAGAACGATCACGGAGCAACCTTGGCACAAGGGCGTTCCGCGGGCAGTAGCGGGAGCGCAGCATTTCGGACAAGTACAGCGCCCCGGCTACGGGGACCCGGCTCTCGGACCGCGGAACCAGGCCCCGTCACTCACCCGGGCGGATCTGTACCGGTCGCGAAGCCGACCTCAGCGTCGTCGGTGCACAACCGTGAGTGAGCTGTCAGGGAGATCCCGAAACGAACTTGTCCACGGCGCCCAGAACGGCTATGTCTGTGGTGGACCGGCCGGGACATCATTCGGGCCGCACATGCCCTCCGGTCCGCAAAGACACCGGCTATCGCAGCGGCCTGCGACGGCTTTCGCGCTACCTGGAAAGTCTCACGTTGGGACACGATGACATGCCCTTGCCGAATGACGACGGTGATCGACCCCCGTTCACGCCCGCGCGGCCGGACGCTGGTCCTGGCGACTCCGCGCCTCCTCCGGCACCACCTGCGATGCGGTCGCCGTACCGGCCGGACGAGCAGCTTCCCGAGAACCCGCCCCACAGACATCCGCAGCTACGGTTTCCGATGTTGCACCACGACACCGAGCATGACGCGGGCGACGGTGCCGGACATGCGCAACTGCCCGCGCTGCCGGTCGGGCAGCGGACGTCGCAGGGGGGTCCGTCCGGTTGGGGCACTGGTGCGGCCGGTGCGAGTAGTGATGGGCTCACACCTCCCCCGCCGCAGTTCTCCTACCGGCCGGAGGCGCAGCCCGCGCCCGTGCCCGAGCCGCCCCGCGAACGCCGTCGCAAGACGATCGTCTGGGGCTCGACAGGTGCGGTACTGGTGGCTGTGGCTGTCGGAGCGAGTGTGCTGATCATGGGCGGCATGGACACGACCCGAGGCACGCTCGCCGGGCCCACATCGTCCGGCAGCGCCAAGGTCCAGGCCACGAGCACCACCGCGCAGGCTCCCAAGAACATGCCCGCAGCCTGGTCGGCGCCGGCCGGCGGGGACTCGGCGGCGGTCGTCGGCAGCTGGCTGGTGAACGGCAAGACGATCGTCCGGGGAGACGCCGGCGCGTTGAAGGCTTATGACACGGAGACTGGGAAGGCGCTGTGGACCTTCCAGCCGCCGGGCCAGGGTGCGACCATCTGCGCGATGAGCCAGCTGGCGGCACCGAACTTCGGCATGGTTCAGTACGGGCCCAACGGCGCGTGCACCACCGTCGCGGCGATCAACACCGACACCGGCAAGCCGCTGTGGAACACCACGCTCACGCTCCCCCCGGGCTCGGCGCCCGGGACGCTGCCGGCAGTGTCCCTCGACAGCGAGGTAACAGTGTGGCAGGTCGGGACCACGGTGACGGCGTGGGCCTCGGCCGGCGGCAAACAACTGTGGACCACCGACTTGGCCAAGGCGAAGCCGGCGTGCCGGCTGGGGCAGTTCGGCTCCCAGGACGGGTCCCTGGCCCTGATAGAAGACTGCGGGACCGGTCCGATCGTGGCGATGAAGGACGCGCATACCGGCCGGGACCTTTGGCACACGCCCCTGCCGCCGGACGGTCTGCAGGGCGCGCAGATCACGCTGGTGCACACGTCCCCGGTCATGGTGCATGTGACGTCCCAGGGCGCACAGCCCGTCGACCGCTACTATTCGTTCGATCCCAGCGGCAAGCTGCTGCCCCCGATCGATGGCAACGGCGACTACGGTGACCTCGACCTGAACGTCGGCTCACAGGGACAGCAGCACCCCCTGGCCGACCTCCAGGACAACGTCTTCATCGCCCCGACTGCCGACAAGGACGCGAACGCCTCACTGGTCGCCTTCGACCTGACCTCTGGCCACCAGCTGTGGCAGGCGCCGGCGACCGCCTCCGGCCCGGTCACGGTCGTCGCGTTGAACCAGAAATGGGTGACGGTGTTCGACGGCGTCGCAGGGGGCTCGGGCGCGCGCCTTCTGGCGTACCAGACAAGCGGCGGCGGGCCGACCACGACGGGGATCAGCAAAGAGACGCTCGGTCCCGACTGGAGCGGGCCCGTGGCGGCTGGGTACATCGCGGGGGATCGGGTGATCGTGGTGCCGGCGGCGCCGGAGAAGGGCGCTGATGTCCTCGCCTTCACGTGGGGTGGCGGTCAGTGAGCTGAGGCACCGGCCGTCGAAGTCGAGCGGAGGGCCCGAACCACTGCGGCACACCGTTCTCGAACCATGCCCAGGCTCCATAACAGGAGGTTGCGGTGGGGGCGTGATGATTTCGCCGAGGATTCGTTTCCTCTTCGTGACCTGTATGGCCGTTTGGTCTCCGGCCGACTGCCGTACAGTCGATCTGCTTCCTCGACGAGGCACCGTGTTCGGCAATGGGAAGGCACCCGGTACGACACCGGGCGAGCGGGGCTCCGCACCTCGCCGAATCCCGGTCTGATCACACGTTCCACGGGGAGGTTTCGGTCAGTGCTGTTCGAAGCCGGATGATGCTGTTCGTGACCGCGTGTTCTTCGGGGAATTGGTGACCAATGGGTTCGCACCGAGATATCGATCTCGTCGTGGTCGGTCTCGGCTACGTCGGCTTGCCACTGGCGCAGGGGGCGGCTCTGGCAGGGCTGCGGGTGGTCGGCTTGGACCACAGCACACGGGTTGTCGAGGCGCTCAACAACGGCATTTCGCACGTCGACGACATCGCCGACGCCGAACTGCGGGACATGTCGGCCGCCGGGTTCCATGCCACCTCGGACGGATCAGTGATCGAGCGTGCGGCGGCTGTGGTGATCTGTGTACCGACCCCGCTGACCGACCACGGGGCTCCTGATCTGCGTGCCGTGAACAACGCGGTCGCCGTGATCGCGGAACACCTTCAGCCAGGTACCTTGGTCGTGCTGGAGTCCACCACCTATCCGGGCACCACGGACGACATCGTCCGCCCGGCACTGGAGGTCACCGGACTGACGGTGGGTGTCGACTTTCACCTGGCGTTCTCTCCGGAACGCATCGATCCGGGCAACCCGACGTACGGGCTGGCGAACACTCCGAAAGTGGTCGGGGGATGCACGCCGCAGTGCGCCAAGGCCGCGCGCGAGCTGTATGAGAGGTTCGTGGTCGAGGTCGTGGAGGCCAAGAGCGCGCGCGAGGCGGAGATGGCCAAGCTGCTGGAGAATACCTACCGGCATGTCAACATCGCCCTGGTCAACGAGATGGCGATGTTCTGCCGGGAGATCGGCGTCGACCTTTGGGACGCGATCAGGTGCGCGGCGACCAAGCCATTCGGGTTCGCGCCGTTCTATCCGGGGCCGGGCGTGGGCGGGCACTGCATCCCCATAGACCCGAACTATCTGTCGTACAAGGTCCGCTCCCTGGGCATCCCGTTTCGGTTCGTGGAGTTGGCTCAGGAGATCAACGCGCGCATGCCGTTACACGTCGTGCAGCGCGCCGCCGACCTGCTCAATACGCACGCCAAGGCGGTGCGCGGCTCGCGGGTACTGCTGCTCGGGGTGACCTATAAGCCGGATATCTCGGATGTGCGGGAGACTCCGGCCACGACGATCGCGGCGGAGCTCCTGAACCGCGGCGCCGACCTGTGCTATTACGACAGCAATGTCGAATGCTGGGATGTCGCGGGTACACCGGTACCGCGCGTCACGGACTACCTCGCCGAGGCCGAGCGCGCAGACCTGACGATCCTGCTCCAGCCGCACCGCGATATCGACATCGTCGAGCTCGCCGACCGTGCCGGGACGCTGTTCGACACCCGCGGGAAGAGCGCCGGGCACCCTCGTACGGTCCTGCTGTGACCTCATCCGACCCGGGCGATTTCAAGAAGCGGCACCGGGATCCAGGACACTCCGACGATCCCCTCCGTGCCGAGAGCCGGCCGGCTGCCGACGGCTTCGACGGCGCGCTTGTCGAATCCGGTGAATCCGGTGAATCCGACACAGGTTTCGACTACCTCACGGCACCGGTGCCGCGCCGTTCCGGCAAGGGTCCGAGCGACAAGCGTCGTGTCGTCGTGCCGCATGGCGTGACCGCGCCCCGTGCAACGACCCGCGAGAGCGACGGCGACCGCGCCCGGTTGAAGGTTTCCTACCTGGTGTTCGCCATCCTCGCCGTGATGATCGTGACACGGATGAAGGCCTCGTCGCTGCACGTGTACGCGATCCTGTCGATAGGGCTGCTGTCGATCAAGATGTTCCTCGCGTTGTTCTACCGGGTCAGGCGGGCCACCCCGGAGCAACAAGCCAAGCTCGACGGGATGTGGGTGACCGCGGTCATCCCCATCTACAACGAAGACCCGGCGATGTTCGAGCAGGGCTTGCGCAGCCTTCTGGCGCAGAGCCGGCTCCCCGACGAGATACACATCGTGGACGACGCCAGTGCCGACCCGGCCGGGGTCGTCATGGCCAAGCGAATAGCCGCGGAGTTCGAGGCGGCCGACGTCCGGTTCAAGGTCAGCGTGCAGCCGGAGAACAAGGGCAAGCGCGAGGCCCTCGCCCGAGGCTTCCAGGACGCCCCGGAATCGGACGTCTTCATGTGCGTCGACTCCGACACCGTTCTGACTCGGGACACCGTCCGCGAACTCATCACGCCCCTGGCGGACCCGGAAGTCATGGCCGCGACCGGGATGGTGCTGGCGCTCAACTACCGGACGAACCTCTTCACCCGCCTACAGGACCTCCGCTACGGCAACTCCTTCCTTTTCGAGCGGGCGGCCTATTCGCAAGTGGGCTCGGTACTGTGCTGCTGCGGCGCGCTGTCGGCATACCGCGGCACACTGGTGCGGAAGTACCTTCCGGACTTCCTGAACCAGCGGTTCCTCGGGAAGCCGGCGGTCTTCGGCGACGACCGGCGCATGACCAATTACTGCCTGATGGAGGGCAAGGTCGTCTTCCAGGAGTCGGCGGTCGGGTACACCGCGGTCCCCGAGAGGCTGGCGCATTTCCTGCGCCAGCAGGTCCGCTGGAACAAGTCATTCTTCCGCGAATCGCTGTGGGCGTTGCGCAACCAGCGGCTGGGGCGACCGGCATTCTGGCTGACCTGCATGGAGGTCGGCCTCTGGCTGACGTTCGGCACGGCGATGGTGTACTCCTTGTTCGTCAATCCGATCTTGCATCCGGCCGCGTTCCTCCGGCACGCGGCCGACTACGCCGTCTTCATGATCCTTATGGGATATCTGCGGAACGTCCGTTACCTGGACTTCCCCCGTCGGGGCATGGGCCTGGTCAAGCGGTTCGGCATGTTCCTGCTCGCCCCGGCCTACGGCGTGATCCAACTGACACTGCTGACACCACTGCGCATGTACGCCCTGGCCACCCTCAACAAGGGCACCTGGGGCACTCGCCAGGGCGGCGTCGAAGTGACCATGACGACCGAGCCGGGCGACGACCCTCCGCCGCTGGCTGAGGACGAACCGGCCTTCGCACTCTGACCTGTCCTGGTCTTCACCATCATCAAGGAGCCATTGTGGAACCCGCTCGGGGGAGGATTCGCCAGCTGATACGAGACACAGCCCTGCTGGTGGCGTTCGTTGGACTGCTGGCGCTCGTCGTCGACACGTTCACATCATCCGGGAGCGTCGCCAAGCGGGCGAAGCCCGTGCTGACGATCGAGTACCGCTCCGACGGCGCGAGCGACACCCCCGTCGCGGATCCGTCGCTGGAAGTGGTCAACACCTCCGAGCAGCCGGTGAACCTGGACGCTGTCACGGTCCGCTACTACCTGTCGGCGCCCGCTGGCAGCCAGTACACGTTCAACTGTGTCGAAGCCGCCGTGCACTGTTCGAACATCACCGGCACCATCGATGCCCCGGCCTCGCCGACCCCCGGAGCCGGCCGGTACCTGCAGATCGGCTTCACGCCGGGCGCGGGGATCCTTGCCCCGGGTCAGAGCAGCCTGGACATCAGCCTCCAGATTTACCGGCTGGACCATCAAACGTTCAACCAGGACGCCGACCGCTCGTTCAACGCCGACGACGCTGATTACACGCCGGAGAAAGTCATCACCGGCTACCTTGACGGCGCGCTGGTGTGGGGTACCGAGCCCGATGGCCAGAGCGTCTCCAGTTCTCCGAGCAGCATCTCGGCTCAGGCTGCCTCCCCAGCCCCGTCGAGCGGCACGCCGTCGATCGGCACGTTGTCGAGCGATGCGCCGTCGAGCGGTGCGTCCACGACGGGAAGCCCGGTCTCAGCACCCCCCGGGATCGTCTTCGACTCCTTCCACTACACCGGCTCCGACGACCCGGCCCTCGGCGAGCACGGCTGGGGGATCCGCACCGGCGCCGGCGGCCCGGGAATCAACGACACCTGGTCGGCCTCCGGCGTCAGTTTTCCCGCCGCGGACGGTGCGCAGGGCGGCCAGGTGCTCCAGCTGCGGGCCGCAACCGATGGGACCAAGGCCGGAACAACTCAGGCCGAGTTGGAGAGCACCGGGATGCGGTTCCTCAACGGGACGTTCGCCGCCCGCGTCCATTTCAGCGGGCAGCCCACCAGCGGCAAGACCGGCGACCCGATCAACGAGGCCTACTACCTCATCAGCCCGGAGGCCCAGAGTGGGTACAGCGAGCTGGACGACGAGTACATGCCGATCGGGTGGGGCGACGTCAAAGGCCCCATCCTGGACACCACCAGCTGGTTCGACGACCAGACCAAGGACCGGGCCACCAGCAGGACCACGATCGACCTGAACGGTTGGCACACGCTCATCCTCACCGCGGCCGACGGCAAGGTCACCTACTCGGTGGACGGCAAGCCGCTGTACACCAGCTCCGGAAAGTACGTTCCGCGCACACCGATGAGCGTCAACTTCAACGCCTGGTTCGGAGACCTGTTCGCTTCCGGCCAGCGCGCCTGGGATATGCAGGTCAACTGGTTCTTCGCCAGCGATAAGGCCTTGTCACCCGCGGACGTCGATGCCAGCGTCAACGGCCTATACGCGCAGGGGTCGTTGTTCGTCAACACCATGTCCGGATCGTGAGGCCCTTGAAACGCCGTGAGCAACGAACAGGGGAGCTGAAGGCATGAACATCTCGCTCCTGGGCGGCTGGCTGCCCTGGACGTTGCGCGTCCTCACGCTCGTCCTGCTCGCCGCGGCCGTCGGCCTCCGGAACCGCCGCTGGTATGTCACCGTCCTGCCGATCCTGCTCGCCACCGGTGCGGCCGTCGCCCTGATAGCGGTCTTCCTCGTCCGAAGGTACGTGGACGCGGGCGATCCGCTTCCCACCTCGCTGTGGTTCTGGCTCGGCTGCGTACCCATCGCGATCGGCGCGGGGATCACCGGCTGGCAGCAAGGCCGCTGGTGGCGTCGCGCGGCTGCGCCACTCGCCCTGCTATTGGCGCTGCTCACCGCCGGTGACGCCCTCAACATGGGTCTGGGCTACTACCCGACCGTGGCCGACATGTACGGGGAGTTGACCAACCAGAACCTGCCGGCCCAGGTCACCCTCAAGCAGCTGCGCAGCATCCATGGAGACACCAAGACCGGACGCATCGTCGCGGTCAACATCCCCGCCGTCCCCAGCGGATTCGAGCACCGCACCGAATACGTGTACCTGCCGCCGGCCTGGTTCCGCAGCACGCACCGCCCCAAACTCCCCGTCGTCGAGATGGTCGCCGGCGCCTACGAGGTGCCGGACAACTGGATCCGCTCCGGCAACGCCGTGAAGACGGCCGACGCCTTCGCGGCCACCCACCACGGCTACGCCCCGATCCTGGTCTTCGTCGACGCCACCTCCGGCTTCAGCACCGACACCGAATGCGTCAACGGCTCCGCCGGCAACGCGGGCGACCATCTCACCAAGGACATCCCCCGCTACATCGAGCACACCTTCGGCAGCTACACCGATGCCAAACACTGGGGCGTCGCCGGCTGGTCCATGGGCGGCACCTGCGCCGTCACCCTGGCCGTCACCCACCCCGAGATCTTCGGCCACTTCGTCGACATGGCCGGCGACCAGGGCCCCAACCTAGGCGACAAAGCGACCACCATCGCCAAGCTCTACCACGGCAACACCGCCGCCTGGGCCGCCAACGACCCCATGACCGTCCTGGCCCACCACGGCCCCTACCCCCACAACACCACCGGCTACTTCGCCGTCGGCAACCAGGAGACGGCCCACGAAGCGCAGGCAAAACAACTCAGTGCCGCGGCCAAGAAGGACGGCATCGGCACCAGGGTCGTCGTCAGCCCGGGCAAGCACTCCTGGACGTTCGCGGTCGCGGCGTTCGCGCAGTCGCTTCCGTGGCTGGCTTGGCAGGTCGGGACGCCTGGGGTGCATAAGGTTTAGGGGCTATTGGCCTTCGTTCGGGACCTTCTTCACAAAGATCAAGGCACGCCCCGCGGGCGTGCATGAGGCGGCATGGTCTGGTCGGGATCTGTTTCCTATCTTCTGCCCAGCAGCCCCACCCCGACCACCGCCAATACGGCCAGGAAAGCCAGACCGACGAGAACTTCGCCCCCCACACGGGTAGCTGCGACGAGCTTCCCAATGCCGACAGCTCCGCAGCGGCCATGACGGCAGACGGCACGGTGGCGACCGGGTGGACAACCGTGGGCTCCGCCCAGACCCGGCCCTCCCGGCCGACAACGACCGTCAGGAGCGAGCGGGTCCCGGAAGGCGCTGCCGCCGCCCGGTCATCCGAAGGACTACGACGGAACCCCGCCGGAGGCAAGGTAAAAGCCCATACCTTGCCCCCCGGCGAGAACCCGTCGAAGGGCACAGCCTGCCCTACCGACGACAGCACCACTTCCGAAGCGGACATGTGTTGTAGAAACCCAACAACCAATAGCATTATATCAGGACCCTCTGGCGGCAACGGTGCCGGCAACGCAGCTGCACAACCCTGCACTGCGAGCGGCTCGAGTGACGCGCGATGCGCCTCAGGAAATCGAGATCGTCCACACATCGCCGATTCCCGGCTTTGTCCCTCTCTCGCAGTTCAGATCGTTGACTGCAAATGCAGTTGCACGGCAGCTAGCGATGCGAAGCTCGTCGAATCCACGACCAGCGACTCGCTGGATCATATCCTCACCTACGCCCCGGCCGTGCAGTCCTTCAACCACCCCGTCCAGCTCAACGTAGCGGCCAAACGCACCGTAACTGGCTAAGACTGGCTCTGGCACTAGATCAGCACCGCCGCCAGCAAGTCTATGCACCTGAATCGAGACTCCCCGACACACCCATCCATTGTCGTTCTGATAGGCGAACTCAATTAGACCATAGTCTCGGCGCTTTATCCCCTTATAAAGGTCATCCAAGTAGTCTGACCCGAGCGCCTCCTGCATCGCCCCTGGTGGGTCGCCGATCCCGCTACCCAGGATCTTGCCAGCCAGAATGGCGTCGAGGTAGAAGTCCATATCAGCCACCGTCACCCATGTTCTGAAGTGCCTTGATCAGGAAATGCATCTCCGCTGCCCGGTTTGTGCTCATTCCCCACTCTCCCGCATTCATACTATCCATCGCGCTCTGCGTCTTGGCGATCAGGTCAGCACGGAGCGCGGGGTCTGAGTTGAGAGCGTCGAGAGCTGTCTGAACATCTGCCGCCGATGCAGTTCCAGTTCGGAGTCGAATCGCTTCGGCTCCGATGCTACCGCCGCCGTTGGGAAATATTCGCACTTCGTTTCTGCCGACATGCACATGAGCACCCTTTGTGGCCCAGTCCTGAAATGCCGGGGAAACCGTGACGCCGCAACCCTGCGTATTGTGCACCAGCACCGGCGCGTCGCCCGCGACCACATAGTACGTGTGGAGGCCGTCGATCGTCAGGTCGTAGGTGGTCTGGCTGGCGTGGAACGAGTGGACGCCGGAGACGGTTACTGTTCCGTCAGGAGTTTCAAGCGTGTCGCCGGGTTTTAGATCTACGGCTTGGACGAACGAGGCCTTGCCGACCGAGTAGAACGGGTGGTGCTCTGTCGTGTGGATCGTTTGATCGCCGCGCGAAGTGGCAACCGTCACGTCGGTGAAGTCGTGATCAGTGTGGGTGACGATAACCGCGTCGACTCGGTGTTTCTGCTCGAGCCTCGTTGCGGGATCAGCGTTTGATATTACGTCGCCAACCTTCACGGCGCTGATGGGTTTGGAAGTTCCGTCTGCCATCAACACCGGCGTGGATGCCGTAAAGGAATGTGGTTGCGCACACGAGCTCAATGCGTCGCCAGTGTCCTTGGCGCCATTTTCCGCTGCGTCCTTGGCGCCAGTCTCGAGCGCGGCCTCACCCGCAGCCTCAGCTGCCGCTCGGTCTGCGGCCGCCTCACCGCCTGTGAGGACAGTCGCGCCCACCGTGACCACCGCCGCGCCACATCCACTCACCGATGGTCGTGTGGCACAGCCGACCACGTCGGAAGCTCCGGTGTCGTGGTAAACAGCCTTCACGACACCCTTCAAGAGATTGGTGTCGCCGGGATTGGCCGCCAACTCGTTGCTCTCGCCCTGCAGGATGGCAGAGTCCAGGTCTTGATCCGCCTGCTGGAATGCGTTTATGCAATCCTGGCCGATAGCTTGAGTACAATTTCCAGTTCCGCTGCCGCCTTCAACCGCCATCAGGCCACTGGGGTCGGTAACCGTCACCGGGTTGTCGCCTGCGTAGTCGTACGCATTGAGTTGGCTTGGGCTCGCGCTGTTGACGGGGTCGGGGCTGATGAAGTGGCCGGTACTGGGGTCGTAGTAGCGTGCCCCGTCTTGGATGAGTCCCGTGCCGTAGTCATCAACATGGCCGAGGAAGCCCTTGTCAGTACTGGGCTCCAGGACGTTGCCACCGCGTTGTGCACCGTAGGGGGTGTAGAACTGCCGGTTGACGGCTCCAGTGGTGGCGTTGACTGTGATCTGCGCGCTGCCCTGCGCATCGTTGAGCAACCAAGTCAAAGTGCTCGGGGTACGTTCGGCGATGGTCGTTCCGCCGACAACGTAGGTGCGGTCTGCGGCAACGGCGCTCCCGTTCAGCACGAGTTCTTCGTTACCCAGGAACAAGGTGGCTTGGTTGGTGCCCGGGTCGTGCCGTATCAGGCGCGTTCCATCGGCGGCGTAAACGAACGATGTGCTATTCGCCCCCTGAGTAACGCTGGCAAGCTGTTGCTGCTCATCCCAATCCAGCGTGGACGAAGCACCACCAACCGTCCGCGACGTCATGTCCCCGTTGGGGTCGTACCCGTAGGTGTCGCCGCCCTGGTTGGTCAAAGCGTGGACGTGGTTGGGGTCGGTGTACTGCCCGATCTGCGTAGTCGCGGCGATGTTGTCCGTGGTCTGCACGATGTTGCCCAGGCCGTCGATGCCATAGGTGACGTCGTATGGCGACGGCCCGTAGGTGTGGTTCGCGGAAGCACAGGTAGTGCTGTCGGTGGTGAAGGCCTGCGTCATCTGGGACTGGCCGTTGTAGGCGAAGCACTGGTTCTGGACCGGGCTGTCGATCGAGGTGACGTTGCCGGCGGCGTCCCGGCCGTAGGTGTCGGATTGGATCTGGACGGTGCCGGCACCATTGGTCGTGGTGGAGGCGATGTTGGACAGTGCCTCGGTGTCCGGCTCGTAGCTGTAGCCGCGCACGGTTTGGCCCAGCCCGGCGTTGCCGAGGGTGCGGCCAGTGATCCGGCCCAGGCCGTCGAAGACAGTGCTGGTGACGTACGTTCCCAGGTCGCCGTTGACGGTTGTCGGCTGGCCGATGTTGTCGTAGTTGGTGGTGACGGTCTCGGCTGCCAGGCCGCCGGCGGCGGGGTATTTGACCGTGTTCTGGTGGCCGGCTGCGTCGTAGGTGATCGACTCGGTGTAGGTACCGGCCAGCGCACCCTCGGAGGCGGGGATGTTCCAGCTGGTGCCGAGCGAGCGGCCCTGGTTGTCGTAGCCGTTGCCCGCGACGGTGTAGGCGCCCCCGGCACTGTAGGAGGTAGCAGCGGAAGGCTTACCGAAGCCGTTGGCCTGGTTGTCGTAGGTGTACGCCTGGGCCGGGTCGACGGACCCGTCGATGGCGCCGTTCTTGTACAGCGTGGTGGCCTGAGCGCTGGTCAGAGCGCTGCTATAAACACGCACATCAGAGATGGAACCGTTGAAGAACTGGCTGATCGCGCCATTGGCGAACCCCGCGCCGATCGTCAGAGGCCCGGTGGATGCGATCGGACTTGTGTCCTTGGCGCTGCCAGCCTGCTGGCCGTTGACGTACAGCACCATGTTGCCGCTGGACGCGTCGTAGGTGGCGACCAGGTGTGTCCAGCTGCCGGTGCTCGACGAGGCGGAGGCCGCGGTGTCGTGCTGCGAGCTGGGGTCGTCGGCCTCGTGCCGGCCGAAGCTCCATCCGGTCGGGCTCCAATTGAGGTCGAAGCCGCCGGTCTTGGTCGCCTGCTGAGTCAGGATCGTCTGGGTTCCGGTGCCGTTGGTGCTCTCGTTCACCCACGCCGACACAGAGAAGGACTTAGTGGTGTCGACGATCGAGGCGGCGGTGGAGTCGGAGGCCGTGGTGCCGTCGAATTCGGTGGCGAACAGGCCCGGCTTGGGACCGGCTGCCACTACAGTCTCACGTGCCGGGGGCGCGCCCGAGACTGTGGACTCGATCGCGCTGTGCTGGTTGCCGGAGGCGTCCGCTGCCACGTTGGGGGTGTCGCGGTTGGGCGCGGACTCGTTCAGGTACCACACTCCGACGGCGCCGTCGTTGATATCGGTGACCGTCTTGCGGTTCGCCGAATCATAGGCCGTGCTCAGCAGCGCGCCCTTGGCGTCCTGGGTCTGGATGACGTTGCCCGCGCCGTCGTAGTGTGTCGCCGACGCTCCGGTGTCGGGGTCGTTGGCGGTGAGGCGGCGGCCCATCCAGTCGTAGGTATAGGTGGTTTGGTGGTTGGAATTGTCAGTGATACCGGTCTGATCGCCCAGAACGTCGTAGCTGTATTTGGTGACGGTTGTCGAGCCTGCGGGCCCGGGCTGGTCGACCTCGGAGGTGTGGCCGAAGGCGTCGATCTTGGTGGTCGTGTAGGCACCGGCCGGAGCCGGCGGGTTCACCGTGGTCTGGTCGGCGTAGTAGGTGGTCGTGGTGGATTCCGCCAGACCATTGCGGGTGACCGGCTGCCGGTTGTAGAAGTTGCTCGTCTTCCACGGCCGGTTCAACTCGTCGTACCACGTCTGCGTGGAGACCCCGTCATTGGAGTTACCCGGACCCCACAGTTGGTACGTCCCCGTGGCACCTGGCAGGAAGTTCGGGCCTTCAGTGAGCGTCTTACGGCCCAAACTGTCATAGCCCACGGTTGAGACCGAGTACCCACCGGTGGTCGGCGTCTGGGTCTCGATGGTGCGGCCGAGACCATCGACGAAGGTGTAGGACGCGGAATAGGAACCGTCGGCCTGAAGGCGCTGAGTCTCGGTGTTCGCCGGCACGTTCGTGTTCGCGCCACCGCTGCCGGAACCACCGTTGGGCTTGGTGTAGGCGATGTTGTAGGTGAACTTGTACGACGGGGAGCTCGTCGAGTCACCCGGCAACCTGACCGTCAGCAGCCGACCGAGACCGTCGTAAGTCTCGTAGGTGGAGTTGCCGTTGGAGTCGGTCACCGTCACCGGCAACTGGCGTGCCACATCGTAGTTGGTGGTGGTGGCGTGTCCCTCGGCGTCGGTGGTCGTGACCGCGGCCGCCAGACCATAGGCCGGGCTGTAGACGGTGGTGGACTGGTTGCCGTCAGCGTCGGTGCTGGAGATCGCCCGCCCATAGGTGTCATAGGCCGCCGTAGTCGTGACCGTCTGGTTCATGCCAGGAGCCTTCACCGTCTTGGTGACGTCACCCTGGATCGGCGAGGAACCCCACGTCGACTGGTTGTCGTAATACAGGAACGTCTCAGCAGACAACTGGCCACTACAGGTACCAGCCAGTGTCTTAACGTCATACGGCACCTCCCACGTGTGGTCCGCAGACTCCGAGAACGTGGTGGCAGTGCAGTACTCGTTGGTGTTGACACCGGTCTCGCCGTAGTGCTCCAACTGCGTGACGTTGCCGTACGCGTCGATCGCCGAGGCCGTTTGGATCTCGCGGGCACCACCGGCAGCCTTCAGCCCTTGCGAGAAGTCATTGTCGTTCGTGACCTGATACGCGTTGTGCGTGCGGTCGTTCGGAAGCGGATAGCCGGTGGCCGTTGTCCTGAGCAGATACTGGTGCTGATCCCATGTGACCGGCGGCCCGCCGTCAGGAGAATACTGGATGTGCTGCAGCACCTTCCCGGCCAGCGCGTCGTAGTCTGGCACGGCATTTTGAGTCACGTTGTTCAGATCTGGTCTCGGAGTGATCGTTTCGTTCCGATACGCCTTGGTGGAGGCTATCCAGTCGTCAAACTGTCCTCGATAGAACAGATAATCGTCGACCGTCTCCATCGTGCCGATGGAGAAGAACGCACCGTTGGCATTAGGTTCACCCTTGACGACTTCGACGAGACCGTACCCTCGATAGTCGTCGTAATACGGAGACTTCGACACCAGCGGCACGCCCAAGTGCCATGCTGTGCCTTTCGTGTCCACATTCGGCCGATAGTGCGCAGTATTCTGGCCGTAGAGGTACTGCGTGTTCTCCACGAACTGATCGCCGGTGCTGGAATCAGCGACCAGATCGAAGGTACTCGTGGCAGTGACCTGATACTTGATGTACCACTCGTACGTGCTTGGGTCCGGCGCGGTGGGGGTAGGCGGGTCTGGCTCCTCGAAACAGTCGGCGTAGGAGGAGTCCTGGGCCGGCGGCGTCGCCGCGACACAGGCGCTGGGCGTGCCGTATTGAACGTCAGTCTCCGCACCAAGCTCGTTACTGATCGCTGTCAGCCGATACATGTCCAACGGCCCCGAATTCGCGGGGGTCGATGTCAACAGCCGGTTGTCGAACTGGGTGCCGTAGGTGTACACCGGCGCTTCATCCGTAGCCCCGGCGTCCCAGCCGTGATGCTGAATCTTCCCAAGCCACAACGCCGTTGTCCCACCGCTGTCGCTGCCCGGCGGATCCTGGTTGGAAGTGGCCGGGAAGAAGTACCCGAAGTCCCAGGCGTCCACCGAACGCATGCCGTTGGTAACCGGATCGAAGACGTTCGTGATCACATGCGACAGCGCGTACTGAGACCAGAACGACGGCCCCGAGTTGTTCGCGCACGGCGCAGCACTGCATTGCAAGTCCCATGGAATATCCGGCCACTGCGACGCCGTCGAGTCAGACAGCGGCTTACACGGATCAGGATAGTAGGAGACCGGGTTGGCACCGCCCATATTGCAACGACCGCCGTAGTACAGAATCACCTGGCCGACGGCGTTGCCGATACCCACCATCCCGTAATCGATCTCCGCCAGGTACCCGCCCCGAGTGTAGGAACCGGTCCCGGTCCCGTTACGCATGTCGTATAGGTTCGACTCGGTGTTGTAGAAGTACCGGGACGTCGTCCCGTGGCTGTCGACGACCTTGTCCAGCATCCAACGCCAAGGCATCATGCAGTACTGGTAGTCCGGGCCCGTGCCTCCGGAGTTGCAAGCCGGCGGCGTCGTACCGCCGAAGCTGAACACCGGCACCAGCCACGCCGAATTGGGCGACCGGCCGTTCCACGTCTCGTCGTAGCCGAAGTAGTATTTCGTGCCGTCTTGCGTGGTGATGACGATGTACTCACCGGGCGCGTTCGGGTCGTTGTCGCCGTTGGTCGCACCCGTCAGATCCTGAACGGCCCAACCGTTGTCGTCCTTCAAACGCCAGCCACTGGTGGTGGTGTCACGGATCAACTCAGAGGTCGTGCCGTTCAGCGACACCGTGAGGTTGTCGTTGTCCCAGCACTCGTCCATCGACGGGCCGTTATTGGCCACGATGCCCTGGACCGCACACGTCTCATAGTCCCGCTGCACAAAGTTCTGACCCACCGACCAGCCGATCCCCGAGTCAGAAGCCTGCGGGTTGTTCGCCTTGGTGTGGCCGTCGACGCTTTGTGAGTTGTAGTTCAGGCTGAGGCTCGGGGTCACTGCACCGGGCACAGTCGGTGCGGCCATCGGATACGAGTAGGTAAAGGCACCCGAGTTCAGGTCAGTCTTCCACTTGTCTCCGGCATTCAGCGGCGAGGCCGCGTAGTTGCCATTCGGCGATGTCGTCGTGGTCATCAGCACGTAGACGGAGCCCGCAGTGTCCGCCTTCGGGGCACTACCGGTTGAAGAAGAATCTGCTGCTGCTATCGCAGTCGGGTCACCATCCGCGGCCACTGTCGCGGTCAGCATTCCAGCGCCGGTATTGTTACTTTCCTTCACCGCCGTCGACACGGAGCAACCCGGCGCTGTGGGAGTCGTCAAATAGCAAGAGGGGTAGGCGAAAAGCTGGAGCCGCCCAGCGAAATCGCCGCCGTAAGCGTTCCGGAAGCCGGAATAGTCCACCTTCACCGAGACCGGAGCCTGCTTCACCGCCGCGGACTCTTGCCCGGTTTTCTGCAACGCTCCAGCATCTGAACGGGTCACCCGGAAGGCAACGCCGACACCGCGCAGTTTCGAGACTGTCGCCTGGTCGAACGCCTCCACCTTCACCTGCGAAGGGCTGGATGCATCCACTGGCTGTGCAGCGGCCGCATGCGCCCTGCCAGCTATAGCACCGGCTGCCGCATCTGAGACAGACACCGCGGACATCCCCGCCTTCGCCGGTGTGCCGCTCAGAGACACTGTCGTCGAAGCGGCCTGCGGCCATACAGGCGCAGCAGCCTTCGGCGTTCCCGCCATCGGCTTGTGATCCGGCGACTTCGGCTTCGGCAACGCACTCGGCTTCACCGGCGTAAGCGGTTTAGCACTGCTGGACGCTGTGGTCGCGGCCGCCGCCGGCGCAGCCACAGGCGACAACATCGTGATGGCAGTAGTAGTCGACAACACGAAAGCTAGACCCGTGCTCAACCACAGGCGACGGCCCATGAACCCACCCCAGAAGATTGCGAAACGACGAGATTGACGTGCACCCCACAGGGCGGGCGACTAGGCCAAGGAAGCAGACACAGGCAGCCATCCCCCGGATACTTAAGTAGTCGATCAACGAGGCAACGGCAATACGTTCGAGTCGAGTCTTTACCGATCCTTTAGGTCACCTAGAGTGAGTTCATCTATTGACACCCATGACTAGCTCGAAGATTATTCACCGCACCACGGACCTGTGTTTGAATACCGGACGGCAACCAGGGTGGTGGCCACGCGGGGGGCCTGAAGACAGACAGGCAACTGTTCTACACAAGCTGACAAGCCCCTGCGATACGTCGAACTACTTGCTTTCGACACGACAACAAGGGGGCAACCATGCACGCCATCAGAAGGCAAACACGGACGCGGGCAACGTTAGCCATCACCACAGCCGCAGTCCTCAGCTGTGGGGCTGTAATAAAGAGCGAGGCACCGCCAGCTCACGCAGCTGCCGCAATCGACCCCACCTCGTACGTCAACATCGTGGCGCACGAGGACGACGACGTGCTGTTCCTCAACCCCGACCTCGCCGCACCACTGCGGGCCGGGGACCCGAACGTCACGATCATCCTCACCGCCGGTGAGGCCGACGGATCCCCCTTCACCACTCCTGCTACTTCTCAGGCCGACTTCGCCGCACAGCGCGAGGACGGATCCCGCGCCGCGTACGCCAAAATGATGGGCCTGGCGGACAACTGGACCCGGCAGGACGTCATCCGGCCCACCGACGCCGACTACGAGATGGACACACTCGTGGGGGCACCGCAGGTCAAGCTGATCTTCCTGAACATCAAGGACGGCGGCGACCCGAACGAACTCGACGACCTCACCAACCTCGACAGCGGCGCTGTCTCATCGATCTCGACGTTCGTCCCCAACAACCCGGTGGTCACCCCAACACCGCAGGTGTACTCCAAGCAAAGCTTGATCAATACCCTGGATACGCTGCTCAACCAGTTCCAACCGACGGTGGTACGGACCCAGCAGCCCAGCGACATCTACAACTATGCCCTTGACAACGTCGACCACCTCGCCGCCGCAAGCTTCGCCGACCAGGCGATGGCCGGCTATCACGGCCCCGGCGGCGACCGGCACGTGATCCTCGAGCACTTCCGCGACTACGCCGACAACAACATGCCGGACAACCTGTCCTCCACGCAGCGCAACGACAAAGAGACGATCTTCCAAACCTACGAGGCGCACGACGCAAACGCTTACCACTACGACACCGACAGCCCAGACCCGGACTACAAGAACTGGCCAAACCGTCAGTACCAGCGCTGGCCCGCCGGCAGCGCTTGGAACGCCACCGACGCCGATGGTCGCATCGAAGCCTTCGCCGTCGAAGACGGCACCGTCATGCGGTGGTACCAGACCACACCCGGCGGGTCATGGACCGGCCCTGAGGCGCTGGCCGCGCCTGGGGGCGAGCTAGCGCCTCAGTTGAGCATCGTCCGGAACACCGACGGGCGCCTGCAGGTCTTCGCCATGCAGTACGACTCCGTGGCCGGCACCAGCAACGTAGTCACGGCCGCACAGACGACCCCTGGATCCTCATTCGGAGGCTGGACCAACCTGGGCAATCCGAACGGAACGGGCGATCAGACGGGCTTGCCTGCCGTCGGTGTCAACGCCAATGGAGACCTCCAGGTATTCGCCAAGAACTACTACGGCGGCGTCAGTACCCTCGTACAGTCCAGCCCGGGCGGCTCCTTTGGCACATGGACCGACCTAGGCGGCGGTAGTGGCGTTCAGGACGGTCTGTCAGTGGCCTCCGACAGCGCCGGCAGGATCCAGCTATTCGCCAAGCGCTGCGACATCCCCGCCGCCCAGACCTGGGGCTACCAGATCGTGTCGTGCTGGCTCGCACACTGGAGTCAAGGCACGGCCAACGGCACCGGAACCTGGGACGCAACCGAGTGGGCGAAGGGCGGTATCAGTGACCAGCCCGTCATCGGCCGGAACCAAGACGGCCGCCTCCAAGTCTTCTTCCGCCAGGCTGGCGGCAGCGACGTCGAAACCGTCGCAGAGAATTCCGACGGCAGCTGGAACATGACACCCGTCGACTTCTCCGGCAACGGCGGCACAGGCAGCGTCGCGGTGGCCACCAACACCGGCGCCGACGCCCGAATCTTCATCTTCGAGCGCGACAACTCCAGCGGCGTCAGCGTCACCCAGCAGAGCGCCGCCAACGGCACCGTCAACAACCTCTGGACAGCGATGGGCGGGCTTGTCGAAGACCTGCCCGCCGCAGCGGTCGATTCCAACGGCAAAGTCGTGCTGACCACCCTGGGTACCGACGGTCGGCTCGATATCCAGACTCAGGAGGCAGCGGGCGCTGCGCTCACATTCAGCGGCTGGCAACCTGTCGGTTCCTAACCGCGAGAGGCAAGTCGAGCCGGGGCCGGCCTTGAGGCCGGCGTCGGCTCGACTCGAATGTGCTGCGGCTGACCGCCGTCGAGCAAAGACGTCCAAGGCCGAAGATCTCGCCTCGCTAGTCCCTATCTGCTCTCCACCCGCTTGGCTACCGCGGCTATCTCGGCTTCGAACTCGGCCAGGGTCGCCGTCGTCTTATAGCCAAGGGCGTGGTTGATGCGGATCATGTGGGCGTTGTCGTAGGCGGTTTGAGTCGAGACGACCGCGATCGCGGGCCGTTCGGGCGTTAGCCAGCGCAACATTGCGCCCTTGACGGCGAGGCCGAGGCCGTGGCCTCGAAAGTCGACCGCGACGGCGGTATCGCCTTGGAAGGCCTGGTCGGGCCGGCTGGCGAACAGCTGGATCTCGGTGATGCCGGCTACCTGGCCGCTTGATTCATGCACGGCCACGACGACGCGATTCTCGACGTTCCGCGCCCGCAGGTCTGCTTCGTGGGTGCGGACACGCTCGGGTGTCCAGTCCTCGAACTCGATCGAAGAATCCCCGATCGGCGCGTCCAGGATGGCGGTACGAGCGCGCGCGTACTGCTCAAGCAGTTCGTCAGGGGCTCCGCCAATCCAGCGCTCTAGGCGGAATCCGTCAGGAACACGGCGTTGCCAAAGGGCCGGCGCGACTTCGGGGAGGTTCAGGGTCTGGCGGACATACGCGTGGGTTCGGGCGAAGCCCATTTCCGTTGCCCACAGCTCACCGGAGGCGTCGGCTTTGACGTTCTCCCCAACCGCGACGGTCCGGCCGTGGGCACGCAGGGCCGGGAGCATCGCCCGCAACAGCGCGGTGCCTGTGCCCTGGCGCCGCCGCGTCGGCGTCACGGCGACGTGCAGGGAGGCCAGGTGGCGATTCTCCAGTTCCGGGTAGGTCGCAGAGCAACTGCCGATGATGTGGCCGTCATCCCGCGCCACCCAACGCTCTCTTGGTCTCGTCGCCACCGCGGGTTGGCACACCAGCGTGACGTACCCCTCGAGCGTCGGCACCGACTGGTCGGGAAAGTCCAACGCCATGACGGCCGTCATCACCCCGTAATGCTCGGCGAAATCGTTATCAGAGGCAGATAACGGATCAAATAGGCCGATCTCCACCGACATGATGAGCTCCCTTTCTCGAAGACGTGTCGAGTGACGCCAACGTGACTAAAAATGACCTTGCACCTCAAGATCTTGATCCTTCGTGCGATCGTTCGACTTCTACGGTGTGCCGACCCAACCACCACCCTGCGGTCGCTCCTCGGGCCACAGCTGGACCGCCTGACCGGCGGCAGCGACTACGGCGGCACCGTCGATCTCGTGGCGCGCCTCGGTGATGCCCTCAGCGAGCCAGGACATGACGATGGTGACGGGCCCCTCCGGCGGCAGCGGGTGGATCCAGTAGCTCATGTTCCAGGACGTGCCGCCGCCACCGCCTGACCCGGAGAGCAGGACCACCTCCTTGTCAGGGTCGAGTTCGCTGAAATAGTGACGCCGCTGGTTGGAGGCGGCACGACGCCCGTCCGCGAAGAGGACGCCCACACGCAGGTCCTGTGAGGGATCTCCGGGCTCCCTGACGCTGACGTTCCTCATATAGTCCCGGTGGCGGCGGTGACCCAAGGGGTCGATCCGGTCCCCATCGCCTCGGCACCGGATGTGAACCGAGAACTCGAAGCCGCTCGGATACACCGACAGGCCGCCGATGGAGATGGCGAGCCGTTCATCGCGGACGATGATGGCGTTCTCGGCCATCGCGGCCGGCAAGGCGGCGACCGGCTTCATCCACGTCGGCCGTGGCGGTGCCTGCGCGGGCTCGGCCAGGTGCGCGGGCGCGGGCTCGGGGAAGTCGTCGAAGAAGGTCATGACTCTCACCATGGCAGAGCACTGATGTGTAGGCAGCGGTCTTGAGCCATACCGTCGGTTCCGGCAGATGACAGCACGAGTCGAAGCGCAACCCGCGACGACGATCACGCGGCCCGCGATAGACAGTCCACAATGGTGGACATGTCCACCAGCCGCGCCCTCAGCGCCGCCGCCCCCGCGGCCGACCGGCCCGCTCGGCGCCGGGACCCGGAGGCGACCCGTGCCGCGATCATCGACGGGGCGCTGGCCTTCGTTGAACAGCACGGGCGAGCACCGACCGCCAAGGAGATCGCCACGCAGGCGGGGGTGTCGGAGCGGTCCGTGTTCGTGCACTTCGCCGACTTGGACGAGTTGCGGCGCGCGGTCGGGCTGCGGCAGGCCGAGCGGTGGAAGGCGCTGGCGGCGCCGATCGATCCGGTCTGGCCGTTGGAGCGGCGGGTAGAGGCGCTGGTCGATCAGCGGTGCCGGATGTATGAGCTGATGACGCCGGTGCGGCGGGTGGGGTTGTCGGAGGAGGGGGTGTCGTCGGCCGTGGCGTCGGTGATGGCCGCCGGCGACGCCTGGTTCCGCGCCGACGTCTCGGCGGTGTTCGCCGGCGAGGCCGCGGCGCTCCCGGCGGCGCAGGAGCCGGGTGGGCTGCTGGATGCGGTGGACGCCGCGGTCAGTTGGGCGGCCTGGGATCATCTGCGGCACCGGCGCGGACTGTCCGCGGCGACGACGTCCGCGGTGCTCAGGCGGACGGTGTTGGCTCTGCTGGCTTGATCGGCGCGGCCACCGCGGCCTCGGCCACCGCACGACGGATCAGGCGCCAGCCGAGCCACCCCACCGGGAGCCACATCGGCGGTCCGAGCACGACCCGGACCACGGCGAGCGCGAGTGTGTCGTTCGCGAGGTAGAGCGGGACCTCGATGGACAGGTGGACGGCCCATAGAACCAACCAGACCGACGTGGCCTGGACATGGCCGCGCAGCAGGCCGGGAACGGCGCGCAGGTCGTCCACCGGAACGCCGAGGGCCCGCAGGAGCGTCGCGGTCGCGGGCCGATGCGCCGCCAAGGACACCGCGAACCAGGTCGTGAGGGCGAAGTTGCCGATCAGGTCGGGCAGGAACAGGTTCACGCCCCGCCCGGTCCGGTGCACGACCGTGGCCGCGATCAGCAGCACCGCCAGCGCCACCAGAGCGGGCCGCGGTCCTTCCCGGCGGAGGACTCGGAAGCCGCACAGCATCGCCGCGACTCCGACTGCCGCGGCCACGCCCGCGCCGGTACCCGCCGCGAGGAAGCCGGCGATGAACGCCGCCACCGGAGCCGAGCCGTCGACGATCGGCCGCCAGCCGATGCGCTCGCGCAGCGCGCTCCACAGGTCGGCGCCGGCCGGCTCAGGCCGTTGACTCGTCGGGCTCGTGGGACTCATCGTCGAACACCTCCGGGGCGTCAGGTGAGCGTGGCCACATCTTGACGCCTATTGCAGTGACACTGCAATAGTTGGGACATGGACACCTTGCGAGACTTCGCCGAGCAGATGTGGCAGGGCCGGGGCGTGATGCGAGGCCTGATGCCCGAAGGCGCCCCGACCGCCCGGGCCTTCGCGCTCACCGGGCAGATCGCCGTCGTACCGGACTTCGCCAACATCACCGCCTTCGCCACCGACGACGGCCTGGTGCTGGTCGACACCGGTCTGGAGCTGACCGCGCAGAGCATGTACGACGCCATCCGCGCCTGGTCCGACCAACCGGTCCGCTACGCCGTGTTCACCCACGGCCACGTCGACCACGTCTTCGGTCTGGGCCCGTTCGACGCCGAGGCCGAAGCCGCCGGGCGGCCCAAGCCGGTCGTCGTCGCGCACGAAGCGGTCGCCGACCGCTTCGACCGCTACGCGACCACCGCCGGCTACAACGCGGTCATCAACTCCCGCCAGTTCGGCGTCGACGACCTGGCCTGGCCGACGACCTACCGGCGCCCGGACCGGGTCTACCGCGACCACTTCGTCCTGGAACACGGCGGCCTGACCTTCGAGCTGCACCACGCGCTGGGCGAGACCGACGACCACACCTGGGTTCACGTACCCGAACTCGGCGCGCTGTGCCCGGGCGACCTGTTCGTCTGGGTGTCCCCGAACGCCGGGAACCCGCAGAAGGTCCAGCGCTACCCCGCCGAGTGGGCCCAGGCCCTGCGCACGATGGCCGAGGTCGGCGCGGAACTGCTGCTGCCCAGCCACGGCCCGCCGATCTTCGGCGCCGACCGCGTCCGTGAGGCGCTGACGTGCACCGCCGAATACCTGGAAGCACTGATCGAGCAGACCCTCGGCCTGATGAACGCGGGCCGGCGGCTGGACGAGATCATCCACACCGTGCGGCCGCCGGACCACCTGACTTCGAAGCCTTACTTGCAGCCGGTGTACGACGAGCCGGAGTTCATCGTCCGCACCATCTGGCGCCGCTACGGAGGCTGGTACGACGGCAACCCCGCGCACCTGAAGCCGGCACCGGAAGAACAGCTGGCCAAGGTGATCGCCCAGCTGGCCGGCGGCGCGGAACGCCTCGCCACCCGCGCCCACGCCGCAGCCGATGACGGCGACCTGCGCCTGGCCACCGACCTGGTGGAACTGGCCTGGCAAGCCGCACCCGACGACGTCGCCATCCACAAGAGCCGCGCCGAGATCTACGAAGCCCGCACGGAGGGCGAACGGTCGCTCATGGCACAAGGGATCTATCGCTGGGCCGCCCGCGAATCCCGCAGGGCAACGGAATAAGCGGGGCCGCAAAGCAAAACGCTATGACGCGCAGGTCGCCGGGTTCGGCTCTAGGTCCGGCTCCGGCTCCGGGTTCGGCGGAAGAATCACGGTGGTGCTGCGGCTGACCGAGAAGGGCTGCACGGAGCGTGGATGAGGTCTTCGGCCACCACAGCTCGAGCCCTGACACCGATGCCCGTCACAGCGGGCACCGTTGCCGACAAAACGATTCCGTTCCGCCCGGACGGCGGCATCGGCTGCGAGTACGGCCGTGGTACCGCGGGCGATCCGTTCGACGTGGTGTGGCAGGCGTTCGTCACCCCGGTGACAAGACGCGGGCGCCGGTCCGGCCCGACAACGGCGGGCTTGAACCGAACGCTACGTCAGGTCCTAACGGGGAGAACGCACCCCCGAAAGGACGGACGATGACAGAAGCGGACGGACAGTGGCGAGTCGGCGACCTGGCCCGAGAAGCAGGCATCACGGTGCGGACGCTGCACCACGACGACCGGCTCGGGCTGCTGAAACCGTCGTCCGACCAAACGGTACAGCCGTCGATCAGACAATTCCTTCAACTCATCGAGGAGACGGCCACCATGACCGAGCTACTCACCCCAGAGCAGGTCACCGCCCTGATCGAGAACCGCAGGACCCAGATGGAGCAGCTCGGCACAGAAGAGTTCGCCGCGCTGGCCGCGCGTCGCGAACACCACGTCGCCGCACTCAGCTCACAGGAGAAGGAGCAGTTGAACAACCGCCAGCGCGCGGTCGCTCGGCCTACCGGAGACCCGCAGGCCTGACCCGCCGAGCATCTCCCAATCCGCGGGTTCGGGATTCAAGCCCCTGGCGGCGCACCCCTAGCAAACCCCAGCTCACCTAGCGTGAGCTGGGGTTTTGCATTCTCTATCGTGAACTGACCGGGCCAATTGAATTCGCCCTGTCGGTACACCAGGCAAGAGGGGGTCTCGCATTACCCGCATCACCAGGGTCTCCCAGGCGTCTAAAACGCCTGTCAACCTGGTTGAGTCGAAAGCGCCGACAACACTCCATGGAAACGCATTGCGGCGCGGCTTTACCCCATCAATTCACTGCCCCCGAATGCGCGACCGTGTCGGCGCATTCTTCCACGACAGAAGGAACGGCGAGCAATGGCGGACAACCAATTCACCACTCACACAGAACTCTTCGATCTAAGGGGGAAGTACGCCCTTGTCACTGGTGGCACCAGGGGCATCGGGATGATGATCGCGCGCGGCCTTCTCCAGGCGGGCGCCCGCGTCGTCATCAGCTCACGCAAGGCAGACGCGTGCGCGGAGGCACAGCATCTACTGTCCGAATTCGGCGACGTCCAAGCCATCCCCGCCGACCTGTCCAGGCACGACGAGTGTCAGCGCCTTGCTGATCTTGTCAGGGCCGACTCCGAACGCCTGGACATCCTTGTCAACAACGCGGGAGCGATGTGGCGCGAGCCGCTGGCGACGTTCCCGGACGAGGGCTGGGACTCAGTGATCGACCTCAATCTCAAGTCGCCGTTCTGGCTGGTGCAGGCGCTGCTCCCCGCACTTCGCAGGGCGGGCACCCCCGATGATCCCGCGCGGATCATCAACATCGGCAGTATCGCCGCCATCCACGTCGCCGAGGCGCCCAACTACTCGTACGCCAGCAGCAAAGCGGCACTCCATCAACTCACCAGAGTGCTTGCCAGGGAGCTGGGTCCACAGCACGTCACGGTGAACGCGATAGCACCGGGAGTGTTCCCGTCGCAGATGATGGCGTCCGCGCTCGATGCCATCGGCGACAAGATCGTGGCGGCGGCCCCGCTGCGCCGGATCGGCCGCGACGACGACATGGCGGGTATCGCCGTGTTCCTCGCCAGCCGGGCTGGGTCCTACCTCACCGGCACCATCATCCCGGTGGACGGCGGCATCGCGACGACCGCATCGGGTACCCCTTAGATTCCGGGACGGGCTTACCCCCAGAGCCGACCTGACAGAGTCACATGCCGACCCTCAACGCGGGCTGTGCCGGCTCCGGTAGGCCGCGACGCTGGCCCGGTGCGCGCAGGTTCGGGTGCAGTACTGCTTCGAGCCGTTGCGTGAGAGGTCCACGAAAGTGGCCCGGCAGGTCGGCCCGGCACAGACGCCGAGACGACTCGGACCGAACGTGGCGATCACGGAGGCCAGTGCGCTCAGCGTGGTCGCGGCCAGGTGCGTCGAGCAGCGGTCGGTGTCGGAGGTGACCTCGGTCCACCAGCGGTCGTGATCGTGGCGCAGCTCCGGGGTGGCGCGGCTGCGACGCAGACCGCCATTGATCAGAGCCGCGGCTCCGACCGCGTCGGTGCTCGCTTGTTCGAGCACGGCACGAACCGTCTCACGCAACGCGCGGACCTCGGCCAGGTCGGCGCGGGTGAGAGGCTGCCGCAGACCGGCCCATCGGTCTGCGGCCGAGCTCGCGGGTCCGGTCGGCCCGGTCGGCCCGGTCGGTTCGGTCGGTTCGGTCGGTTCGGTCGGTTCGGTCGGTCCGCTCGGTTCGGTCGGTCCGACTGATCCCGCCGGGAAATGCTCATCAAGGAAGTCCCGGAGCTGCTCCACGGTCTCGAGCGTGTCCTCTCCCTTGATCGGTCTCAAGGTGTTGGCAAGATCGACGGCCGTCTGGACCGCCGAGGGTTCGTTACACCCATTGAGCATTTGACGTGTCTCCTCGCGTCTCCTAGCGTGACACCCATAGAGCAAGTCACGTGTCACAGCATACCGGGGAGGAGACGGCGATGTTGCAGACGATCCCGTCTGGAACGACGCTCGGCGGCGGATCGAACGCATCGAACGCTCTGAACGGGCGCCGGCTGGGGCTGGCCCTGGGGGTGCTGGTGCTGCCACAGTACGTAGCACTGGGAGCGCCGTCGGTGGCGCTGCCGACCATCGGCCGCGAGCTCGCGGTGCCGTTCGGGGCCACCGCCTGGATCCTCGCCGCATGGTCGCTGACCTCCGCGCTCGCGATGCCGGTCGCGGGTCGGCTGATAGCCCGGTGGAGCCCCTTCCGAGTACTCGTCGCCGGGGTCGTAATACTCGCGGCGGGCTCGGCGCTCGCGGGACTCGGCCCGACGCTGCCAGTGGTGATCGTCGGTCGACTGATCGGTGGCGCCGGGGCGGGTGCGACCGTGATCGCCGTCTTCGCCGCGGCCACCGCCCTTCCCGGCAGGGAACGGACCCGCGCCCTGGGAATCATCGCAGCCGCCAGCGCGACGGCATCGGCGTGCGGGACCCTGGTGGGCGGGGCGGTCACCGCCTGGCTGGGGTGGCGTGCCGTGCTCGCGATCCCGGTCCTCACGCTGCCCCTGCTGCTGGTCGCATCGGCAGGTAGGCACACGTTCACGCGGATCGGCGGCGGTGAGCAGGACGGCGCGGCCGGGCGATTCGACTTCGCCGGCGCGGCCGTGCTGTCGGTATTCGCCGGCTCGTTGATCACGTTGCTCCAGGCACACTCGGTCGGTCTGCCCGCTCCGGTCACGCTCGTCGTGGCTGCCGCCGGGGCGCTCGCCGTCGTGGGACTGTGGTGGCTGGTTCGACGCAGGCCGGACGGGTTCGTGCCGCTGCGGGTGATCGCGGCCCGCGGCTTCGTCTCGGCCGGGCTCGTCGGCGGGACGGTCTTCGCCGGCTACTACGGGGTGCTGTTCCTCGCTCCGTCGCTGATCGAGCAGGCCACGGGCGGTGGCGCCCTGGAAGCCGGCGCGCTCCTGGTCCCGGCCGCCGCCTGCTCGGTGCTGGCCGGGCGGCTGGTCGAAGCCTTGACCGCCCGGTTCACCGGTTGGCAGGTGTCAGCCGGGCTCGCGGCACTCACCGTCGTCGGCGTGCTCGTGGTCGCGACCCTCGATGGGCCGATCCCCGTCGTCGTCGGCGCGGCGCTGACCGTATGTGGGTTCGCCGGTGCCCAGGCCACGCTGGTGGGCCTGGCACCGGAACTGGTCGCCGCGCGCGACCGCGACACCGCACAAGGCCTGCTCAACTTCATGATATTCCTGGGCGGCGGGATCGGTCCGGCAGCCGTCGCGGGCCTGTCCGGCATCGTGTCGGCACCGGCGGCCCTCGGCGTGCTCGCGGCACTCCCCCTGGCCGGACTCGTCCTCAGCCTGACCCTGCGCCCCGGCGCCGGCTGACGGCTGACGGCTTCGCCCTGCCCTACATCTGATCCGATCGATCACGCCCCACCGAGGAAGAGAGTCCCCGTTATGGTCGCCGAGCCATTTGAGGTCAGCGTCACCGAAGCTGAGATCGCGGATCTCCGTGAACGACTGCGACGGACCCGCTGGCCCGAGCCCGAGCCGGTGGACGACTGGTCGCAGGGGTTGCCACTGGCTTATGCGCAGGAGCTCTGCCGCAGTTGGGCCGAGGACTACGACTTCGGGTTCGCCGAGCGGCTGAACGTCTTCCCGCAGTACCGCGACACAGTCGACGGGCTGGGCATCCACTTCCTGCACGTCCGCTCACCGGAGCCGGACGCGTTCCCGCTGGTACTCACGCACGGGTGGCCGGGATCAGTGCTCGAGTTCTCGGACGTCCTCGGCCCGCTGACCGACCCCCGCGCGCACGGCGGGAACCCGGCGGACGCATTCCACGTGGTCGCGCCGTCGTTGCCCGGGTACGGCTGGAGTGACAAGCCGTCGACGACCGGATGGGGCGTCAAACGCATCGCGCACGCCTGGGACACGTTGATGGTCTCGCTCGGTTACGAGCGGTACGGCGCGCAGGGCGGTGACTGGGGTTCGGCGGTGTCCGGCGCGCTGGGCGAGGTGGCACCCGAGCGGGTCGTCGCCGTGCACCTGAACCTGGGGTCCGTGGCGGCGGGCACGTTCGACGACCCGACGCCCGCGGAGCTGGCGAACCTCGAGGCGGAGCGGGAATTCCAACGCACGGGCCGGGGATACTCAGCGCAGCAGGCGACCCGACCCCAGACGCTCGGCTACGGCCTCACCGACTCCCCGGCGGGCCAGGCCGCCTGGATCGCCGAGAAGTTCTGGGCCTGGACGGACAACAACGGCCGCCCCGAGGACGCGGTGTCACGACAGAAGATCCTCGACGAGATCTCGGTCTACTGGTTCACCGCGTCGGCCACGTCGTCAGCACGCCTGTACTGGGAGAGCTTCGCCAGCTTCCGGGACAAGGTCACCGCACCGTCCGGCCTGTCGGTCTACCCACGCGACATCACCCGCCCATCGCGACGGGAGGCCCAGCTGCGGTTCACCGACCTGCGCTGGTTCGAGGAACTGCCACGAGGCGGCCACTTCGCCGCGCTGGAACAGCCGGCATCGTTGGTGGAACAGGTGCGCGGGTTCTTCCGCCTCTTCCGCTGACGGTCCGTCCCATTCCCCGGGAAGCACGCACCCGGGGGACGATGCCGGCTCGTCAGCCGGCATCGGGTGTGAGACTGTTTGTCTTCCTGTGTGCAGTCCTGGTGCGGGATCAGGTTTGCTTGATCAGGTTTGCTTGATCAGCTCCGCAGCACGTTCGGCGAGAGCAATGACGGTCGCCTGGGTGTTACAGCGCGGGATGGTCGGGAAGACCGAGGCGTCTGCGATCTGCAAGCCTTCGATGCCGTGGACATTGAGATCGGGGCCGACGACGGACATCTCGTCGCTCCCGATCCGGGCGGTACCGACCGCGTGCCAGTAGGGGCCGGCGCTGGCCCTGATGTAGTCGTCGAGATCTACGTCCCGGCGGTCCTCGGGCACGCCGACGGCCGGCCCGGTGACGGAAGCGAGAGCGGGAGCGGCGAACAGATCCAGGGCGGTTCGCAGACCCGCGCGCAGGCGGTCATGGTCGCTCTGCTCGGCAAGGTAGCCGGGATCGACAAGCGGCAGGTCCGCCGGGTCGCCGGACCGCAGGGTGACGCTCCCTCGGCTCTCGGGCGTGAGCAGGGCGACCAGGCTGATGATCACGGGCGTGGGCAACGGGTCCCGCCCGGCGTCAACGCCGCGCAGGGCGAGAACGAGCTGCAGGTCCGGGACGGTGAGTCCAGGGTCGGAGCGCAGGACGGCGGCGGCCTGCCCTACCGCCGAGAGCGGACCGCGTCGCATCATCTGATACGTGGCGGCGGGGTCTTCGTAATACCCGCCTCGCAACGCCGAAGCGTCCGTCAGCGGCCAGGCCAGCGGGACCAGCGGGTGGTCGTGCAGGTTCGCGCCGACACCGGGCAGGTCGGCCACGACGGGAATCCCGTGGCGCCCCAGTTGGTCACGAGGCCCGATGCCCGACAGAAGCAGCAGATGCGGGGTCCGCAGCGCCCCGGCGCAGACGACGACCGACCGCCGAGCGCGGACTTCGCCCTGTGCGCAGTGGACGCCGACGGCCCGGGTGCCGTCGAGGGCTATCCGCTGCACGGCGGTCGCTGTGCGTACTGTGAGATTCTCCCGGCCGAGCGCGGGGTTCAGGTAGCCGTCCAGGACGCTGTGCCGAACGCCGTCGCGGATATTGCTCTGCACCAGGCCGATGCCCTCGCGCGTAGCCCCGTTCAAGTCGGGGATGACGGGCCAGCCCAGCGAGGCCCCGGCCGCGATGAACCGAGCGGTCGTCGGGTGCAGGTGGTACGGAGTGGTGACAGCCATGGGCCCGCCCGCTCCGTGGTACGCCCCGGCGCCGAATTCGTGATCCTCGATCAGGCGCAGGTACGGCGCCATATCGGCCCAGCCCCACCCCGCGGCACCGCCCGCAGCCCAGCCCTCGAAGTCCTCGGGGAATGCCTGGAACCAGCCCATGCCGTTGACGCTGCTGCCCCCGCCGAGCCCGCGCCCCGTGGCCAGCGCGACCCGGCGCCCGGCCAGACCCTGCTGAGGAACGGTCAGGTTCTCGTAGGCGCTGGCCCCCGCCCAGAGAGTCGAGGCCATCCCAGGGACTCGCGCCACGTCCTCATCGATGACCTCGCCCGCCTCAAGCAGGAGAACGGTGCGGTCGGGGTCGGCGCTAAGCCGGGCCGCCAGTACCGCGCCCGCGCTACCGGCGCCGACGATGATGTGGTCGACAACAGCCGGCAGCGGGCCCTGGAAACGATCGCCCTCAACGTCGGTCACTCTTCAGCATCCTTTCGGGCCCCGGAGGGGTCTACGAACCACTCAGGCATCAAATCCATCAGGTCCTGCGCGATGACCGAAGGCTCCGCGGGTTCGCTCTCCCGCAGCCACCAGATCAACGTGGACAGCACGGCACCCGCGATCAGATGCGCTGCCCTGCTCGCGTCACGGTCATCGAGATCCGGCCGCGCCTCCCGGACCGCCGGGACGGTCTCCACAGCGAACTTCTCCAACAGCGCAGTCAGTACCGCGCCCGGGGCCGCCGACGACAGCAGCAGATCCCGGTACATCGCAGAGTTCTCGGACATGTGCGCAGCCAACCGCTCCAGCGCACTCCGGGTGGTCTCCAGCCTGCTCGTCCCGAACCTCCGGGCCCGCCGGTTGACCTCCGCGATGGACTCGTACAGCGACTCGACCACCTCGACCGCCACAGCGACCGGACTGGAGAAGTGGTCATAAAACGCGCCGCGGCTCACCCCGGCCTCGGCAGCGATTCGGGAGACGGTAGCGGCGCCATAGCCGTCCTCGACCAGCACCCGCTCGAAGGCCGCGCACAACCACGTCCGCGTCTGCACCGAACGAGGATCGTCCGTGCCAGCACGCGTGGCGCGGACCATGCTCCGGCGCCGGGCCCCCGCCTGCATCTCACCCACACACCCGATACTAGGCCTTTGCACACAGCTGTGCGCAAGGCCATCGTTCCGGGTTGCCGCGCCCCTGGCGCGACGTGCCTGCGTGTTCAAAAAGCCCAGCTACAGGGTTTCACCTGCGCAAATGCTGCCCAGGGGTCGCGCGGGGGTACGGGATGATGATGCTCGTGTCTGTACGTCCGGTCTTGCCGGTCGATCTCGTGCTGCCGCAAAGCAGCCAAGTCGCCACAAGAAACTCGCTAGTTGAGGCGCACTGCTAATCAGCGAAAGCTATCTATATTAGCCGCGAGCCAGGTTGTGAACGATCGGGGACGTTCGCCCGTTAGATTCTCTACAGTCGGCAGAACCCTTTGCTCCTCCGGCTTAGGACTTCCGCTCATCGCAAGGAAGTAGTCCAACCTATCCGGGCTCATACCCCTACTAAGATTCTCGCGCGCCTGGGCGGCCGATATTTCTACATACCGAATTTCGCTTCCCAGCATATCCGAGATCCCTTTTACCATCTCTCGCGGACTGATGCAGTCCGAACCTGTTATCTCGATACGTTCACCCTGAAACCGATCTTCAATAAGGCACAACTTCACCACCGCCGCAATATCGTACGGATCGATTATCGGCACCCCGACGTCACCAAACGGGTGCCGAACGACCCCTTCCTTCACCATGTCTCGCCACCGCAAGGCGTTTGACGCAAACTGCCCTGGGTGCACACTGACAAGGTTTGGAAATATTGAACGAAATTCGTCCATGACGTCCCGAAGAAAATTGGCAAACACAAGCTCATGGCGAGTGAAAATACACGAAGAAGACAACAGTACCGCTCGCTCGACGGGGCTTCGACCAACAACGTCGGCGACCTTCCCAGCAGTCTCGATATCATTCAGGAATACCGAGTTAACAAAAACCGCGTCGACGCCTTCCAGTGCCCCTTTCAGGGATCCTGCATCCGTTGGATCCCCGATAACATTTTCGACGGTATCGGGAAGATCCACAATGAGCGGCCGCCTGCTCATCGCACGCACAGCGTGGCCTTCCGCCCCCAACTGTTTCATCAAATCGAGCCCGACGCCGCCCGACGCCCCTGTGATCAGGATAGTCATCATGCCACTCTCCGCCGTCAAAAAACGTGCTCGGATGATTTCGGGGCCGACTCTATCTCACAGAAACCCAGGGCCAGGCTATGACGTATATCACCCATCACAATGGCGCGATACCGGACAAAGCGTTAGCGCTCTGCCTTGCCGCCGCGGCCAAGTTATGGGCTCTGGAGTTGCCCGCCTTCCAATCGGGGCCTCCATCGAACTTGGCTCTATCGCATATTCTCCGCCGTAATGAAACACCATCGGCCCTTTACCTTGCATGACACTGCCGGTCGGCGGCAGCCGATCACGCGGGAGGGCAGCGACGACCCGTCGTGACGTGTCAAAGAGGTCGAGTTGCTCGTACTCCGGCACGAGAACCTCGGGACGGAGCGGATCCGGAGGCGGGGCGACGCTGGGTGAGTAGCTGCGGTTGTGAGCAGCTGGCAGTGGCCAGTCGGCGGAGTCGACGTGGGTGTCGTATGCAGTCAGACCGGCCGGTCAGGCCCGCCGGCCGGGGAGCAGCAGCGCCGGCAGAACTGCCAGGGCGAGCAGGACCGCCGCGACGGCGTAGGCGGTCCGGAAGCCGGAGGGGTTCGGGCCCGCCGATCCCAGCACCACGGAGACGAGCGCCGTCCCCACGGATGCCCATATCTGGGCGTTGATGCTCAGCGCGGTGCTCGCCGCGGCCATCCGTTCTTTCGGGAGGTCGCGGCCGGCCGTCGTCATCGTCGGCATGAGGACCATGCCCGATCCGACGCCCATCAGCATCGCCGGGACCACGATCCGCCACGGTGCCACGTCGACCGTCCCGGCCTGCAGCGCGGTCAGCGCCATTCCGGACGCCCCGACCAGGACGCCGGTCGGGATCAAGCGCCGCGGCGAGGTCTTGTCGACGCGCCGTGCCGCGATCTGCATCGTGGTGCCGACGACGAGGCCGACCGGGGCGCCGAGCAGTCCGGCCGCTGTCGCGCTCATCCCGCGCACCTGTTGCCAGTACATCGGAGTGAGCAGCATGGAACCGAAGTAGCCGCAGGTGAACAGTGCGAGCGTGACGATGCCGGCGGCGAACGTCCGGTCCTGCAGCAGTCGGAGGTCGAGCAGCGGTGCGCGGACTGTCAGCGCGCGCCGGAGGAACGCGGCGATGAGCGCGGCGCCGACGAGTGTGGGGATCAGCGTGCCGGGGGTGGTGAAGTCGCGGTGTGCGCCGCCGCTCGCCAGCCCGAACAGCAGCGCGGCGAGACCGGGCGAGAGCATGAGCAGGCCCGGGACGTCCAGCTTGGGCGCTGCCGCCCCGGCGGTCGCCGCCGGGGCGGCGGATGGCAGCAGCCTGGTGGCCAGCACCAGCGCCGCCGCCCCCACCGGCAGGTTGACCAGGAAGATCCACTGCCAGGAGGCGGCGTCGACCAGCCAGCCGCCGAGCACCGGCCCGGCCACCGGCCCGACGAGGACGGGCAGGCCGAGCAGGGCCATCGCGCGCCCCATGCGGTCGCGGTCCGCAGCCCGCATCACCATCGCCATGCCGACCGGCATGAGCAGTCCGCCGCCGAGTCCTTGGAGCGCGCGGAACGCGATGAGGCTGTCGGCGTTCCATGCGCAGGCGGCGAGGAGCGATCCGCAGGTGAAGAGAGTGAGGGCCGTGAGATAGGCGCGCTTGGCGCCGATCCGTGCCATGACCCAGGCCGCGGTGGGGATGACGGCGGCGAGGGCGAGGGTGTAGGCGGTGGCGGTCCACTGGATCGTTTCCAGGGGGACGCGGAACGTCTGCGAGAGGTGGCGCAGTGCGACGTTCACGATCGTCATGTCCAGCACCGACATCACGGAGCCGACGATGACGACTGCGACGGTGCGGTTGAGCGCGTTGGAGGGGATGGAAACCGCGGGCGTCGCGGGCGCCGGGGGCTTCGCGGCCCGGGCGCCTGTCTCCATGCTCTGGATCTCCGTGCTCTGGATCTCCGTGCTCTGGATCTCCGTGCTCTGGATCTCCGTGCTCTGGATCTCCGTGCTCTGGATCTCCGTGCTCTGGATCTCCGTGCTCTGGATCTCCGTGCTCTGTGTCATCGTGCTCTGTGTCATCGTGCGCTGTGTCATCGTGCGCTGTGCCGTAGTCATGGCGCGTCGCCCTTCACGCCTGGTAGGGCGCGGTCAGCCGGGCGTCGCGCAGCGCCTGACCCCACCAGAGCAGTTGGCCGAGCATGCCCTTGGCCGCGCCTTCACACACGGCCTGGTCGCGCGGCGTGCCGTCGGCGTCGAGACCCGACCAGGGTCCGTGCAGGCTGACGGAGTCCCGGACCGTCATGGCGTGCAGCTCGGCGAAGATCAGCCGGAGCTGCTCGACGGCGCGCAGGCCGCCGCCGAGGCCGCCGTAGGAGACGAAGCCGACCGGCTTGGCCTGCCACTGCCGGTGGTGCCAGTCGATGAGGTTCTTCAGCGCGGCCGGGAAGCTGTGGTTGTACTCCGGCGTAACGATCACGAAGGCGTCGGCGGCCGCCAGGAGCGGTGTGACGCCGGCCAGAGCCGCGGCCGCGGCCGCGTTCGGCGCGCTGCCCCAGTCGGGCATGGCCAGCGGGAGGTCGATGTCCGCGAGGTCGATGACGTCCAGCTCCAGGCCCTCGTGGCCGCCGGCTGTGTCGAGGAACCAGTCGGCTACGGAGCGCCCCGCGCGACCCTCTCGGACGCTTCCGATGACGACCGTGACGCGCAGCGCCCTCGGGGGCGTGTTCGTGGTGGTGACGGCGGTCTCGGCGGGCACGGTGTGGGTGGCGGCCATGGTGGATTCCCCTCCAGATGCGGGACGACCGCCTGGTGCGGCCTCCGCTGCGCTAAACTTACAACGATCGTTGTCAAAAGTGCAACGACCGTTGTACTTCAGGAGGGAGCGACGGTGGGAAGCATCGGTGAGGGCCGGACGCCGAAGGCGACGTCCGCGAAGGCGGCGTCGGCGAAAGCGGCGTCCGCGGTGCGAGGCGGGAATCCGACTCGGAAGCAGGAGAAGGAGGCCGCCATCGCGAGCGCGTCCTGCGGCGTCTTCGGCCGGGAGGGGTATGCCCGCGCCTCGATCGACGCGCTCGCCGCCGAGGCCGACATCTCGACGCGGACCCTCTACAACTACTTCCCGGGCGGCAAAGCGCAGCTCTTCCAGGCCGTCGTCACGTGGACGTCGGCAGAGGTGCGGGACGCCCAGATCGCGCGTATCAGTTCCCTGCTGGACCCGGCGCGTCCGCCGCGTCCGGAGGACCTGGAACGCGATCTCGTCGCCCTGGCGCACGCCCTCGTCCGCCTCATGACCGACTACCCGGACCACTTCGCGCTCGTCCGGCACATCCACGCCGAGGCCGACCACGTGCCGCCGGAGGTGCTCCAGGCCTGGAAGGAGGCCGGACCGGGCCCGGTCATCCGGGCTTTCGCCAAGGCGATGACAGGCCTCGCCGACGCTGGGCTCATCGACGTCCACGGCGATGCGGCGATGGCGAGCACCCACTTCATGGCGCTGGCCTCACACGCCATCGTGCAGAGCACGCACTACGGCGTCGTCCCGCTGCCCGAGGCCGAGACCGACCACGTGATCAAGGGCGGCGTCGCGGCGTTCCTCCGGGCCTATCAGCGCCGATAGCGGTCAGGACAGGAAGACGGGCCACGGCACATCAGGGTGTCCACACTCCAGGGGACAGGCCGGGACTCCAGACCGTGCTGAGTGTGGACGTCGCGGTTCGTTGCCTGTTCACGACCGGAATCACGCTGGCCGTCGTGAGGGCCCCGGCGGCTACGACGGTGACCGCGATCCACCACGTGCCGCTCAGCGCGAGGCTTCCGGTGCGCACGTAGGCGTAGGCGTAGGGGATGGCGGTGGCCGCCGCGGCCACGAGGCCCATCGCCGTCGCGGCCACGGCGGCGATGGCGCTTTCCATCGCGGCGGCGCGGGTGATCTGGGTCGGGGTCGCTCCGATGATCGCTAGGAGCCGGTTGTCGGTGCGGCGTCGCCGCGCGACGGCGACCAGGGCACCGAGGTTGTGACCGGCGAGGCCGACCGTGACGGAACCGGATATCTTGACGGCCCTGTCAGCCAAATGGCCCAGGGCAGGCCCGAAGCGGACCCAAAACCCATACCATCGGGCTTTGATTCGGCCCCTCACCTGCGCCTCGAAACCGATCGATCGGCGACGGCGCCAGCAAGAAGACTCCGCGCACGGGGCATCAGCCTCCTGTTGACCCGCCACCGAGGCTGCCCGGCAGGCGGCCAGGGCGTCTGTTGCGCACGCGTTCCCGACCCGACTCCCCCATACGGATCAATGCGGCGCAGCTTAGAAGACCATCGGAGCTCCTTCACCGTTTTTCAGCGAAAAGTCAGGGGATCAACGCAAAGTCTTTGGATTGGGCTTCCTGCCAGAAATAGGGGTTCCGGATGGCTGCGACACAGCAGGCGAGTTTCGAGGGCGGGATCCGCAGCCTGGTGCCGGCCCGCATCGACCGGCTCGGCTGGTCGCGCTTCCACACCATGATGGTCGTCGCGCTCGGCGTGGCGTGGGTGCTCGACGGCCTCGAGGTCAGCATCGCGAGCAACGTGAGCCCCTACCTGACCAACCCGCGCGCGCTCGGCATGAGCACCGGTTCGGTGGCCTTCTCGATCGGCACCGTCTACCTGCTCGGCGAAGTCTTCGGTGCTCTGTTCTTCGGGAGCCTCTCCGACCGCTGGGGCCGACGCAATCTGTTCATGATCACCCTGGGGGTCTACCTAGTCGGCGGCGGGCTCAGCGCCCTGACCCTGGGCAGGGGCCAGGGTTGGGTGTTCTACCTCGACGCGACCAGATTCATCGCCGGGGCGGGCATCGGTGGCGAGTACGCCGCGATCAACTCGGCGATCGACGAGCTGATCCCGGCGCGCTACCGGGGGCGGGTGGACATCGCCGTCAACGGCACCTACTGGGCCGGTGCGTTCCTGGCCTCCGTGCTGACCATCACCGTGATCAAGCACCTGGACGTGAGCTACTCCTGGCGGATCGGCTTCCTGTTCGGCCCGGTGCTCGGCCTCGTGATCCTGTTCGTGCGCAGGAACCTGCCGGAGAGCCCGCGATGGCTGGTGATGCACGGCCGAGTCGAGGAAGCGGACGCGGCAACGGCCAAGATCGAGGAGGCGACATTACGCACCGGGGGCGAACTCGCCCCCGTCGATGAGACACAGGCGATCGAGATCCTGCCGACGGACCGCGTCGGCTATTGGACCCTGACGAAAACGCTCTTCGCCCGCTACCCCGGACGGTCGGTGCTCGGCGCCTCGCTGATGATCACGCAGTCCTTCCTGTACAACGCGATCTTCTTCACGTACTCGCTCGTGCTGACCAAGATCTACGGAGTACCCGAAGGGAACACGGCCTACTACTTCATGGCCTTCGCCTTCGGCAACCTCGCCGGACCGCTCCTGCTCGGCCACCTGTTCGACACTGTCGGGCGCCGGGCGATGATCTCCGGGACCTACCTGATCTCCGGTATCGCGCTGGCGGTGAGCGCTTTGCTGTTCCACCAGGGCTTGCTCAGCGCATTGACCCAGACCCTGTGCTGGTGCTTCATCTTCTTCTTCGCCTCCGCGGGGGCGAGCGCCGCGTACCTGACCGTGAGTGAGATCTTCCCCGTGGAGGTGCGGGCCAAGGCCATCGCGGTCTTCTTCGCCATCGCGCAGTGCTTCGGCTCCTTCGGCCCCTGGTTCTACGGCAAGCTCATCGGCGACACGACCGGACGCAGCTCCGAGTACCTCGAACACCACTCGAAGCTGTGGATCGGCTACCTGATCGGCGCCGCCGTCATGGTCGCCGGCGCCATCGTGGAGCTCACCCTCGGTGTCGACGCCGAGGGCAAGTCGCTGGAACAGGTCGCGACGCCCCTCACGGCCGTGAGCCAGGACGGCGGCCTGCTGAGCAACCCGACCGGCGCGCCCCGCCCGCCGACAGCCTGACGCACAGCACAAAGACAACTCCATGGCGGAGGTCGCCGCGCCGCACGCCTTCCTCGCCGCACCCGCAGCACCCGCAGCACCCGCAGCACCCGCAGCACCCGCAGCCGACTACGTCGCCGGCTCCGTTCTGGCCGTCGCCGGCTCCGTTCTGGCCGTCGACGGCGAATACTCCGCCGTGTGACACATCGACCGACGACACGGGGCGTGGTGGAAACGGCGGCACGCCGGTGCCAGTTGACCGGGCTCGGCGGCTTGCAGCTACTACGAGCGCGCATCGGCGGGCGGGCCTTCGCCCGGCACAGCCACGAGACCTTCGCACTCGGTGTTGTGCAGGCGGGAGAGGAAGAGATCCGAACCTTCTGCACGAGCGCCTCGTCGATCCGCCGCCCCGACCCAGGCTCGACGGACCGTCGGCTTCGGTACGCCGTCACTTTCTAAATACTCTGATTCGAAAGCCGCGATCGTTTCTGTGTACGCCGGCGTCTGTTAAAGTGCGATTCGCGTCGGTAGGTGCGGGGGCGAGCACGCAGGGGGTAGGGCATGGCACGTTTCCAAAGGGCTGATCCGGAGGCCATTGGTCCGTATCAGGTGCAGCGGTTGCTGGGCGCCGGGGGCATGGGCCGGGTTTATCTGGGCGTCGACCAGGACGGCAGTCAGGCTGCTGTGAAGGTGGTCAACGCCGACCTGTTGCAGGATGCCGAGTTCCGGCGGCGTTTCACCCGGGAGGCTTCCGCAACGTCGAGGGTGAGCGGCCGGTTCGTCGCCGGTGTCATCGCCTTCGACCTCGACGCGCCGGAGCCGTGGCTGGCCACCGAGTTCATCGACGGGCCGCCGCTGAGCGACGTGGTCGCCGAGCGGGGGCCGCTGGCTCCGGCGCAGGCGCAGGCGGTGGCAGCGGGCCTGGCCGAGGCGCTGGTCACGATCCACGACGCCGGCCTGGTGCACCGCGACGTCAAGCCGGCCAACGTTCTGCTCGCCGCGAACGGCCCGCACCTCATCGACTTCGGTATCGCCCGCGAGTCGGCGGCCAGCACCATCACTCGCACCGGCGTCGTGGTCGGGACCCCGCCCTACATGGCGCCGGAACAAATCCGCGGGCGTAGCAAGGTCGGCCCGCCCGCTGATGTCTTCGCGCTGGGCGGCGTTCTGTGCTTCGCGGTCACCGGGCGTCACCCCTTCGGCGAGGCCGACCCGACGACACTCTCCTACCGCATCGCTCACGAGGAGCCGGATCTCGACGGCATCGAGGACGAGCCGATCCTGGCCCTGATCGCGACCTGTCTGGCCAAGAAACCCGACGACCGGCCCACTGCGCCGGCGTTGCGGAAGCAGATCAGCAGCATGTTGACGCGGCCTGTGATGCCAGTGGTGGCGCCGCGGCCGGTGCCGCTGGCGCAGGAGGCGACGGAGCCGATGCCGGAGGGACCGGAATCCGGGTCCGAGGCCGAGTCGGCGGCCGGGAATGCCGAAGCGGCGCAGCCTGACGATTCAGCGACGGTGCCAGACGATCCCGCGCCCATCGCGGCCTCCTCGCACAGCCCGGCCACCGATTACCCGAGCAGCCCGAACCTCCCGAACCGACGCCGTGTCGCCATTGCCCTCGCCGCGACCCTTGCCGTCATCGTCGGCGCCGGGCTCATCGGCACGGACCTCATGCAGGACGGCAATAAGAACTCGCGACACGGGCTGGGTCCCGATCACGCCGGCGGATCCACACCGTCTGCTTCGCCGACCACACCCGCGGGTTCCGGCACTCCGTCATCCTCCGCCGGCAGTCCCGCCCCGCCGACCGGATCGCACAGCTCCTCCGTGCCCCCCGGGCCGCTCACGACCGTGTCGAGCGCACCCGACTCGGGCGTGACCGGCCCACCAGATCCGCCGCCGACCACAGTTGTCGTCACCGACCCGCGCAGCACCGTCACCACCTCCACGAGCGGCCACAGCACACCGCCGCCGCACCCGACCTCCCAGCCGATCAAACCGCCGACGTCGGCCCCACCGTCCAACCCGCAGTCAAACCCCACGCCGCCCGGCAACCCGCCGCAAGCCCCGACCGGGCAGGACCCGACCGTCGACGCCGACATGAGCGGGTACACGGTGACATTCACGTGGTCGACAGTCCCGGGCGTCACCAGCTACCAAGTTCACTACACCCTTGGTGGCGTCGCCCCAAGCCCCGACCCCCGGACGATCGACGTTACCGTCACCGTGACGGGGACCACCTACCACCGCTCCGACGACTTCGGGGGGTATCCGGTGGGCGCGTGCTTCCTGGTACGCGCCGTAAACGCGTACGGCGTCTCGGCATGGGATTCCACGGCACCGCACTGCATCTGACATTCCAGGATGTCGGCGATACCGACACACGCACGCGGCCCGAGGCGAAGCCTCACTGGTGCAGCGCCGCGTTGATTCCTCGGGGATTTGTGCCTGTCCTCCGCGACCATCGGCTGACGATGACCATCGGCTGACGATTTTGTCGGCGCTCGGTGGATCGGGATCGGGATCAGGATCAGGATCCGGATGCGGTGGCGATAGCGGCGCAGCCGATGTGGCTGGCCGAATTGGATGACAGCCGGGTCATCCAGACCCAGGCGGTTATGCCCGGGTCTCGGCGGTGCCGGTCCCGAGCGTGAGTGCTCTGCTGAAGGCGGCTTGGGTGTCCTCGACCAGGGTGCGCGGGTTGTCGCCGAGGCGTTTGGCGCTCTGGTAGCAGGCGAGGGCGATCTGCGCGGCGAACCGGGCGGTGGCCTCGTCGGATCCGCGGTGGATGAGAAGTTCGCTCAGCTTGTCGGCGACCTGCTGCATCTTCACCGCGTCGCGCCCACGCAGCTCCGGGTGCTGCTCGATGAGCTGGAAGTGGCGGGTGTAGGCGTCGGGGTCGGCGGTCGCCTGGGTGCACAGGGCGAGCAGGACGGGGCGGAGCTGTTCGAGGGCCTCGGTCGCATCGCGCGGGGCGGGGACGGCGTCGGCCTGGCCGGCTGCGGCGATCGTGTCGAGCAGTTCCTGCTCGTTGGCGAAGACGACTTCCTGCTTGTCGCCGAAGTGGCGGAAGAAGGTGGTGCGCCCGACTTCGGCGCGCTCGGCGATGTCGCCGACCGAGACCCCGTCGAAGCCCCGCTCGAGGAACAGCTCTCGGGCGGCCTCGATGATGCGCTGCCGGGCCTGACGTTGCTTGCGCTCCACGAGCGGGAGGGGCGGGGTCATGACGGCAAGCATACCAATGTCGGTTCACAGTCCCAAGCGGTACACGGTACGCTTCGGTACTCAGTACCAAAACGAACGGAGGGCGCAATGGCACACGAGCTGAACGCGGAAGACCGCCAGGCGATCAGCGAGGTCTTGTCGTTGCACGGGCACCTATTCGACCAAGGCCACCTGGGCCGGCTCGGGGAGATCTTCACCCCCGACGTCGTCTACGACATGAGCGCCTCCAGCGTGAATCACCAAGACACCCTGCGGCGTCACGACGGCGGCTGGCGCATCAGCCGCCGAGTCATCTCCCCGCAGCACACTCCCTTGGGCGGAGCCCACCTCGCCGACGCAGACGCCGACGACCGGTGACCTCGCCCCTCTCAACGGCCACTATCTGCGAAGTGAGGGAACAGTCATGACCGAATCGCTCGTCATCACCCGGATCACCCACAGCTGCCACCTGATCCAGATCGGCGGCCAGACCGTGCTGACCGACCCCTGGTTCTCCCAGCGCGCGATGTACCACCCGGGCGAGCCGATCGCCTTGCAGCCGGAACAGTTGCCGCATCTGGACGCCGTCGTGATCAGCCACGAGCACTACGACCACTGCGACCTGGACGCCTTCCGCCGCTACCCCGACAAGGACGTGCCCCTCCTGGTCGCCGGACCGGTCGTCGGCAAGGCCCGCAAGGCCGGCTTCACCAACGTCCGCGCCCTCGAACCGTGGCAGTCCGCCCAAGTCGGCGACCTGACCATCGCCGCCGCCCCCGGAAAACACGGCGTCTACGAGGTCACCTACGTCATCAGCGGCGGCGACCGCAGCGTCTACTTCGCCGGCGACACGCTGCTCATCCCGGAACTGCACACCCTGACCGAGCGCTACGGACCGCTGGACGTGGCCCTGCTTCCCGTCAACGGCCTGACCATCCGGATGGCGCGCAACAAACAGGTCGTCATGAACGCCGAAGAGGCCGCCGAACTCACCGCCACCCTGCGCCCGAAGCTCGCCATCCCACAGCACTACGCCTTCACCGGCGGCACAGTAGGCGACATGCTCTTCCTCAAGAGCGACAAGGACCCCGGCCTGTTCGTCGAGGCGGTCGGTCGCCTCGTCCCCGACGTCCCGGTCAAGGTCATCGACCCCGGACAACCACTCACCGTCGCCCCCTGACCCCGGGCAGCCGCATGGAGCCCTGACGGTGTAGTGGAGCCCTGACGGTGTAGACGGCCGAGTATCGGCTCCCTATGGTGCCGGGCTCCGGCATCGCTCGGTGATCTCACCGCATTCCTCGGGACGGCGAGTCCCGGCTGAAGCGCCCCGGGTTCAGGCCACGGCGACGGCTTTGCCAGCCAGGTCAGCGACGTCCCTGACCTGGCTGTCAAACGGAGGAGCATGGCACAGTCCCGGTCCGGTTCAATCGGGGCCTGTCACCGAGGAAGAAGGAACGTTCTGTTGACTCGTGGCGGGCGAGGCCTCTAGGCTCCGCACCATGAAGAGAACGAACGTTACTTCTACTCGCACCGCCGTCCTCGTCCACGGTGCGCTGACCGACGCGTCGATCTGGCACCAGGTCGCCAGGCGACTACAGAACTCCGGCTATCGGGTCACCGCGCCCGCGCTTCCGATGCGCGGCCTGGAGCAGGACGTGGCCTACCTTGTGGGCTGTCTCGAACGCATCGAGGGGCCGGTGGTGCTGGCCGGACACTCCTGGGCCGGCGCTGTGATCTCCCACCCGGCCATCGCCGCCACCGGACGCGTCAGCGCACTGGTATACGTCGCGGCCTTCCAGCCCGATTCGGAGGAGAGCGCCAGCGAGCTCAACGCCAAATACCCCGGCACTCTGCTGATTCCGGAGAACCTCGATGTGTTCCCCAACCCGCTCGGCGGCGCCGACCTGACCCTCAAGCCGGAGCGCTTCGCCGAGGCCTACGCAGCCGACCTGGACCCGCTGGACGCCGCGGTGCTCGCCGTGAGCCAGCGCCCGATCGAGCCGGCGGCGCTCGGCGAGACGTTCACCGGCGAGCCCGCCTGGCGCACCATCCCCTCCTGGGCACTGGTCTCCACCAAAGACCGCTCACTCCCGCCGGAGATCCTGCAGTTCATGGCCGAGCGCGCCAGCTCACGCATCGTCGAGGTCGAATCCTCACACGCCGTCCCGGCTTCCCAGCCCGACGTCGTGGCAAGGGTGATCCAGGAGGCAGCCGTAGCGAAGGCCGAGCCGTAGAGAGCCCGCGCGGTGGTGGGCCAACCCGCGCACCGGGTGCGCGTGCGGTCGGCGCTCCCTGTCATGAGGGCATACGGGCGCGACCGCTGAGCGCCGAGCTCAGCGGTGCGCTCGCCGGCCGAGGCGATCATCGCCTGCGACTTCGTCGTGGTCGACCTGCTGGACCGGTCGAAGGCACACGTACTGGCGGTGAACGAGCACGCGACCCGTCGGGTCCGCGTCTTGGGCGCCACCTTCCACCCGACGTTCGACGCGTTGTTCACCACCGCCGGGATCGATGTGATCCGCACCGGCGTGCGGGCACCTCGGCAGAAGGCGATCATGGAGCGTTGGTTCCGCAGCCGGACAACAGGAGCCGTACTCGCAATGCTCAACGCGGCCAGGCTGGATGAGGAGTCGGTTGTGGCCCAGAGATGGCGGGCGCAGCACTACGACCGGCGAGCGCGAGAAGGCGCGGCTTCACCCCAGGCCATACTCGCCGCGCGCTCGCCGGGAACGGCGACGCCGGCCCCGGCGCACGGCTTGGGGACTGCACTAGGCTCGGCGCATGAGCAACGCTGATGCTGTCATCGCCACCTTGCGCAGCGAGTTCGACGACCTCGCCGGGCTGTCGTCCCGTTTTTCCGACCAGCAACTCGCCGCGCCGACCGCCGCGGAGGAATGGGACGTCTCCCAGGTTCTCTCGCACTTGGGCAGCGGCGCGGAGATCAACCAGAACACACTGCGGGTATCGCTGGAAGGCAAGCCAAACCCCGGGATCGAGTTCAACAAAGCGATCTGGGCAAGATACGACGCGGCGGACCCGCGGGATCGGCTGGAGTGGTTCTTGGCCGCCAACGAGGCGCTGACCCAGTCCTTCGAGTCACTCGGCGAGGAAACCCGGCAGAGCCTGAAGATCGACACAGGCTACCTCCCCGCCCCCGTCGACGTAGCGGGTTTCGCGACCGCACGGCTGAACGAGCTCGCGCTGCACTCCTGGGACGTGCGCGTCGGCTTCGACCCGGCGGCGACGGTCGCCCCGGCGGCCACTGCGCACCTGCTGGCCCTGAGCTCGGACGTAGCCGGCTACACCGGCCGACCAGAGACGCTGGATGGCCTGGCCGCCGTGATCGCGGTGAAGACGACCGACCCAGGGCAGTCCTTCACCCTGACGCTGGGCGACAAGATCAGTGCCGCGCCCGGCGCCCCCGAGCAGGCCGACGGAACGCTCACCCTGCCCGCCGAGGCCTGGCTCCGGCTGGTCACAGGCCGACTGAAGGCGCAGCACACGCCCGACGGAATCACCGCGACCGGCGTGGTCGACCTGAACCTGCTGCGCCAGGTGTTCCCGAAGTTCTAGGCGACCGCGTTCGCCCAGTCGTCGCCCCTGTGGGGCTCGGCAACACCATTTTTCCTGCGAGCTGGTCGGTTGCAGGCCGTGGTCGTCGGGTTGAGATCCTGGCGGGATGTTCCTGTCGATGGCTTACCGCGTGACGCGACGCGTTCTGAGTAAACAAGCGATCCCGTCGCGTACTGCTCAGCCGGCCGGGTTGAAGGTGACTCCTCCAGCGCACAGCGAGTCGATGTCGGAATCGAAGGCGATGAAGACGTGGCTAGAGTCTTCGCAGACATATACCGTCACCGGATAGCCCGGGTTGCTGGGCGTGAGCTTCATGTCCAGCTCCAGCTGTCCGGGTGTGCCCGAACCGGGCACGTCCATCGCCCAGGTGCCGGAGCCCGAGTACCGAGTGGCGCCGTGGGACAAGTACTCGACCACTGAGACGCCGGTGGCGGAAGCCGCTCCGTCGGCCGTGAGACGCAGGGTGCCGCATTCGGACACCTCTCGTCGGGCTCGCGCTCGTCGTCGTCCCCGCCAACGTCACGGAGTGGGCATCGGCCCCGTCGGCGCGGGCTGCACCGGCGGAGGGGTGCCGGTGGGAGCACGGGTGTCCAGGTGCATCTGCATCGTCCATGTGAAGACCTCCGTAATCGAGGCGCCCTTGCCCGTCGTTCGGTCCGGAATGTTCAGGCCGGGGATCACGTGGAAGAAGGACTTCTAGCCACTCTTGTTGTTCACGACGAAGTCGGCCGTCACATCGTTGGTCACTGAGTCGAAGACCGTCACCCGGTACTTCTCGTTGTAGCCGCCCAAGAACACCGTGATCGGTTTGCTGCCGAACAATCCTCCGGTCACCATGCCGACACCGTTCTCGAACACCGTGAACGGATCCGGCGGGTATTCGAGGTCTGATTCGTTCCACTTGCCGCTCGGCATGGTGTGCTGAGCCGCGATGGCCTGGCGGATGCCGATGTTATGGACACCGATTACCTCGACCTCGATCGCGTGGCCCACACTGACGATCTCCGAGGGGTCCTCGGCACGACGCCAGAACAGCTCGCCCCGCAATATACGACCCGCCGCGTGACTTCGAGTCCATCGAAGCCGGCCACCGTACCCATCCGGACTTCACCTGGCTGAACAGAGTTGAGGAGCGTTTGCAGAGTCTCGATCGACTCGGGTTCGGTCACGCCTTCGACCTTATGCGCCACGGTCACCGCCGCCCAGCGCATAGAACCAGCTGGTGACGCCCACACGGCTGGAGAACTGACGGCATGTTGGTCTCATCTCCGCTCAGACCTCGGACACGGCACTGCTTCGCCCGGCATCGCGACGGAGCTCGGGCATGCCGAGGTGAGCCGCGGAGGATTGCGCTGCGCAATCGCGCATGGCTGTTGCGGTCTGCTGTTGCTCTGATCCGCGCATCGTGGGCGGGTGTGGCTGAGGGTGACCAGGGCGTTGCCGATGCCCAGGATCTCAGGGCTCTTGCCGTATCGCTTTTCGTTGGTTACGTTTTTCGATAGCAACGATAATCGATATGGGGGCGGTCCGGATGACAGCGATGACACGGAAGCAGCGCGACCCGCTGCAGCCCTTGCTCACCGTGGTTGACTTCATCTTCTCGGGGCTGGTGGTGGTCACGGTGCTCGGGGCGGGTCTGGCGGTGTTCAGCCGCGGCGTGAGCATCTTCGGCTGGAGCCGAACCGTTCCCTACTCGGTGTGCGTACCGACAGACGACAGCAACTTCCGGGCCACGGGGATCACCGTCGAACCGGGCGGGCTTCGGCCGGGCACTGGCGCCTCGATGCAATCCGCCAGCATCTGCCTCCTGCATCCGACTACAGGCCAGGCCGTGGCACTGACCATCGCCCAAGTGACGGGGTTCGTCCTGTTCGCGGGCGCGTTCTATCTGGTCCGACGACTGCTGCGCGATGCCGCCAAGAATGGTCTATTCACGCCAGACCTCGCCCGATGGCTACGAGCCCTCGGATGGTGGCTGCTCGCGGGAGAGGTGATCGCGACCATCGTCGTGGCCGCCATTCGAATCAGTCTGCTGAACAGAATGGTGAACGACCGCATCGGCCCTGGCCTTTGGTATGGCTACCTGCACGGATCGTGGACTGTCATCTTCTTCGGTGTCGGGCTGATCACCGCCGCGCGGATCATGAGGGTCGGCTCTGTGATGCGCGAAGACCTTGAGGGCACGGTGTGACGACCTCTGACGACCTGGGGCCAACGATCTCCGTGCACCTGGACCGGCTGCTGGCCGACCGAGGCATGACACTCACCGAACTCTCTCAGTTGGCCGGAGTGTCCACTGTGAACCTGTCGATCCTCAAGAACGGCAGAGCCAAGGCCATCCGCTTCACGACACTGACGGCACTCTGCGAGGTCCTGGACTGCCAGCCCGGAGACATCCTCGGCTTCCAGCCACGTCCGAAGACGGTTGATCTCAGCGACGCCTAGAAGCTGCGTTGTGAGCCCAGCCAGGCTGAGGTGAGCCCAGTGGGGGGAGCTTGGGCGCTGTTCGAGATCGTGCTCAAGGGTTTGACGATCCTCGGGACGACCTCGAAGACGGGCTCGCGAAGGAGCTCACCGAAGACGACGGTGAACGCGGTCACCATGCCGTCCTCGCGCCGCTCGGGGCGCGAAGCGCCCGCCAGCGGTTCCGGGTGGGGTTGAGGGTGCCGAGAAATCCATCGATGCTGGTCACCTGCTTGCCGTCGTGACCGATGACCGGGGATGATCGGTGCTCCTGCCTGCGCTTCGTCTTCCTTCTCGCGGCTCGGCTACCGCTCTCGCACGTCTGTCCCGGCGCGATACAACGTGGAAGAACGCGGAGATCCTCCTTCTGCGTCACCAGCTGGCTGTCCTACAGCGTCAGTTCGGTGAGCGCACCCGGCCGAGATGTCGTGGGCCGACCGGGCGCTGATCGGGCTCCTGCTCGGCTTGATACCGAAGGCGCGGCAACCAGGGCTCCGGCTGATCGTCGCCCCCGGCACGATCGTGGGCTGGCGTCGTGACATCCTGCGCCGTCGCTGGGCGGCAAAGTCGAAACCTAAGGGCTGGCCCGCGACCCGCCGCAACGTCAAAGCCCTGGTGCTTCAGATGGGCCCGGGAGAACGAAGGATGGGGCTATCGGCTCATCGCTGGGGAACTGGCCGGCCTCGGCGTCACGATCACACCCTCCACCGCGTGGGTGATCCTCAAGAAGGCCGGCATCGGCCCCGCGCCCAGGCGCTCCGGGCCAGCCTGGACACAGTTCCTACGTTCCCAGGCCCAAGCGATCCTCGCCACCGGCTTCTTCACCATCGATCGGCTCGACGGCACCACCGCCTACGCCCTGACGATGATCGAGCACGCCACCCGGTGGATCGGCGCCGCCGCTCACCCGACCGCCGCCTGGACCGTCCAGACGGCCCGCAACGCCCTGATGGATCTGGAAGGCCAAGCCGACCGGTTCAAGTTCCTCATACGAGACCGCGGCCCGCAGTTCACCGCATCCTTCGACGCCGTGTTCGCCTCCGCCGACATCGAGATCGTCACCACGGCCGTCCGGCCTCCGGTCATGAACGCGATCCAGGAACGCTGGCACCGATCGGTCCGCGCCGAACTCCTGGACCGCAGCCTCGTCTGGAACCTCGCCCACCTCCGACGCGTCCTGACCGAATACGAGTCCTTCTACAACGAGCATCGGCCCCACTGCGTCCTCGGCCAGGCCGCGCCACCCAAGCCGCTCCCCGACAACGTCGTCGTCCTCGACCAATTCCGCGCCACCGGCCACGATCGGATCGGCGGCACCCTCCACGGATACCACATGGAGGATTGACCTGCATGGATGGACTTCTCGGCGCCCTCAGGCCGTCGACCCGGCAGACGCGCGCCAAGATCGTCCGCATCACGCCCCTGGGCGGCCATGCGCGGTGGCGCGCGTCCGAGGCCGTGGCCCGACACCGGCAGCGTTGGGTCGACCGTCTCGGCGCGGAACTGGAACTTGTCGGGGCGATCATCCACGGCCGCACCGACATCGTCGACATGAAAGTGCTTCGTGCACGAACTCGTCCAGACGGTGACGCGGACTACAGCAATATAGTCAAGCACTACGACGGTCAAGTATCTTGTGTATCTCGCCGGCGTGTGCCAGCCTTCTGCCCATGGCAGGTGGCAACGTGGCCCACGTGACACAGGACGACCGACCAGTGGCGCAGGCCCTGGAGGACCGTCGTAGCTGTGCCGGTTTCCGGCCGTTTTTGGTCGGGCTGGACGAGATCTGCTCAATCGCCGAGGTCGCGGGTCTGGCGCCGAGTGAGCTGGATTTGCAGCCCTGGCGGGTTCACGTCGCTCAGGGCAGCGCGCTTGACCGCGTGTGCTCGGCGTTGCTGGAATCCAACGTCGCCAAGGCCCGCGCGGCCGGCACGGCACTCGTGCTCAGCGGCGACACGGCCACGGTGGACGACAGTCCGGTCGCAGCGCGCTTCTACGAGAACCGGTCCCGTCGCGACTTCGTCCTGCGAAATGTGTCGATGTATCTGATGGCTTTCATGCTTGTGGCGGAGTCGCGGGGGCTTGCCACTCGGCCGATGGCCGGGTTCGACGAGGAGGCGTTGTCCGCTGTCTGCGGATTCGCGCCGACACAGTTCCCGGTCGCGGTTCTGCTCATCGGGGCATCCGATGGGCGTCGGCCGGATCGGCGGGGCAGGCGCCTGGACCCGGCGGTGATGGTGGTCCGACTCGGCGATGGCGCGCACCGATGAACGATTGCCTGCTCTGTACCCACGCCTCGACCGCGCCGACTGAGGTCTACCGCGATGACTGGTGGGCGGCGACCGTCTTTCCGGCGCTGGCGGTCCCGGGGTGGTATGTCCTGCGGCTGCTTCGGCACGCCGAGGGACTCGCGGCGATGACCCAGCCCGAGGCCGAGGCGCTGGGCAGGGCATTGCGACGGTTGAGCGGGGCCGTCACGGTCACCTGCCACACCGACGTGGTCTATGCGACGTGCTTCGGTGAGGACAACCGGCACCTGCATTGGCTGGTGATGGCGCGCGCCGACGACATCCCCGCCGAGCAACGGCGTGGACGGCTGGCAGAGCAGGCAGCGCGGCTGGTCGACCCAGCCCGTGCGCAGGTGACGGCGGCCCGCGTCCGCGACGCCGTAACGGAGGTCGCACCGTGAGACTCACCCGCATTGACGACCGGGCCTGCATCCAGGTCGGCGAACAGCACTACGACATCGCACGCCTGTCCGATCAGCAGCTGCCTTCCGAACTCGACGTGCTGGTTCGGCACGAGTTGCTGCCCCAGGTCGCCGCGCTGGCAACGCGCGCCCCCGGTCACGACGACGCGGTACTGAACGGTCAGGTCGGCCCACCGATCCGCCGCCCCGGCACGATATTCGGCTGGGGCTTGAACTTCGGTGACCACACAACGCAGAGCGGCTTGGCACAGGATGAGCTTCCGACGCTGTTCGTCAAATTCCCGTCGGCGGTGACCGGGCCATACGACCCGATCGTCATCCCCCAGGGGTGCGACCAGGTCGACTGGGAGGCCGAACTCGCGATCGTCATCGGCAAGCCGGGACGGCACATCACCGGCGGCGACGCGATGTCCCATGTCGCCGGGCTGATGTGCGCGCAGGATGTGAGCGAACGACACGTACAGCTCAACGCGGGAACGCAGTTCTGCCTCGGCAAGGGCTTCGACACGTTCTGCCCGTGGGGCCCGGCGCTCGTCACGCTCGACGAATTGCCGGATCTCGCATCCCTGGAGATCAGCTGCCGGCTCAACGGAGAGTTGGTACAGCGCGCATCCGTCGGCGAGATGTTGTGCGATGTGGCCGAGCTGATCACCCGACTGAGCCGATTCACGACCCTGCGAGCCGGCGACGTGATCCTGGGAGGCAGCCCGGGGGGCGTGGGCCTGTTCCAGACGCCACCCCGCTTCCTCGCAAACGGCGACGTCCTGGAGACGGCCATCACGGGGATCGGCTCCCTCCTCAATCACGTCACAGACGAGAACCACGCTGATCAGCAACCTTCGTAGGAGACAACCGCCATGGCTGAGCACATCTTGGGTAGTCCGCACGAGGTCGGCACCGTCGAGCACGCTCAGTGGCTCGTCGACCGCCATCTCCAGGAAGAGAACCCTCTGCACATCGAGCAGGCGATGCGCCTTTATACCGAAGACGTCATCTGGGAGGTGCCCGGCCGGCGCCTCACGTATCAGGGCAAGGAACAGGTCAAGGCCAACTACCTGCGCATCTTCGACGCGGCTGAGGACATCTCATTCGAGCCGATCGAGCGATTCGCCACGCCGGAACGCGTCGTCGACGACATGTGGGTCCGGTTCAAACTGATCGGCCCGGGCTTCGAGAACGCACCGATGCCATACGGCACGCGAGTCAAGATGCGTCTTGTCCACAACTTTCACATCACCGACGGCCTGATCTCGCGAGAGATCGGCTACGAGATGTGGATGGCTGACGACGGTGATCCCGCCGATACGAATCCGTGAACGGCGCAGACTGATGGACGGCCCGGAACAAGTCGAGACGGACGGCTCGGCGGCGCCGCGGTAGGCCTCTGGGCCTCGGCGGCGCCGCGGTAGACCTCTCAGCCTCGGCGGCGCTGTCACAGCTCGGGATCTCGGGTTCAGCTCTGGCGAATCCACGCATGGACGGTCTACTAGACCATCACGGATACGGACTATCGTGCATATGGGCCTGAACAGGAAGACCGCGCAGGATGTGATCGTCGTCGGTGCCGGTCCCGTCGGTCTGGCGACGGCGATCGAGCTCGCGCAGCGTGGAATCGCCGTGACCCTGCTTGAGCGCTCCGAGCGCATCACGCCCCAACCCCGAGCGAAGCTGGTGAACGTCCGCTCGATGTCGTTGATGCGGCGATGGGGAATCGCCGAAAGCGTGAGGTCGGCTGCACCGCTTGGCCGTGAGTGGCCGGGCGACATCGCGTTCGTGACGGAGTTGCTCGGTTTCGAGGTTGCCCGGATGCCGAACGCGCTGATGACCCAGGGCGTGCCAGGAGAGGTCGCCCCGGAGACGGCGCTCACGATTCCTCAACGCGAGTTCGAGCAGGTGCTGCTGGATCTGCTGCGCAGCTTCGCGCTCGCCCGTGTCGTCATGGGGGTCACGGTGTCGGGGGTCGTTCAGGCAGCCGAGGAAGTGCTGGTGACCTGTCGCGATGCCGATGGCGCTGAGCAGGTCGAGAAGGCGAGCTGGCTCGTCGGGTGCGACGGCGCACACAGTGCTGTGCGGGCTGCGATCGGGGTTGAGATGTCGGGGCAGCCGGCGATCGCGCGGAACCTCGGGGTGGTCTTCCGGTCAGACGCGCTCGCGGCCATGAACCCTCATGCCGATGCGGTGCAGTACTGGGTGGCGAACCCCGACTGGCCGGGAATCATGGGGCAGCTGGATACGCAGGGGACCTGGTGGGCTCAGCTGACCGGTTTCGCAAACGATCAGGACCTGCGCGCGCTCGACATCGAGCAGCACATTCGGGGCATGATCGGCTCGGCCGATTCACCTGTCGAGGTTCTCGGCACCGAATCGTGGGCGGCGCGGCAACAGCTGGCCGATACCTACCGGCGCGGACGGGTGCTCTTGGCCGGCGACGCGGCCCACCTGCACCCGCCGATGGGCGGATACGGGATGAACATGGGCCTGGGCGACGCGGTCGATCTGGGCTGGAGGCTCGCCGCGGTCCTGCAGGGATGGGCCGGTCCGGAACTCCTCGACGGCTACGTGAGCGAACGTCGCGAGGTTCACCGCCGAGTGCTCACCGAGTCGACCGCGAACTACCGGCATCTCAGCCAGAGCTTCGGCGATCCGGCGTTGTTCGACGATTCCCCGCTCGGGCAACGTGCCCGTGACCGAACGGGCGCGCAGATCGTGACAGCCAAGATGCGTGAGTTCCGATCGATCGGCATGCAACTTGGATGCTTTTACACGCAGTCCCCACAGATTGTCTATGGCGGGCGCGACACGCTTGAGTTCTCCGTGACCGAGTACCACCCGAGTTCAGCGGCCGGGCACCTTGCTCCGCACGTGTGGCTGGACGACGATGTCGCGCTCTACGACACCCTCGGCCCCGGGCTCACCGCACTGCTTTCGTGTGGCACGCCGACCCGGCCGAGCGAAGGGACGACACGGCTGGTCGATGCCGCGCGGCGGCTGGGCACCCCGATCACCACAGTCCATCTCCCCGACGCCGCACGCCGGCTCTATCCGTGTCGCTACACACTGGTTCGCCCGGACCAGTACGTCGCGTACTCCGGGGGCGTGCCGCGATCGGGCTGGGAACCACTGCTCGCTTCGATCACCGCGACAACGAGACGAGGCATGGAACCCCATGAGCCTTCCTAGTCTGTTCGACCGTGGCGTCACGGTCGCCGGACGACGATTGTTCCTCGTCGAGGGCGACCAGAAGTGGACCTATCTGGAGGCAGACGAGCTGATTCGGGGCATGGCGTCCGCGCTGGTTGAGCGCGGAGTGACCAAGGCGACGCCGGTCGCCGTCCTGTCACCGAACAGCGCGTTCGGGTTCATGGCCGTCCTCGCGGTACTGCGCGCGGGTGGCACCTGGGTTCCGCTCAATGTCCGCGCCGAGCCGCGGTCAAGCGCGACGTACCTCAGCCGCACCGGAACGCATTTGTGCATCGTCCACGAGGACCTGGCTGACGTCGCCGCCGAAATCCACGGTCATTGCGCAGTCGAATCGCTGCCGCTCGGCGAGCTGGTGAACGCGGGCCACGGCGCGAGCGTCGGACTTCCGGCGGTGCAACCGGATGATCTCGCCGTGCTCATGCCCACCGGCGGCACCACCGGCGAGCCGAAGGCCGCGCGCCTCACGCACCGGGTCTTCGACATCTTCGTGGCCAACTTCCTGTCGGGCATGCCGGTCACTGACGCGACGGCAACCCATCTCATCGCAGCACCGATGACCCACGCAGCCGGATTCCTCGCCTTCGCATTAATGAGTAAAGGCGCTACCAATATCGTCCACGGGCAGGTCGATCCCGTCAGGATTCTGGCGGATATCGCAGCGCACAAGGTCACCCATCTCTTCTTGCCGCCGACGGTCATCTATATGCTGCTGGCCGAGCCGACCCTCGGCGTGCACGACTACTCGAGTCTGGAGAACTTCGTCTACGCCGCCGCGCCGATGAGCGTGGCTAAGCTCCGCGACGCGCTCACGGTATTCGGGCCGGTCATGACCCAGGTCTACGGGCAGGCTGAGGCACCGATGACCATCACGTACCTGTCTCCGTCCGACCACGTCGCGGCGCTGCGCGACGCCCCGGCTCTGCTCGCCTCGTGCGGTCGAGGCACCCCCTTCGTCGAGCTGTCGGTCGTCGACCCCGCCGGCTCGCCGGTGCCACCTGGCACGGCCGGTGAGATCTGCGTCCGGGGCGACCTCGTCATGGAGTGCTATCACGGCGAGGAGCCGAGTGACCGAAGCGCGTGGCACCACACCGGTGACGTGGGCCATCTCGACGTCAACGGCTATCTCTTCATCACCGACCGCCTCCGCGACATGATCATCAGCGGCGGCTTCAACATCTACCCCACCGAGATCGAGCAGGTCCTGTGGTCCCACCCGGCCGTGCAGGACTGCGCCGTCGTCGGGGTGCCGGATCCGAAGTGGGGCGAGGCGGTGACCGCGATCGTCCAGCTTCGCAACGGTCACACGGTCGACGACGTCGAGCTCATGCAGTTGGTTCGCGCCCGGCTCGGCGGCATGAAAACGCCCAAGGCAATCCACTTCTGGCTCGACCTCCCCCGAAGCCCCGTCGGCAAGGTGCTACGCCGCAAAGTGCGCGACACCTTCTGGGAAGGGCACGACCGAGCGGTATGACGACCGGCCGGATGTACTCCGATCACCCAGCCTCGTCTTGCGATCCAGTGAGCCGCGGTGACTATGCTGGCGATGTGTCCGCACAACGTCCCGATTCCGCCCCGCTACCGCAATCCTTGGACAACCTCGGATTGCTGATGGCACTGACCTTCCGAACAATCGTCGATCGCCACGCGGCGGTGTTGGCCGAGCGCGGCCACGGCTGGCTGCGCCCCTCGCACGCCTATGTCCTGCACGCCCTGGAAGAGCAGCCGCGCAGCATCAAAGAGCTGTCCGAGTTCAACCAGGTCTCCAAGCAGGCCATGAGCCAGATCATCGACCAACTCCAGGAACGCGCCCTCGTGAGCCGAAGCATCGACCCCACCGACCGGCGAGCCCGCGCGATCCAGATCACCGAACAGGGCCGGCAGACCCTGGTACAAGCAGCAAGCGCCTGGGTGGCCGTGGAGGAAGAAGTGCGCACCGCCGTAGGCGAACGCGACCTCGCCACGACGATGCGCACGATGCGCCGGTACCTCGAGTCCGAGCCCCACGGTGCGAAAGACTCGACCAAGCTCAGCCGGGTCTGGTAGTCCTCAGCGATACCCGAGTCGAGACACCGTCATCACAGCCTCACTGAGTCAGGGAGCGAAGTTCAACGCCGTGTGCCTGTCCTGCGGCTAGTTCTCTCCGTACGAGTGGAGGCGATTTGCTTTCAATCGTCCAGCGCGAACCGTTCGGCCCCTTCGCCCGGTTCAGGCGGAGGGGGCTCGAAGGAGGGGACCTCGACCGTGCCGGGGACCTCCGTTTCGCTGCGCGAGCAGAGGTCCGCGCTGCCGGACGAATGCCGGGTCAGAAGTTACCCGCGGCGGGATTGGAGTCTGGCGGCCTGGTCGCGGAAGACGACGGGCCGGTAGTCGGGGTGGATTCCGGGCTTCATGCGGGTTCCTCCTAGCGCTCTTCGCGGAACTCGACGTGGCGGCGGATGACGGGGTCGTACTTGCGCAGGACCAGGCGGTCGGGGTCGTTCCGCCGGTTCTTTCGAGTCACGTAGGTGTATCCGGTGCCCGCGGTGGAGCGGAGCTTGATGACGGGGCGCAGTTCGTTGCGGGCCATGGGTGCGGGCGTCTCCTGCAAGGTGATGGTCGCGGTGACCGGGTGGCGTTGCCGGCCAGCTTATTGGCAACAGTTTTCATTTTCATCTAGGGTGGCACGTGGAAGCAACCCGACGAGCAACCAGACCTCCGGAAAGGACCCTCCGTGTCCGCACACTGCATGGTCACCGGCCGCAAGCCGATGTTCGGCAACCAGATCTCGCACTCGCACCGGCGCACCAGCCGCCGGTTCGACCCCAACATCCAGACCAAGCGCTACTGGCTGGCGAGCGAGAACCGGTCCGTGAAGCTGAAGCTGTCCGCCAAGGGCGTCAAGACCGTCGACAAGCAGGGCATCGAGAAGGTCGTCGCCCGGCTGCGCGCCGAGGGGGTGCGCCTCTGATGGCGAAGGCCTCGAAGATCGCCAAGAACGACCAGCGGCGCGATGTGGTGGCCCGGTACGCCGAGCGGCGCGCCGAACTCAAGAAGCTGATCGCCTCCCCGCACACCCCCGCCGAGCAGCGCGCCACCGCCGTGCAGGAACTACAGCGCCAACCGCGCGACGCCAGCGCCACCCGGGTGCGCAACCGCGACTCGGTGGACGGTCGGCCGCGCGGCTACGTGGGCGCCTTCGGCCTGTCCCGGATCAACCTGCGGACACATGCCCACGCCGGGCACCTGCCCGGTGTCCGCAAGTCCAGCTGGTAATCGAGGCCTCGGAAAGGAATCACCGTGTCCGTCGCGGATCTGCTGCCCGTGGTGATCGTGACCGGCCTGCATCGCGAGCAACGGCGCCAGGCGGTACGCGAGCTGTTCCGGCAGCCCGGTGCCGTCGTGCTGCATCACGACCTGTCCAAGGCCGGCGAAGGGGAAGTCATTCGCCAGGTGTGGGAGCGCGACGGGCTCCGCGCCGAGCGCGTCCCGCTGGTCAACGACTGCCCGTGCTGCGCTTTGCGGGAGGACCTGCTGCCGCTGCTGGTGCGGCTCGCCGTGGCCGGTCGGCACAGGCTGGCGATCGTCGACCTGTGGGACGGCAGCGATCCGGAGCCGCTGGTCGCGACCATCGCCGGGGAGGACGTGGCCGGGGACCGCCGCATGGACGAGTTCGTCAAGGTGGTCGGCGTGGTCGCGGCGGTGGATCCGCTGCGGGTGGTCGCCGATCTGCGGCGCAACGACGCGCTGGCCGACCACGGCCTGCACACCGGCCCGGATGACGAGGGCACGATCGCCGAGACGCTGGCGCACCAGATCGAATACGCGAACGTGCTGGCGGTCGGTTATGCCTCGGACGCCGACGAGCACGAGCTCAGGACCGGCCTGGCCATGCTGCGCCGGCTCAGCCCGACCGCGCGCGCCCTCACGCTGCAAACCCAGCAGTTAGTCCCCGCGGCCCTGGCCGGCTTCGATGTCGAGCAGGCGGCGCAGCGTGTCGACCCGGCGCTGGCCCTGCTGCCGACACAAGGCGAGGACGACGGTGTCCACACCTTGGTCTGGCGCCGACGCCGACCGCTGCACCCAGGCCGCCTGTACGAAGCGCTGGAACACCTGGTGCCGGTCGCCGAGCGCAGCCGCGGCCGCTTCTGGCTGGCCAACCGGCCCGGCGTGATGCTCGCCTGGGACGCCGCCGGCGCCAGCCTGACCGTCGGTGACTGCGGACCTTGGCTGGCCGCACTGTCCGACGCGGAGTGGGAGGAACACCCGCCCGAGCGCCGCGCCGCCGCGGCAATGGAATGGGACCCGCGCTACGGCGACCGCGTGCAACTGCTCTCCTTCACCTCCCCCGGACTCGACATCGACGCCGTGGCCGGCATCCTCGACGACTGCCTGCTCACCGACGACGAGGTCGCCGCCGGCGAGCCCGCCTGGCGAGGACTGCCCGACGCCTTCGAAGAACTCCTCGACCCCGTCGCCTGAACTCCACAAGAAAGAACCCTGATGCCCCGCTACACCGCCGCCGACCGTGGCAAGCCGCGCAAGAAGAAGCGCCCCGACAGGGCGCTGGCCGCCCGACTGGAACACGTCGACTATAAGGACACCGATCTGCTGCGCATGTTCATCTCCGATCGCGGCAAGATCCGCAGCCGACGGGTGAGCGGACTGAGCGTCCGGCAACAGCACGCGATCGCACGCGCGGTGAAGAACGCCCGTGAGATGGCGCTCCTGCCCTACGCCTCCGCCTCCAAGGGCAGCGGCCGATGACCATCGGGACCGCGCCGCTGCCGGTGACGGTGTTGTCCGGGTTCCTGGGCGCGGGCAAGACCACGCTGCTCAACACACCTGCTGACCAACCGCGAAGGCCTGCGGGTCGCGGTCATCGTCAACGACATGAGCGAGATCGGCATCGCGCCAGCGCCTCGGCGACCTGCTCGACGGTCAGGTACTCCAGCGGCGCGAGGATCTTCGTGGTCTGTGGCGCGAACGCCGGGGATGCCACTATGACCTCCGCCGTGGGCCCGTCAGCGACCACGTCACCCTCCGCGAGCACGACCACCCGGTCGGCGCAGGCGGCAACGAATTCGACGTCGTGCGTGGACACCGCGACCGCGCGCCCTTCCGCAGCGGCGCGATGGGGAGATCGTGCAAGGGCCGCCGAAGACGCCGACGAGTGTGCGGGAGGTGGCGCTGGATCGGACCACGGTGAAGGTGTTGAAGGCCCACCGCCGGAAGCAAGAAGCCGAGTGCCGGGCCTGCGATATGGTGCCGTCCGGGTTCGTGTTCCCAGGCGTCGCACATAGCGATTGCCGTTCAGGGGTTTGACGGCTGCACACCTGGTCGGAGGGCGCCCCCGGCAGGATTCGAACCTGCGGCCATCGGGTTAGAAGCGCGTCAGGGGCGCAGCTCCACCAACGCGGCGATCTGTCCCTCGACGAAGTCTGAGATCGCCGCCTGCCCGCCGAACAGGGTGACGTTCTCCTGGCGCTTCCCGTCGACGGTCAGCTCGTGGGCGGTGTCGGCCGGCAGCGTGTCCGGGTCCGTGAGCAGCAGCGGCTGGCCGGCGGCGGCCATCAGCGCGCCGCCGGACAGGGCGTCCGGGAAAGTCGTCCCGGTCGCCACACCGAACAGGGTCACGGCGCTCAAATGGAAAAGCCGCACGGTGTTCGCCGCTGTGGCGTACCGGTCGTTGCCGACGGCGGTCTCGATCTGCTTGCCCCCGGCAGGGACCTGCTTCGCCACGGCGTCCCAAGCCGGCCCGCCGACCGCGATCACGGTCTGGTGGGCCTGCACGAAGGCAGCCGTGGCCGGATCCATGCGGTTCTTGTCCGAGAGCACCAGCACGGCGCCGCGGTTCGCCGCGAGCGGTCCGGCCGCCAGCGCGTCGGCGAAGTCGTCGCCGCGGGCCACCACGACCGTGGCCGTGGCGCCCATGCCGTCCTGCGCGATCTTCAGCGCGGTGTCGAACCGGCTCGCGCCGCCGTAGCGGACGATCCGGTAGCCGAGCGCACGCACCTGCTTCTCAACCGCCGGGCTGATCGCCGACTCCCCGCCCAGGAGGTAGACGGTGCGGGAATGGTCGTGGCCGAGCACCCGGTCAATCTCCGCCGCGGTCGGCGTGCCGAGGTCCTTGGGGTCGGTCAGCAGCAGCGGGCCGCCGACGCGTGCGGCCAGCGGTCCGCCGGCCAGCGCGTCGGCGAACGCGTCGCCGCGGGCCAAGACGACCGCCTTCGCAGTGCCGCCTGGGAACTGGCGGAGTGAGGCGTCGATCGCGGTCTCGTAGCGGTCCCGGCCGCCCACGCGGGTGACTGTCCCGCCCGCCGCACCGGCCGGCGGCGGTGGCGTCTGGCCGGGGATGGTGACGGCCACCTGCTTGGACGCGGTGCCTGTCCAGCCGTTCTGGTCGCGGACCGTGACGGTGACGGTGTAGGTGCCGGATGCCGCGTAGTAGTGGTCGGAGTATCCGGCGTCGTTGTTCTTGTCCGACTGCCCGTCGCCGAATTCGAAGTCGTATGTCGCGCCCGGGCCCCAGGAAGCGTTGACCGTGACCAAGTGCGGATCATCGGCGTTCGGCTGGAAGGACGACACCACCGGCGTCACCTTGGTGGGGGCCGGGGCGGCGGTGAACTCCGCTGTCGCCGTCTCACCCTTCTGGCCGGTGAACGTCACGGTGCCGTGGTAGGTCCCGGCTGCGGGGTAGTGGTGAGTGCTCTGACTCGTCGTGGCGGAACCGTCGCCGTAGGAATAAAGGACTGACACCGGGCCGGACCACTGGAACATCCCGTCGGTTTGCACGGTGGCGTCCAAGTAGTTCTGCGGTGACAGACCCAGTGCCGCGGTGGCGGTGAACGGCCTGGTCTGCATGCCCGTGAACTCGCGGGCGCCGCGGTCGGCGTAGCCGACCGGTCCGGATCCGGTGTCCGCCACGTCGGGGTCGTCGACCCGGTCGACGGCCGGCTCACCCGGGGCGGCCGCGTCGGCCGCGTCGATGGCCGGGGAGTTCCAGGTCAGCCGGTAGGAAGGCGCGACGAAGTACTCCTGAGGCGTGGCCGGCCAGTCCGGGTCGTTGGAGGTGTCGAGCTGCGCCGCACCGTCCAGGTCCGCCGACCCCAGATGCGCGCTGTCGAAAGCTTGGCCGGTCGCGTAGGCGCTGGTTCCCCAAAGAACCGACGTCGTCCGATAGGTGCTGCCAAAGAGGTCGTGTCCCACCAGGGTATCGGCGATCGCCGTGGCGGCCACGGTGAGGGCCGGTTGGGGGCCGCCGTCGGCGAAGATGTCGTTCTCGACCACGGCGCCGGTCGAGGCTCCGGACAGGACGACGTCGGCGATGTTGCCGGCGGCCGTGTCCGAGACGAGGCGCACGTCTTTCGAGTCGGTGACCTGGATACCGGTCCCGTAGACCTCGCCGATGATCGTGCCGCTGACCGTCGTGCGGTCCGACCCGTTCTCGACGAGGATGCCCGCGGTCAGGTTGGTGCCATCGCTGTTGTCGGCCTCGACGTGGCTGTCGGTGACGGTCGAGTCTGTCGTCGCGGAAAGCCGTATCCCGAAGGGAGCCGAGTGGCTATCGCCGGAGACGAAATAGTGCGGCGTGACCAGGACGTGGTTCACGGTCAGCGCCGACGAGCCGGAAGCGTCCAGGCCGCCCAGCCGGACGTCGCGGACCACGACGTCGTGCTGCCCGGTGACGCTGACCACGGTCTGCCAGCTGTTGTCAGTGAACGTCTGGTCGGCATAGTGGCTGTAGACGGTGATCGGCTTGCCCGGTGCGCCCGAGCCGGCGATCTTGTCCGTCGCTCCGAGTTTACCGACCAGCACCGAGTCGCCGGGCTGGGCGGCGGCGGTCGCGCCGGCGAGCGTGCAGTACAGGGCACTGTCGGCGCGCGGCGCGGCGTCGGAGCACGTCCCGGTGAAACCGACGCGAAGCGTCACCGGCGCGGTCGTATCGGCGTCGGCGGCAGCCGCCATCGGCGCGCCCAGCACCGCGATAGAGAGCGCTGATATCGACATGGTTGTGATCCGGCGTGCGCGCATACCGACCCCCGTAGACCGTGACCCCACCCTGACAAGCCGCGACGAGTTTCGCGGGATCGAAGGTCGGCAGTCAACTCCGGCGATCGCGGCCCTCATCAAGCGGGCCGCGACCGTGGCACCCAGCCGGCTCACCCCTGAGCGGTTCAATAGCACCGCCGTGGCGCTCACCTGGGACGTTTCGGGCCGGAGCGGCATCTGTTGCGGGATGATGGGACTTGCTGGCCGCCGCTGTGCTCGGCACCACAGACCATCCCACCGCTGCCTGGGTCACCCAGGCGGCGCGGAACCTGGTCATGGACCTGGAAGAAGCCGGAGCCACGGTCAAGTACCTGATCCGGGGCCGGGACGCGAAGTTCCCGCCGCTGTTCGACGAGATCCTCGCACAGGCCGGGATCCAGGTCGTGCTCAGCGGTATCCGCATGCCGCGGATGAACCCGGTCATGCAGCGGTGGGTGCAGACCTGCCGTCACAAACTGCTGGACCGCACCTTGGTCTGGAACCAGCGTCACCTGCTTCACGTCCTGCACGAGTACGAAACGCACTACAACCCCGGACGGCATTATCGGCAGGCGCAGAGGTCTACGGCTTCCTCGGGCTCCCGGCGCCGGCGCCGGGGCCGCTCACGGTGGGAGTCGCGAGCAACCAGCCTGCCGTTAGGGCGGGCGTCAGTCAGCACGGCTTGGTGTCAAGAATTCGAGAGCGAGCTGGGCCGTCGCCCCGGTCGTGGACCGTTGGCAGGTTGAATCAGGTCGTCCAGCCGAGGGGGTCTCGGCAACTCGCAGTCTGTGGCGGTATCGGATAGCCCGGCAAGAAGGATTGCCAGCGTACGTTCCCACGCGGCGCCTCCAGTCGTGCTCTCCATGCTGCACTGCACAGCCAGGAGAACAAGAAGAAGATCTTCGGGAACCACACCCGCTCTCAGCACGCCCGCATCCTGCCCGGCCCTGATGAGCTTCAGTTGCCGCTGTCGGAGCTGGCGACGCAAGCGACCCGCGATCTGCGAGTCCGGCAGAGGGAGTGTGAACGTTCGGACCAGGCTGCGATCGACGAGCCCACGAGCGCATAGGCCCCGCACGTAAGAGAGGACCGCCTCTTCGGGAGCCAACGCGAGCGCGTCGTCAGCGGTGTCTACATGCTCCAGCAGGCGCTGTTCGATGACGGCTTGGACGAGCTGCGCGCGGTCGAAGTGGCGCGAAAGCGTTGCCACGCCGACCCCGGCGACAGCAGCGATCTCAGACAGCGGCACCTCGCAACCACGCTCGGCGAACACCACTCGCGCAGCGCTGATGATCCGAGCACGGCTTTCGATCGCATCTCGTCGTAGCGGCTTCACAGACATGCCTCCAGCGTAGCAACTGGAAGTAATACTTCCACCTCCTCTCGATCCGGGGTACGGTGAGCGCAAGGTGGAACAGTTGCTTCCACATAGATGACTGATTGATACGGAGGTGTCCTCGGGTCCGACTGTGAGGACCCGGAGCATGCCCGCCAGGTACGCGACGTGGCGGTCCTCCTCATCGAGCGCTGCCGGGGACTGCCGCGAGACAACTCGTCGCGCTCATGCTCTGGGAGCCGCGCTCGGAGGGCAGTCGGACGACACGGAAGTCCGATTAGCCGCTCAGGTCGATGCTCGAGTCGAGTTTTGCCTCCTGATGCCGTTGCCTGGCTTGAATCTGCGTGAACACCGATATTCGATAGTCGAGAAATCCGAAGGTGAGGAGATGTCACATGGTGACGTCCGTTGATTATGAGTTGTTCGAATCGGTGGAAGTGGAGATCAGTGGGGCCGTAGCGACTGTGAGTTTGTTGACCACAGAACGAGTGGCGGTTCTCAGCGCGCAGGGCTCTCACGCTGAACTCCACTTCGACCTCGGCCGGGCGCTCGCACGATTGCGAGAGGATGATGCGGTCAGGGTTGTAGTCATCACTGGCATCGACGACGGCGCGCCGTGGATTCTGCCAGCTCCGCCCTACGCGGAGGGCAACAGGCTCGATCCCGAGCCGATCGACTTTCCGGACTGGATGTGGAAAGGATTTCAGGGTGTGCGGCTGACTCAGCAAACACTGGCCGAAATGGAGAAGCCGGTGATCGCTCGAGTTAATGGAGACTGTATCGGGTTCAGCCAAAGCATCATGTTCGGCTGCGACCTGATCGTCGCCAGGGAAGATGCGATAGTGGCCGATGCGCATATGGACCTGCAGAAGATCTTTGGGTTCGACACGGTTCCGGGTGACGGCGGAGGTGCGCTGGTGCCCTTGCACATGTTCCCGGCCAAAGCGATGGAATACCTGCTTCTTGCCAAGCCCTACACGGCCGCCGAACTGGCCACCATGGGTGCGATCAATTACGCCGTTCCCCCGGCTGAACTGGATCAGGTCGTTGACGACATGGTTCGTCAACTTCTGTCGAAGTCCGCCTATGCGCTTGCTCTGACCAAGCGTGTTGTGAAGAGACGAGTGGCCGAACAGCTCAACCTGACCCTCGACGCCGCCTCTGCATACGAATGGGTGAACTTCCTTCACTATCGAGGCAGTAACGGCAAACCCAACGTCAATCTCTAGTCAGGAGTCTCGACTTGCGAGCCATTGTCTACACCCGCCCCGGAACCTCCGACGTTCTGTCTCTGGCCGAGCGGGACATTCCCGAGCCCGGTCCGGGCGAAGTTCGTGTCCGCCTGATGCGTTCCGGAGTCAATCCCACCGATTGGCGATTCCGAATCCGACCGCTGCTGTTCGATGAAGTGACGCCGGGTCAAGACGGTGCCGGCGTTGTCGACGCGGTGGGGCCGCATGTCGGTGATTTTGCGGTTGGGGATCGCGTCTGGCTGATTCTCGCCCAGCATGGAAAGCCTTCCGGTACGGCAGCTGAGTATGTAGTGCAACCGATAAGCCGCGTCATCCCTTTGCCCGATGGAGTGGGTTTCGACATCGGTGCCTCGATCGGGATCCCTGCCCTGACCGCGCATCGTGCTCTGACGGTGCACGATCGCGGCCCCTGGCATCTAGGGCCGGGCACGATGACCGGACTGACGGTCCTGGTGCAGGGCGGTGCCGGCGCGGTCGGCAACGCCGCAGTCCAGTTGGCGCGCTGGTCGGGCGCGACCGTCGTCACAACGGTGAGTTCGACAAGCAAGGGATCGTTGGCGAAGGCCGCTGGTGCCCACCATGTGATCAACTATCGGCAAGGCGGCACCGAGAGCGCGGTACGCGCCGCCGCGCCTGACGGCGTGGACTTGGTGGTGGAGGTCGCTCCAGCCCAGAACAACGCACTGGACCTCGCTGTTGTGAAAACCGGCGGAACCATATCGATCTATGCCAAGCACGGGGGCGACGAATACTCAGTACCCATTCTGGAAACCTATTTCAAGAACCTCCGATATCAATACCTTGTCTTGTACTCCCTGCACGCCGAGGCACTGGCGCGGGCGGCGAGTGACGTGACGGCGGCCATCGCCACTGGTGGCTTCCGCATCGGTGAGGAGTCTGGACTCCCGATCCATCACTTCCCCCTGGCGGAAGCTGCGGCGGCGCAGGACGCGGTCGAACAAGGAGCGGTCGGCAAAGTGCTTTTGGACATAGCGGAGACATGATCGCGACGCCGATGCATTGAGGGGATCCCTTCTTCCGGGCAAGACGAGCACCCTCACACGCTCCGCGACGCCTGTGCTGGTCAGAAACCCGGCGTTTCTGACCAGCACAGGCGTCGCGGCGTTTCTTCGGGCCTATCGACCCCGATAGCGGCCAGGGCAGGAAGACGGGACCGGGCTCCGTGCGACGATCGTCGTCGCACGGAGCCCGGCCGTGTCGGCGGACCCATGGGCGAGGAGCCTCGTCAGCGCTGGTCAAGCAGCTCGCGACCTCAGCGAGCGGGGTTCAGCATCTGCGAGCGCTGCCGGATGCCCGGTGTCAGTTTCCGGAGCCGTCTGCATGGGTGAGGTGCCACTTCGCGGTCGCGTGCCGAGGACTCCGGAGCGCGCCGTGTACCGGACCCGCGCTCGCCTCGCCTCGCCGCGTTGCTGTCGCAGGTCATGTGGTCTTGTGATCAGCGACAGCAACGCGCACAGGACTATGGACACCCGTGCAGACGGCTTCGGAAGCTGACAAGTGCGCACCGGGACCGGTCCCTGTGCGCTGTGCTGACATGCCCCGTCCTCGGCCGCGGCACATCAGGGTGTCCACGCTCCAGGGGACAGCCGGGACTTCAGACCGTGCCGGGTGCGGCCGTCGCGGTTCGTTGCCTGTTCACGACCGGGATCACGCTGGCCGTCGTGAGTGCCCCGGCAGCTGCGACTGTGACTGCGATCCACCACGTGCCGCTGGGCGCCGGGCTTCCGGTGCGCACGCAGGCGTAGGGGATGGCGGTGGCCGCCGCGGCTATGAGGCCCAGCGCGGTCGCGGTCACGGCGGCGATGGTGGTTTCTATCGCCGCGGCGCGGGTGATCTGGGTCGGGGCCGCTCCGATGATCGCGAGCAGCCGGTTGTCGGTGTGGCGTTGCCGCGTGACGGCGACCAGGGTGTTGACGGTGGCGATGCAGCAGAACGCGGTGATGATGCCGACGACGGAGCGCGGGATTCGGGAGGTACGGCATGGGGACTCCAGCTCTGAACGGTGTGAGCCATCGCCGTCCACGGTGAGATTCATCAGGTGGGTGGGTTGCCGGAAGGCTTTCAGGTCTCCTCGAGGCCATCGACTTCGCCCACTTCCTGAGAGCACGGCACCGCGCGCCCGGGTCGTCGACGCCGGGCGCGCGGGGGCTTGCGTCGATCAGGACGGCGTTCCGGTGACCGTGGTTCCGGTCTTCGTCACGTAGTACGTCGCGGTGGCGCCGCTCCAGAAGTGGAAGGTGAGCGTCACGCGCTGGCCGTCGGTGAGCGAGTTGAGGTAGTCGGCGGGCAGGATGATGGCGCTGTTCGGGTAGTCGGCGGAGAAGGACGTGCCGTACGCCTGGTACGGGGTCCAGCCGGCCTGGCCGGCGTTGCTGCCGTCCGCGTACACGGACTGCATCATCGAGAGCATGTCGCCGTTGAACTGCGTGGGGATGGTGAACGAGCTCGTCGTGCCGGTGGCCGCCGAGAGCACAGGCTGCGCGTTGGTCACGATGTTGATCTGCCACGGCAGGCCACGGGAGAAGTGCGCCTGAAGCGTCGCGTTCACTCCGTAGGCCTGGGAGCCGACCAGCTTGGTCAACAGCGCGGCCTTGAGGGTGAGCGTGTCACCGCTGACTGTGTAGTCGCAGCCCTCTTCCAATCGCTTGTCACCGTTGGAGAGCCCGGTGAACTGCAATCCGTTCGGGTTGAGCGTCAGGCTCGCATCGGCGATCGGGCTCGCCTTGGGCACGTAGACCGTGTCGTTGGACGCGGTGCCCGAGCGGGTCGTCCGACTCGACTTCGACATGGCGAACGTGGCCGGGTCGAGCAGCTGCAGCGTGTTGCGGTTGAGGATGCGGCCGCCGTCGTCCCAGTAGTTCAGGGTGACGCCGGTGAGACGCGCCTCGTAGCCCAGCTCTGATGCGGCCGCACCGGACTTCGGCCATCGAAAGTTTCGCAGTAGCTAGAGAAAACTTTCGCTCCCAGCGAGTCGGAGGCTACTCGCCGCCCTGCCGGGAGGCAACACCCGCACCGCCCGCCTGGCGAATCGGCCGACACATCGCGGAAGAGGGCTTCCCGCAAACGGCGTTCGACATTACGGTCGCACGCATCACCCCCGACCGCTTCCAGAGGACCAGGTATGTCTGCGCGCTATTTCGAGGACCACGCACCCGGCCACGGCAGGCTGGTGCCCCGCGCGGCCTTGGACTCCGATGCGCCCAGGATCGACCTCAGCGGTGACTGGGCGTTCCGCTTCTCCCCGACGCTGCGTCCGGAGCCGGACGGGTTCCAGTCCCCCGAATTCGACGACAGCTCCTGGGATCTGCTTCCCGTGCCCTCACACTGGCAACTGCACGGCTACGGCAGGCCGATCTACGTCAACATCGCATATCCGATCCCGGTCGACCCGCCGTTCGTCCCGGACGAGAACGAGACCGGAGACTACCGCCGGATCTTCGACCTTCCCCCCTCCTGGGAGAACGGCCGGGCCGTACTGCGTTTCGAGGGGGTGGACTCCTGCGCCCGCATCTGGCTCAACGGCGTCGAGCTCGGCATCACCTACGGCAGCCGACTGCCGGCCGAGTTCGACGTGACCGATGCGCTGCGGCCGGGCCGCAACGTGCTCGCGGTCCGCGTCCACCAGTTCTCCGCGGGAAGCTACCTGGAGGACCAGGACACCTGGCGCCTGTCAGGCATCTTCCGTGAGGTAGTGCTCCAGGCCCGGCCGGCCGGAGGAATCCGGGACGTGTTCCTGCACGCCGACTACGACGCTGACACCGGGACCGGCCTGCTGCGTGTGGAGACCGACGCCGATGCACCGGTACGGATCAGCATTCCGCAACTCGGGATCCACGACCAGCCCGCCGAAGGCGACTTAGCATTCGAGACGGTACGGCCCTGGAGCGCGGAGGACCCGCACCTCTATGAGGCACACCTGGCCACCGACAGCCAGCGCGTCCGAATCCGGTTCGGGTTCCGCACCATCGCGGTGGACGCCGCCGGCGTGCTGCGCGTCAACGGCCGCCGCATCGTGCTGCGCGGCGTCAACCGGCACGAGTTCGACCCCGACCACGGCCGCGCCGTGTCCCGGGAAACCATGCGCCGCGACGTGGAGCTGATGAAGCTGCACAACATCAACGCCGTCCGGACCGCCCACTATCCGCCACACCCCGCGTTCCTCGACCTGTGCGACGAACTGGGCCTGTGGGTCACGGTCGAGACCGACCTGGAAACCCACGGCTTCGAATACGTCGACCCCGAACGCTGGCAGCGCAACCCCTCCGACGAGCCCCGCTGGCACGCCGCCTACCTGGACCGCGTCGAACGCACCGTCGAGCGGGACAAGAACCATCCCAGCGTCCTGCTCTGGTCGCTGGGCAACGAGGCCGGCGACGGCTGCAACCTGCGGGCCATGGCCCAGTGGGTACGCCGGCGCGACCCGTCCCGCCCGATCCACTACGAGGCCGACCGGCTTTGCCAGTACACCGATGTCCACGGCCAGATGTACCGCCCGCCCGCCGCCGTGGCCCGGATCGGCCGAGGGCAACTGCTGCCCGGCGAGATCCACTATCCGGCGCGCGCCGGCTCCGGCGATCCTGCGGACGATCCGCGCAACCGGATGCCGTTCCTGCTCACCGAGTTCGCCCACGCGATGGGCAACGGCCCCGGCGGACTGGCCGAGTACCTTCAGCTGTGCCAGGAGTACCCGCGGGTCCAGGGCGGCTGGGTCTGGGAGTGGATGGACCAGGGGCTGCGCACCCGCGACGCGCAGGGCCGCGAGTTCTTCGCCTATGGCGGCGACTTCGGCGAGGATCTGCACGACGGCAACTTCATCTGCGACGGTCTGGTCTTCCCCGACCGGGCGCCGTCACCGGGGCTGCTGGAGTACGCGAAAGTCATCGCCCCCGTGCGCATCGGCCCGGGGCCGGAGCCCGGAACGCTGGCCGTGGAGAACCACTACGACGTGCTGGACCTGTCGCATCTGGCGTTCGTCTGGTCGCTGGCCCGCGAGGGCGTCGAAGTGGCCCGGGGAACCCTGCCCACACCGCGGTTGGCACCCGGGGAGCGCGGCCTGGTGCCGTTGCCATCGCTGGACCTCGGCGGCGGGGATGCGAACGGCGGCGAGGGCGAGCTCTGGCTCACTGTCCAGGCAGTACTGCCCAAGACCACCGACTGGGCGCCCGAAGGCCACGTGATCGCGTGGGGTCAGCTCCAGCTCGCCTCGGCGGCGCTCCCCCGCACCGCCGGCACACCGGTGCCGACCCGCGTCGCGGGCGAGGACATCCTGCTCGGCCCCGGACGCTTCGACCGGATCACCGGAACCCTGCTCGGGCTCGGCGACCTCGCGCTGCACGGCCCCCGATTGGGCCTGTGGCGCGCGCCCACCGACAACGATCTGGGCTGGTCCCAGCGCGACGCCGCCTCGTGGAAGGCCCGCGGCCTGGACCGGCTGCGGCACCGCACCGTCTCGGTCACCGTCGAGGCGGACGGCCTGGCCGTCGTCGTCCGCAGCGCCGCCGCCGCAAGCGGCTGCGGCTACCTCACCACCTACCGCTGGGACAGCGACGGGGCAGGCCTGCGGCTGCGGGTGCACGCCGAGCCCGTCGGCCACTGGCCCGAGCGGGGCGACGACTTCGCCGACACCATGGTGGACCCGGAACTCCCGCCGCAGGAATACCAGGAGCTGGTTCGCAGGAACCTGTCCCGCTCTCTGGGCCGCATCGGCCTGGACTGGGAGCTGCCCGCCGACCGGTCCCAGGTGCAGTGGTTCGGTACCGGTCCGGGCGAGGCCTACCCCGACTCCCGTCACGCAGTGCGCATCGGACGCTTCCAGGCCACCGTGGACGAGATGCAAACGCCCTATGTGCGCCCACAGGAGAACGGCAACCGCGCGGACGTCCGCTGGGCGACCTTCACCGACAAAGCCGGCAACGGACTGCGCATCGCCTCCGAAGACCCGTTCCAACTCACCGCCCGCCGCTGGACCGACCGACAACTGGACGCCGCCCGGCACCACAGCGAACTGATGCCCGGCCCGATGCTCCACCTCCACACCGACCACGCCATACAGGGTCTGGGCAGCGCCGCCTGCGGCCCCGGAGTCCTGCCCCAATACCGGCTCGAACTCACCTCGGCGGACTTCGCCTTCACCCTGACTCCGCACACCCCTCGATCGTCGACCTGACCGCCGCCGGGCGCAGAAGGCCTGCGTTGCCCCGCCCTGATCCCGGCCGCCGATGCGGAACTGGACCGAGCGCAACGTCCGGTAGCGGCGCGGTGGTCGGCCAGATCCGCTGGGCCGCCGGGCTCATCGGCGCCGCCGCCTCGTGCGCAGCGCCGGCCGCTACGCGTAGTGGTTCGTGCCCGCGCTGCTCGTCCCGGCCGTCCTGAACCACCACCTCAGCGACAAGATCGGCGACCGCTTCAGGGCGTGCCGAGGCCGAACCGGGCACGGTCGGGGAACTCCTGGCGGAAGAGTGCCGGATCGTCGATGGCCTCGACGCGCCGGGACGGATCGGCGACACTGGTCACTCGCGGCTTCTCGTGGTGGACGGATGGGTTCTTGGCCGAACTCGAATCCTCACCCGGAAGCCGGTTTCTTGTCAGGGCACTGAGGCGGTCTCGTCAACGAATAGGACGCCGCAGCATAGGCCCGGCTCAACTCGTCGGCAGGGTTGTCGAACCCGGCAAGCCCGATGGCGGCCCCCAGGTGGCGTCGGCCTTGCCAGTGGCACGTCCGGCAGCTCCTCAGTTCCAGGGGGCGGCGGCGAGCCAGGTGGTGTCCTGCGCCCACAGCGAGCTGGTGTCCCAGTTGTTGGTGCCGCCGTTGCTTGCGACGTAGGCGGTGAAGTCGTAGTGGCGGATGTACTTGGCCGGGTAGTTGAAGGACTGGAGGGAGTAGCCTGTGCCGCTGTTTCCTGGCTGCGGGCAGAAGGTGGCGTCGACGGCGAACTGGCTGGTCCCGTCGTTGGGATTGAGGTAGAGCTCGAACGAGGAGTGCCTGAGGTAGTTGCCGGAGGCGTTGGCGGACTCCAGGGAGATGCAGTTGCTGTCGGCCAGGCCGGCGTGGACGATCCAGGTGGCGTCGGCCTTGTCGGTGGCCGAGCTGGCAGAGTTGATCGCGGAGATGACGGCCTTGGTGTCGGCGTCATCGTGGCGGAGGTAGTCCGAGATGCAGCAGGAGGTGGTGGCCTGCAGCGAGACCCTCGCGCCCGGCGTGAACGGGGTGGCTGTGCCGGCAGCGTACCCGGCCGCGACGATGTTGGCCTGGACTGCGGCGTCGGTGGCGTCGGAGGGGTAGCCCTTGACCATGGCGCCCTCGTAGAAGGTGCCAGCGCTGTCGTTGTGGTTGGTTTGGCAGCAGTCGCCGCCGCTGCCGAGGATGATGGCGCCCTGCTTGCGCATCGGGTTGTATCCGGTGGGCAGTGAGCCGCTATAGAGCTTGGCCAGGCTCCCGGACTGGGCGTTGGCGCCTTGCAGCGCCATCTGGGTGGTGCCGTTGTTCTTGAGCATCGCGGTGACGAAGTGGCTGGTTTCGGAGACCTGGCTGGGGTTCCACACCGTGCTGCCGCCGGTGAACAGGCCGTCTTCCAGGTCGGCCTGGACCCACGGTCCGGTGCCGCTACAGCCGCCGAACCAGCATGACGTGCTGAAGTTGATCGCGTCCATGGCGCCGTTGCCGTCGGCATGGTGGTCGGTCTCGGTGTTGCCGTAGTCGAAGCAGCAGCCGTTGTTGGCGTGGGTGCCGCTGGTGACCATGTACTCGCCCTCGGGTGAGCTGCCGGTGGGCACGCCCGCGGTGGAGTTGTAGGCGAAGTAGCTGTTGCCGGGGTTGATGTAGAGGGCGTAGGCCTTGTGGCCGCCCACGGTCACCGGTTCGGTGGTCGCGGTGGCCGCCGCATCGGCGCCGCCGGTCCCGCCGGGTCCTTGGTAGACCAGGGTGCTGCCGTTGCCGGTCTGGTCATAGACGCCGGTGATGGTGCACGAGGTGCCGGCGCAGAACGAGTCCTGCGTCGCGGCGTTGGCGACGCCTCCTGCGGAGATCACGCCGATGTTCTGCAACGCGCTGTCCGAGGTCCGCTGCACCTGGTAGAGCGGGCCGTTGTAGGAGGCGAACAGTGCGCGGGTGGTGCTGTGCGCCGCGACGCACGGCGTGCCGCCAGAGGCGTAGATGTCGCACACACCGCTGGCGGCAGCGTGCGAAACCGAGGTCGCCTCGACGGCGAAACCGACGACCAGCGCCAGCACGGCGCTCGCGGCGAGCAACGTTCTTCTGACCCGGTCCAGGCGCGATCTGAGAACCATACGTGTACTCCTTTGCTCGGGGGTGAACGGTGCGTCGAACGAACGGCGAGTGTTACCGGTAACACTCCTGCGTCGCAAGCCCTGGACATCTTCCGAACGGGAGTGGGTGCGCGAGCGTCGCGACGCCCACTATCACCTTCAGGTCATGTTGCGTCAAGGTTTCCGGCGGATGTCGCGCCGGCGATCCCCGGCCGGCCCGGGACGGGCGCCGGTGCCGCGAGGCGAGATCAGCGATGTCAGCACGCTACGATCCGGCGCGATGAGGGCGGTGCCGCTCGGCAAGGTACCTCGTTCGCGCGTCCCGAGACCGGCCGGTCGTCTCAAGGCGATTCGCCGGAAACACCTGCGCCATCAGGGCAGATTGCTCGTCAATGCATCGCCGGGACGGCATGGCGACGGTCCTCTTGACGAGCAGCCATCACGGTCCGCTGTTCAGACGAACCGGTTCGAGGTATGGATTCGGATCTCAACGCCGCAGGTTTCGATCGCCTGCCGAATCGGCCGCCCCCCGGCCTTACGCACCGCGTCCACGGGATCCGCCGCGCCGACCTCGGGCACCCCCTGCTTGACGCCGTCGAAAACGACTGTGGATCCGCCAGGGCCCACTGGTGTGGAACACCAAATGGCCGATGAAGAGCCGACCGTCCCATTCGCGTCCGGCACCAGACATCGTCGATAAGGACGTTCTTGCGGGCGCCCAAGCCCGTCCAGAACGCGAGATCCCACCGTTGACTCTGATACCGCGGACCTCGGTCGAGATATCGGCAGATTCCGAAGCCGTCCCACCGAAACACACGATCACATCAGACGTCTCAGAAACCCCAGGATCCCCGACAGAGTCAAGCGAACGTCGCGGCGAGGACCTGGATCGTGGCCTGGCCAGGCTGCGCCAGCACGCCGCGGCGCTGCCCCGGGAGCCGCTGGAGTTCTTCTGCGACGCGCTACTGTCCGGCCTGGCGACCGCCAGCGCCGACGATGTCGCAATGATTGCCATGCGCATCCCCCGCCGGGTGAGGCCCCGCGACCGCCACCGCCGAACAGCAGTGTCGGCGTCGGCTGTCTCCGCAGATCGGACTACCGAGCCGAGCAGTGCCGATGTGAGCGGTGCGGCTCCTCGCCCCGGGAGGCCGGGGTCATCCTGGGTCGGAGCGGTGAAGCTGAGCGTTGAGGCGCTGGGCTTCTTCGAGCTGGTCTTCCAGAACGATGATGCGGCAGGCGGCGTCGATGGGGGTTCCGGCGTCGACCATCTCGCGGGCGCGGGCGGCCAGGCGCAGCTGGTATCGGGAGTAGCGGCGGTGGCCGCCTTCGGAGCGCAGCGGCACGATCAGCTTGACCTCGCCCAGGGCCCGCAAGAACGCGGGCGTGGCGCCGATCATCTCAGCGGCCCGGCCCATGGTGTACGCGGGGTAATCGTCGTCATCCAGCCGATCAGCCGGGGTGGAGCTGGTACTGCCCGTCACTTGCACCTCTTCTTTCCACTCTGCCGGCCGGACACGAGGAGGGGCCCGGTGCCGTGCGGCACCGGGCCCTGGGGGGGTTCAACACCATCTACCTACCGGCTGAACGCACCGGCCTACTGTTTCCGCGAGGCCGCTTGATACGACCTGTTGCGGGGATCTCGGACGTGTGACCGGAAATCACCTTCCCATCCGCGACTGACTTGCCAACCCGGGCCCGACCTGCGCTCGGGCGATCCTGATGGTGTTCGCTCCTCTTTTCTTCGTGTCCTACCAAACGGGGTACTGCTTCTTCACCTGCGGTACTGCTTACTACCTACTGCATTTTCGCTACTGCCCGGCAGCCCCGGGCCTCATTCGGCCCGGCCGTCGGCTCCGGCGCGCCAATACCGCTGGCCCCGGAACCCCATTGCCGTCCTGCCACTACTGCTCGCGCCAGTTCGTGTCTGCCGCGCTTCCTCGCCTGCTGTGGTTACGACAGGAACACTACCCACGCGACATGCTCATGTCTACACCCACCGCGATAGATTTTCGCTAACCGATGCCGGAGGTGTCCTTCCCCCCAAGCCTCCAACGCGTCGCCTGCTGCCGAACCACGGCCTGCCGCATATGGTCTGAGCAGGCACGATGGCAGCCTCGGGAGCCCCTGGGCGCGGTCCGACAGTTCCGCCGATCCGCCACGCCAGACGTCCGGATCGGATAGGCCGATCCGGTGACACGCAGCCGACACAGCCTGGACATGGCCGATTCAGATCCCCTGCGAGGCCGTTCTAATGCGATTGCCCGCTGGCTGCGGTAAGCCAGTTCATCTGGCCTAGAAGAACAGGTACGCGGCACCGAACTCGGTGCCGGTTTCGGTGAGCAGGTCGACGGCGGCGGGGAAGTGCCGGCCGGCGGTGGGAATCCAGATGAGCATCTCCCGGGCCTCATCGTGAGCCAGGCTGCGCGGCGAGCCGGCGAGTCGGCGGGTCCGGTAGTCCAGGATCCACGTTTCCCAGGCGGTTTCGGCGCTCTCCGTGGAGATCTTGCCGAGCAACCAGCCGACGGTGCTGGCCCAGTCCTTGCGTTCGTCTTCGCTCGCCAAGCTGATGAAGACAGAGATCAGGCGGGCGATCAGCTCGTCATGTGCGGGCGCGCCCACTGCGATGTTCGCGACGGTCTCGACCACCGCCTTGCGCATCTTGCCTTCCAAACCTGCAAACGCGTCGGTGAAACACGGCTCGAGGAAACCGATCACTCGGCCGTTCCACGCCGGATGGGTGAGGAAGCCTTGCCACGCAGCCTCGGCTCGATGGTGATTGGGATCGTCGGCCTGGCTCCAGTCGAAGCCCGGAACGATGTGCGCCGCTGTCCACGGCTCATCCATCGCGCACAGCAACGCGAGCGAGCGCCTAGCGACGGCGAGAACGGCCAGGCGGTCCACGAAGTCGATGTCGAGCAATTCTTCGAGCGGTTCGCGTAGAGCGGGAGGGAAGACCGCTCCAGGCGTCACGGTCAGCGTGCCATTGTTGTGCGGCGATCTGGATGAAGGTGACGGTCAGGCTTCCGATCCAGTGGTAGCGAGCGGACCAGACGAAGAGCCGTTCCTCCGAAGCCTCGATCTCAGGCAGACCCGCTCCGTCGCGTGCGCGTGCCGCGCCCCACAAGGTGGTGGCGAGTTGTTGGCAACGATCGAGTGTCACCGTAATGATGTCCTGCCGACCTGTAACGCCTGTATTACCTCTGAAACTAGGCCACCGGGCTCGACCTGGGATGATGTGTGATCGTGATGGTCCGTCTCGTCTACCGGTTCGCGGCTACCGTTCTGGCCTGGTTGTCGCTGCCGGCAAGATCGTCGGCGCCCAAGAACGCCGAAATACTGGTCCTGCGGCAGGAGGTTGCGGTCCTACGCCGGACCAACCCGAAACCGCGGATCGGCTGGACCGATCAGGCGGTGCTTGCGGCACTGGCGCGGATCCCGCCGAAGACGCTGCCTAGCCACCGGATCGTCGCCCCCGGGCACGCTGCTTCGCTGGCACCACCGCACGATGACCAGAAAGCGGACCCAGCCCCGGTCGTCGCGCTGATCGTTCGCCTAGCCACGGAAAACCGCACCCGGGACATGGCCAGGATCCAAGGCGAGCTGCGCCACCTGGGCCATCGTGCTGGCGCCGACACCATCCGCAAAAACCTCAGAACCCACCGTATCCCGCCACCAGCAGTCCGCGATGACACGTGGCGCACATTCCTGCGGGCCCAGGCCGCATCGATCCCGGCGACCGATTTCCCACACGTCGACAGCGCGGCGTCTTTGACACGCCTGTACGTGGCATACGTCATCGAACACCACACCCGCCGGATCCACCTGCTCGGGATTACCCGCCCCCGACCAGGGCCTAGGCTACGCAGGCGGGCCCGGGACTTCACCGCCGACCTCGAACAGGCCGGCCACCGGTTCAAGCATCTGATCCGCGACCGAGATGCCAAGTTCACCGCCGCCTTCGACACAGTGCTCGCCTCCATCGGCGTCGACACCGTGCTCACCGCACCACAGACACCGCGGATGAATGCCACCGCGGAGCAGTTCGTGCGCACCGCCCGCGCCGAATACACCGACCAGATGCTGCCACCAAGGCGACGGAATGGAACTGCGGGTACCCCGCGATGACTCGAACGTGATCCCCTTCCCCGCCCCAGCACACCGGATCCGCCGCAAACCAGTCCTAGGCGGACTGACGAACGAGTACCAAGCTGTGGCATGAACCGGCAGGCCAGACCCGGTAGCCGAGTTTCAGGAGTACTACAGGGTCCGCATTACGTGTCGCGCAGCCGGGACCGCGCCCACGCGTGAGTGGAGAAGGAGAGGGAGTGTCCCGTGGCGCGCCTTCTCCAGGCGCGTCTCCAGGCGCGCCGCGCGCCACGGGACGATCAGGTGTGGCCGGGCCCCGGCGCTGTTCGGGGCCCGGCCGGTGTGCGTGGCGAGCCGGCAGGTGCAGACCGTCACGATCAAGAAGGGGGCGAGGAGCACGGCGAAGTTCGTGCTGCTGAAGGACTGACGGTGACCGGCAGTCCGATCGCCGAGTAGGCGCCCCGGAGGCGGGATCGCGCGAATGCGCGGTTCCGCACTCTGTGCTTCGCGCCGGAAATCAGTTCCCTGAGGACCGGTCCTCACGCCGGGTGGCTACCCTCCCCAGCAAGGGCCGGGGCAGCAGAGAAGGCGAGACGTTCCATGGCGGATCCCGACATGGCCGAACAACCTCCGCGGTTGGACGGCGCACCGGGCCCGGACCACGCGCCGGACTCGGACGACACCCCGGACTGGGACGACACGCCGGACCTGGACGACACCCCGGACCCGGACGACACCCCGGACTGGGACGACACCCCGGACTCGGACGGCAAGCGCCGCCGGACGGTTCTCGACCACATCAGGTCCGGCGTCTACGTGCTCCTTGGGATCGCGATGGTTGTGCTCTTCGCGCACGGACTGCTCGCGCTCGTCGAGCAGTCCACGTACACGCCGGGCACCGACGGCATCGCCCCCGCCTGGAGCAAGCCCACGCTCGGAGCCGCCGTCCGGGGAACCTGGGTCTACAGAGACGACCTCATCGTGGCCACTCCGAGCGCCGTGACCGCCTATCGGGCCGCGAACGGCGACCAGGACTGGACCTGGCCCGTGCCGGCCGGCAAGACGATCTGCCTGATGAGTCAGAGCGCTTCGACGCCGCGCGGAGCCGTCATCTACGGCACCGGCCAGAACTGCGGGAACCTCCAGGTCATCGACCTGGCCACCGGCAATCAGGTCTGGTCCGGCCCGGTCGATCTCACGGACTCCAAGGGTTTCAGCCCCAGCATCGGCACGGCCGGCCTGTCCATCAAGGGCTCTTACGTGCTAGCGCCCTATGGGGACAAGGACGTGGTCGCCATCGACGTGACCACCCATCGGCCGGTCTGGAACACCGAACAGAACCCGCCCGACTACAACTGCCCCTCGAATCGCGCGGTACTGGTGGGCACCGAGGCCTTCTACGCGGCCAGGTTCTGCGGGCGCGACAACAGCACCCAGATCTGGCGCCGCGACACCACCTCAGCAACCCCGGCGACCGCGATGAGCCTGCCGGGCGCCTGCACCGACCCCGATCTGCTCGCGGTCGGAAGCGATCTGATGGTGGTTTGCTCCGGCACCGGTGACGATGCGGCCCTTTACCTCGCGCTCCCGAGCTCCTCGTCCTTCATCAGGCTGAACGTTGCGAAGCCCGACTCGTGGCGGATCATGACTGACGCCTTCCCGGACTCAGGGCAGTTCACGCTCACGAACATCCCCTTCCACGGCGACACGCTCTACATCCCCGAATTGACGGACCAACACCAGACCGACGCGATCACCGCGGTCGACCTCAGGAACGGAAAAACGCTGTGGTCCAAACCGGCCGGCCATAAGAAGGTCCAGGGGCTGCCCGGGGCCACAAGCACCGGAGCGCTCCTCGGATACCTGAAGGACTACGACGAATATGCGATCACGACAATGGCCGCCTCGTCCGGGACCCAGTCCTCCGAGACGAGCTTCGACATCAGCACGCAGGAGTTGCCGAACACCTATGTGCTGGTAGCCGGCTACCTCATCGGCGTCGTCGACGACCCCGTGTCGCAGGGACCACAAGCCAACAACCACCAGCTGGTCGCCTACCGCCTGAGCTGAGCCCCGGCGGCGGCAGCCGCCGGTACGGCCAAGAACGCGGCGATGTTCAGAACTCAGTGCTCCAGCTGGAAGACGTAGGTGACGCCGAGCGAACGGCCTGTGGTTGGCAGCCTCCGCACACGATCAGGGCGCCGGTCAGGACAGGGACACCGCGACGCGGAAGGCTCGGCCGACAAACTTGGGCGCCCTGACTCCTAGGGTGGTGTCGGTGATCAGCGCGTACGGCATGGAGTCCGGGGACGCGGTGGTCGGGTACAGGTCCAGCGGCCTGTACTGCCGCACCCACGGACGGACCAGGTTCTGCGGGTCGCGGGAGATCAGAAAGATGTTCTCCAGGCCCTGCCCGCCAGGTCCGATGCCGGTGTTGGTGCCGTAGTAGGTGATGGGCAGGAAGCCGGGGACGGTGGCGCCGTTGGAGGGGACCAGGGCGGTACCGGTGTCGGTGATGGTGGCGGTCATGATCGGCGTGATGCCGTCGGCCGCCAGCCCCACCGTGGCATCGACCCAGCCCAGCAGTGTCTCGCCGCCGGCCGCGGTGCCACGCCAGACCTTGTACAGCGTCGGCTGCGCGCCTTCCGGGCCGGAAGAACTCGCCTCCGTCGAGGTCGGCGACGTGACCCTACCGAAGAAGGGATGGGGCAACGTCATCGTCCACGACCCAACCCCGGAGGTCGGCAAGCAGTGGACCGACAGCGGCGAGCGACGCGACGAACGGCCGGGAATGAAGGGGCGGGCAGTCGGCACCACCCGGATCGTCCCGTTCCCGCCGGCGCTGGTAGAGATCCTGCGCGCGCACATCGAACGCGAAGAACTCAAGGAAGACGACCTCCTCTTCCAGGGTGAAGGCGGGGCCCCGTTGGCCAGCGTCGTGTGCCGCCGGGCACTGGACCGGGCCCGCGAGGCCGTACTGACCGAACGCCAGCACAAGTCGCCAGTGCTCAAGCGCGTACGACACCCGCACACAGAGCACGGTGCGGCCGGTCCTGGCAAGCCCTTCGAGCTTCGCACATGTCAACCAGCGTCACTCCGCGAGTCCCCAGCGCCGCTGGTAGGCAGCGCGTAGGCCGCCCGGCGGAACGTGCCCGGCCACGGAGTGGAGATGGACCTCGTTGCAGTAGCCGATCCACGTCTCGACATCCGCGAACACCGAGGCCCGATCCGGCCAAGCCGCTCTCCCGATCTCCGCCTTCATGGACGCGAACCAACTCTTGGCCGCAGCGCTATCCAGGCAGGATCCAGTTCGGGATTGGCCTGCCCGCACGTCTCGACGCCGCGTGTCGCCCTTGATGCAATTCCCCGCCGAGTACCATGATCGCGTCACGTAATTCCCGCTGGGATCGGCCGGCCGCCCGACCCCACCAAGGTCACGGCATGGCACTACACGCACCGACGACGCCACGGCGCTCCGTTCTCCACCCAGACCGCTCGGATTCACAGAAGACAACGCCTCGGGGGCTGTTCAACGAATACCAACCCGCGACATGAAGGCCCACGCCAGCACTGATGTCAGCGTTTCCGACCAGGACAGGCACGTCAAGGTGGTCGCCTGGTACGACAACGGATGGGGTTTGTCGAACCGCGTGGTCGACACGCCGGAACTCCTCACGGGCGGTTGACCCTCAATCAGGACTCGATCAAAAGCCGTGGTGGCCGACGCCGGCATCCCCGCCGCCACTGTGACCTCCGGAATCGTGCCCGCCGCCGTGATGATGGTGGTGATGGCTGCCGTCCCCGCTCGAGCCGTTATCCGTCCACAACACGCCGGACCCGCGGTTGGAAGAGGTGCCGCGGCGCTCGGCGTTCGCTTGCCCGACGAGGTACGCCACCACGAACCCGATGAGACTGACCACCGCGAAGCTGATCCCCGCTATGACACCGACATTCGACGAGGACGACGTCGACTGATTCAACGGCAGATTCCCAAATGTGTCGGACGAATCCGTCGGAGACGGATCCAGCGGATCCCACCCGCCGGAATTCCCTCCGTCCGTATCAGCCGCCACCGGAAACCCCACGGCCGCAGCCCTGGGAAGCACCGCGGAGTCGATGCTCCAATGCGGAGGGTCCGCCGCCGCGTGCGCCGCTCCGGAAAAGGCCAAGGCCACGACGGCCAGCGCCATCGCTGCGGCGCTATGACGAAACTTCGACATCCCCGTACCCCCATGTCATCGTTGGATGATGGCGAGGACACGCTACCCGGAGGCGTGCTTCCTAATCGGCGCACGGCATATCAGTGCACGACCATCCAGCTCAGCACCGACGTCGACCGCAGCCACACGATCGTGCACAGCGCGACCAGCACCGCGACGCTTCACCCCAGCACGCGCCGGAACAGCAGGCCCTCCGCGCCGACCTCGCCCGCCGCGGTGGCGGTGGCGATGGCGATGGCGATGGCGAAATCATCTTGCCCAGGACGCCTGTGTGACTCTGTTGCCCGTTGTGATGCTACGCGGCGGGGTCGAGTTCGAGGCTGTCCTTGCCGAGAACCTCGTCCGCGCTGGTCAGGTGCTATGTCCAGACGGCGGCGGGTTGCCGGTGGGATCGTGAGTTCTTGTGCACCTGCGCTTCGCCTACGTCCTGACCGTCCGTATTGTCCCCGCGCTTGGACTGTGGCGGCGCGGCGACAATCACAAGACCATCGAGATACTGCTTCTACGCCACCAACTCGCCGTCTTGCAGCGGCAACTCGCCGCCACAGGAAGACGTCCGCGGCCTGACTGGGCGGATCGCGCGATCATCGCGTTGCTGGTCGTTCTGGTGCCCAAGGCGCGTCGTGCTGGATTGCGGCTGTTCACCACCCTGGACACGATCCTGCGCTGGCATCGCGACCTGCTGCGCCGCCGCTGGGCGAAGAAGTCCCGCTCGAAGAACAGCCGCCCGGCCACGCACCGGAACATCAAGGCCCTGGTTCTGCGCCTGGCCCGCCAGAATCCTGCCTGGGGCTGTGGGCAGATCCACGGCGAGCTGGCCGGACTGGGCATCACCATCGCCGCCTCCGCCGTCTGGGAAATCCTCAAGACCGCTGGCGTCGACCCGGCGCCCCGACGCAGTTCGATCACCTGGACAAGCCTCCTGCGATCCCAAGCCGAAGGCATCGTGGCCTGCGACTTCCTCACCGCCGATCTCCTGGGCGACACAAAGGTCTACGTCCTGGCCGTAATCGAGCATGCCACCCGCCGTATCCGCATCCTCGGCAGCACGCTCCATCCGACCGGCGAGTGGACCACGCAGATGGCCCGAAATATGGTCATGGACCTCGACGACGCAGCAGCCACGGTGAAGTTCCTGATCCGCGACCGCGGCTCCAACTTCACCGAAGCCTTCGACGCCGTCCTGGCCGATGCCGGCATCCGCACCGTGTTATGCAACGTGCGGACCCCGCGCATGAAACACGACCATGGAGCGCTGGATCGGCTCGGTCCGCCACGAACTCCTGAACCGCACCCTGATTTGGAACCACGAACATCTCCGCCAGATCCTGCACACTTACGAACTCCACCACAACAGCCACCGGCCGCACACGAGCCTGTCCCAGGCCGCCCCGCTCAAGCCGCTGCCGCCGAACGTCACCGACCTCGACGCCTTCCGAATCCGACGAACCCGCCGCGCGGGCGGCGTCATCAACGAATGGCGGCCGGCTGCTTGATCAGTCCGCAACCGCACCGACGACGGACGACGAATGCCGCCACGCCAACCACACCACGGCCTCGGCGCCCATGGGTGCTCACGCCGAGGCCGGCTTCCCTGGTCCCCGCCCTACTGCGCATGCGGCAGCGCGCTGAGCTCTGACAACACAGGCTCAAACTGACGTTTGACCATACGCAACGGATACCACGCCCTTCTACTGTGCGCAGCCGTCGGGTCGAAGCGTATGAATGCCGGCGTCTTCTCGCCATCGAAAACGACGATCCCCTTAAGAGGGAAATCCCAGTTCGAATTATCCTTGCCGCCGCGCAACATTATCTTCCATCGTGAGGTAGGGCGTGGTCTGGACAGCGGTGGGAAGTCGGGCAGATTGGGCAGGGCCGGCCACCCCCCGCCTTCGGCGGCTCGACGTTCAGCGTATTCGGCGCTCACGGCAGCGCGGAACGCGTCATAGCCCGCCGGCCCGCAGTATACGAGCAGGACCAGGCGTCGCAGATCCAGGACGCGGACCGCCTCGGTGTATTCCCAGAGCGTGCCCGGGCCGGTTCCGGCGGACATCGCGACCACGTGGGCGCTGCGAATCAACCCGCTCACCACACCCTGCCAGCCATCGCGTGGCAGGTAGCCGCGTGCGGCTCCGGGGAGCGGGAGGTCCTCTTCGGGTTGGCCGACGGCGACGACCTGCCCGATACCCGCGAAACGGCGCACCAGGGACTCCTCCTGAGTCAGCCAGGGCGTGAAGAACATGGCCTCTCCGGTGTTCCAGGGAAACACTGACCGCGGGACTGACATCACCTTGTCCTCCGAGAACGACCGCAGATAGAGCACGTAGCGCGCATAGATGAGCTTTGCGAAAGAACCGATGATCTTGACGGTGTGCCGCTTTCCACGCGCGATCAGCATAAGGCCCTGCGAAAACACCCAGATGCCGATCATCATAATCGGGAATCCCGCGGCCTTGATCAGCCAGGTACCGGCCGCAGTGAAGTCAACGGCGCCATCAGCGCCGTTCTCATAACCCTGTCTCAGCAGCTCGTAGCCGGTCACCCCGACGCAGGTCCCGACTATCCGCAGCGTCCACCCGACTCCGATCATCCACCGCCCTTTGACAGGATCCTGCTTGCCACGGAACGGTTGCCCGCCGTCACCCGACCCCGTACCTCGCCTGCGCCAGGGCTTGAACGGCGGCCGGATCGGCGGGAACGGCGGGACGGGAAACGCGGCGCTGCTCACCTCGCTGCCCGCCGCCGCTTCAAGTGTCTCGCCGAGGCGCTCCGTGCGGATACACCGGTCGATGTAGAGCAGACCCTGGCTCAAGGGCGCCAGAGGTGCCCGCAAAATCGCAGCAACGACGGCTGCGATCAGGATGATGGTGACGGGGATGGCAAGGACTGCGACAGACAGGTGTGGCGCCTGACCGCCTTGCATGCTCGCGACAAACCCCGCCGGCAGGTCCCGCGCAGCGACGTTGCCGGCTCCGCCGGTGATCACTTCCGTCGCCGCCCTGCCGACCAGTCCGGGCAGCATGGCGATACCGAGAGTGCGCCACCAGACACCGCGGTCGAGGTGCCAAGATCGACGCATCGCAGCCTTCGGCGGCATGCCCTCCAAAACCGTCACCGGCGCGGCGTAGAACAGTCGGCCTCCCACATAGAGCGCTACGCCCGCACCCGGGATCAGCAACAGCAGGCCGAACGCCACAGCGGTTGAGCTGTCCAAGGCGGCGCCGAGCACGACGGCCGGCAGCGCGAAGCAGAAGAAGACTCCAAAGACAATCAGAACACTGAGGATCTGGGTGTTGAGCGTGCGCCGTACATGTGGTCGGGCATCCGCCCAAGCCTCGCGGGCGGTCAGCGGCTGGTTCCCGAGAACGGCACGATGGCCGAGGACAGTGATGCTCACGGCCGCAGTCACCGCAGAGCCGATGGCAACGCACGCCAAGGCGGGTACGACGAACACACTGGCCGCCAGGCAGATGTCGATCAGACGACCCGCGCTCATCGACTCGCCGTGCCCGGGCAGCAGTGACGTGATCAGCTTCCAGGCGACGAACCCGCATCCGCTGAGCACCGCCATGCTGCCGAGCACGACAACGAACAGCGGGCAGTACAGTGCCCAGAAGTAGCGTCGGAGGGTGACGAAGACGCCCTTGAGGATGTCGTTCGCATCGAGAGCCCGCAGGGGCACAACCCCGGGTCGAGGCGCGCGTTCGGCCCAGGGCCACACCGGGACGTCGGCTCCCTGGCCTTCAGGCCCGGGACTCCACGGCCCCCCGTCGGTGGTCATCGCACAGTCTCAGACGCGCGAGAGGGTCGACGTCGCAGCGCTTTCCTTAGGATCCGGACCATACCTGTTAGGCCCGTGCGTGCCCTCCTGGGCAAGCAAGACGAGAAGGATGATGGCGCCGATGATCGGGACGAGAACGACCACAATCCAGCCGGCCGGCCGATCGGTGTCGTGGAGCCGGCGAACCACCACCGCGAGCCCGGGAATCGTGACCGCGAGGCCGTAAATGGCCCAGAGCAGCGGAAAGCCGATCACGACGCCGATGACGATGAGGGCTACGCCGATGATGCAACTGGTCAGGACGTACATCCAGTACTCCGCGCGCCGTGCCCGGCCGGAGAATCCGGCGTAGTTCCTGAGCACGTCCAGGTAGTAGTTCATGGAACCTCTCCGTTCGTGGTCGAGCAGTTGCTTGCAGTACTGACGGACAGGACGTCGCCGACGTCCGGCATCAGTCGGGCACGGTCAGTTCCTGCGCACGCCCTCAGGCCAGATGACCGTGACGGGGCGGCCGACATCGCGGGCGCGGCGCACGATGTCCCCGGTGCCGCCTAGGCCCCGCGCGGGCTGTCCGTCCCAGACTGCCGCCAGCAGATCGCAGTGATCGACGACGTACAGACCGGCCGCGTGGTACGCCGGTTCGCCCGGTTCGTCGAAGTCGAGCACGGTCGTCTCGGCGGCGGCCGAGCTCAGCTCGCGGTAACGGGCCAGGTCTTCCGGACCGAAGGTCTGCTCGTAGCCGCGGGAGGGGATCACTGCGTGCAGTGCACCCCCCGCCTGGAGGACGAGCCGGGCGAAGATCTGGTCGGACCCGGCGGCCAGGCTGCTCACCCCCAGCAGATGCCGCTGATCGGCAAGCAGGCGGCGCAGTTCGTGTTCGGCGAAGGCAGACGCTGCGGCGGGCATCGCCTGATGCCCGGTGAGACCGATCACGGTCACAGATATCCCCGATCCGCAAGGTGCCAGTAATGTCGGCCCAGCGCTGTCAGTCGGCATCCGCCGCTCTCGACGGCCGCGTAGTACAGGTGTCGATGCGGGCTGGCCGGCTCGACCAGCTTGCTCGCCCGACAGTCCTGAAGCTGCGCGAACACCGCCTCGTGCTCCGGATCCCGCGGCGCGGCCTCCGGCTCGTAACTGGGATCAAGCGGAAGTTCGAAGTCGGATGTCGGGAACCACTTGGTCAGCGACCGAAGCGTCCTGACGTCCACGGCGGGTACGCAGTGGCGAAGTGGATGCAGGCGCTCGACATTGGCCTTGAAGGTAGGGCGTTGATCCCATGCGCCGAAGGACTCGGACAGGAACGCGTAGACGCTCGCGACGGTCACGTTTCCCAGCACATCAGCCGCACCGCCGTCGAGGGCCGCCTCCACGAACACCGAGAACTGTCCCCGCCCGAGACTCTCCCACGAGGCCTGGTCGCCGCGGCTCGCCGCGAGAATCGAGACCCCGGAGCGCAGCACCGCGGAATTGCTGTCCAACAGCGCCAGAGTACCGGCGCCGCCGGAGAAGCAGCAGTCGAGGATGACCACCACCTCCTTGACCGGCGAGGCGGCGATCCGCTCGAGCACCTCGCGAAAGCCCACTCCCGGAGTCGCCGTGGTCCCGTCGGTGGTGGCCAGCGCGACGTCACCGCGTGCCTGCTTGCCGTGCCCGGCGAAGTAGAACAGCGCGACGTCGGCACCCGGCGCCAGCAACGCGTCGAGCAGGGCCAGCATCTCCTCCCGGCACACGGCTCCGGCGGCCAGCCGGCAGTCGAAGTTGGGCCTGCCGTCGTCGTGCCGGGCCAGCAGCGACGCCAACGCGGCGGCGTCGGCGGCGCAGCCGGTCAGATTGTCGGCGGCCCCGTACTCGTCGATGCCGATCAGTAGCGCTCGACTCATGACGTCCCCTCTCGTCGGGAACAGTTCTCGACCGATGTCGCGCGGAGATACCAGGTCTCGCTGCCGACGATCGACGTCATGTTCATCAGCCATCCGTCATAGCTCCTTACCAGGCACGGATCGATGATCGAGACGCACAGCCCCTCGTTTCCCCGCCAGCAGGACTGACGGACGGCGGAGCATGTAGGAGAAAGCTCTGAGTTGCCCTGGCACCTGACCTCGCTCTACGACGAGCAGCGTATGAGGGTTCTGTCAGGACCGGTCCTCCCGATGGCCGTGCAGCCTTGTGCCACCACGACCTCATCGCCGCTGTCCGTCAGACCACCGCAGGAGGGAAGTCATGAGCTCTAGCGGGATCTTCGTCGCACCACACGCCGTAGCCGTCGCAGCGGTGAGCGGCCCGGTCCTCACCGAGGCAGCGGCTGCGGTGCTCACGGTCCGGGCGGCAAGCTCGGCGATCGAAGGACCGGCGCGTGGCGCGGTCGAGCAGACGGCTGGCGAATCCTCGCTGCTCGCCTGGGAGCCGGTCGTGGCCGCGGTCGTCGAGCTGAATGTGCGGATCAGGATGCTGACAGCGCGCGCTGCGCGAACAGGGGCCGCCGCCGACATCCCGCCGCCGCTGAGCCTGGCCGGGCGCTCGCGAGCCGAAGCGGAACGCTGGACCGCTGCCTCCACTGGGCTACTGACTCAGGCCCGGTCGGCAGTGCGGGACTCCGTAGTGGCCGAGGAGGCCCGGCAGGTCATCGCGCGTTTGACGCACCGGCCGGAGATCATCGAGACGCTCGCCGTCTTCCAGCAGACCCTGCGCCGACGCAGCGCCCTAACCGGCTCTGAGTCGCAGGCCACACGGATCGCCGGGGACATCGGGACCTGCCTCACCGTCCTGGACGAGGACGCGAACGAACGGGAGCATTGCGAGGCCCTGAGCGCTGCCGTGTCTGTCGCCCACGGCGGCGTGCAGGAGGCACTTGTGCTTCTGGACCGCCTGCAATCCTGGATTTCGGATATCAACGCCGTGGTGGCCCGGCGGCGTCTGGCCGCGCAGTGGCTGGCGGCGCTGGAGGAGCCGGTGGTGGCGACTGCGGCCGCGGCTGAGGCGCCAGGTGCGTTCCGGAACACCGCCGCGGCGTTGCGCGCGGTGCTTGACGGGGACCGGGACCTGAGCCCGAACCTGCGCGCCGAGGGCGCCGAGGCGATCGCCTGGGCCGCCGCCGTCACCCGGCGCTGTTTCGTCAGTGAGCTGTTGCGCGACAGCCTCGCCGAGCTGGGCTACACGGCGTCTCAGGAGGTCGACGTGCGGTACTCGGCCGGGCTCGCGATGGGACTGTCCCGGCCGCTCTGGCAGGGAGAACACTCGGCGGAAATCTGGGTGGACCAGCAGGGGGCCGTCCACGGACGCGTCGTGCGCAACCAGGACCTTGCGGACGACTCGGCAGTCGAGCGCGACCGCGAGCGGCGGGTGGGCTTCGACGTCGATCTGCGGACCCTGGGACATCGGCTCGGCGCCGACGTGGTCACCGAGGAAGGGTACTTTCCGCTGGACTCGGCCCGGGAGCGCCGACCATGAAAGCGGCGACGACGACCGATGAGGCCATTCGAACTCGTATATCAAAGTCCTTTAACACTTCCCGGCACCACCGGAACGCGGGACACAATGGCGCCATGACGGCGGTACAATTCATCGGGCGCGACAACGAACTCCAACGGCTTGGAGCCCTGCTCCACAAGGCGGCTGACGGCGCAGCGACCACCGCGGTGGTCGCCGGTGAAGCCGGCGCGGGCAAGAGCCGGTTGCTGGCCCGGTTCACCGCGCAGGCCCGCGACACCCACGGCGCCCACGTCCTTCAGGGCTCCTGCATCAATCTGGGCGGCGGGCTCATCCCCTACGCGCCGCTGGTCGAAGCGCTGCGCCTGCTGATACGGGAGTGGGGCGAGGAACGGACGCGGGCGGCCGCCGGGCCCGGCTGGGACGACCTGGCACCCCTGATCTCTGTGTTCACCGGTATCCCGTCCGGCAACGAACACGTTTCCGGACAGCCGGGCCGCCTGCACGTCTTGGGCGCGGTGCTGCGGATGCTCGAGTATCTCGGGCGGAGCGCTCCGGTCGTCCTGGTCTTCGAGGACATGCACTGGGCCGACCAGTCGACGCTGGACCTGGTCGCGTACCTCGCCAGGACGATGTCGACCGAGCGGACGTTGCTGGTGTGCAGCCACCGCTCGGAGCTCCCCGCCGGGCACGCGCTGCGTGTACTGCTGGCCGAACCCGATTTCGGCCGGCGCGTCCAGAGTCTGGAGGTTCCCAGCTTCACCGAGCTCGAGCTCCGCTCCTTTCTCAAAGAACTGACACCGCTGGACCGGGACATGGCGCGACGCTGCTACGAGTTGTCAGGTGGCAACGCGTTCTTCGCCGAGCAGCTGGTGGTATCGGGCGCCCTGACGAACACCGGCCCCGGCACACCCCGCGTCCCAGAATCCGTCAATGAACTGATGCTGGCACGGATCGCGGTGCTGAACGCACCGGCGAAGAAGGTGCTACAGGTGGCCGCGGCCGCGGCGCGCCGACTGGACGACCGCCTGCTGGAGGCGGTCTGCGAGCTCCCGGCCGACGTCCTGGACGGTGCACTCCACGAGTGCCGGGAGCAGGGCATGATCGTCATCGATCCGAACGGCGACGCCTACGCTGTCCGGCACGCCCTGCTGAGCGAAGCCGTCTACCACCAGATGGGCCTCGGCGAACGCAGACGCCTGCACACCAGGATGGCCGAGGCGATGACCGCGGACGTCGCGCTCGGGCTCGCGCAGGAGTGGGGAATCGCCGTCGAGTCGGCCCATCACTGGTACCACGCCGAACGTCACCCCGAGGCCTTGGCGGCCGCTGTGCACGCCGGCGAGGCGACGATGCGGGTGCGGGCGTTCCATGAAGCGGAGAAGCAGTACGGCCGCGTGCTGGACGCCTTGTGGAGCTGTGTGCCCGACCCGGAGCGCTCGGCCGGCCGCACCCGTGAGCAACTCCTCGCCGCCGGGGCGGAGGCCTCCCGATGGGCAGGGCACGTCTCCCAGGCCGTAGAACGCGTGGAGGAAGCGATATGCATCCTCACGACGCAGGCCCATCCGGGCCGGCTCGGCTTGCTGTACGAACGACTCGGCAGCTACCAGTGGGAGGCCGGCGAGACGGAGACAGCCCAGAGTGCCTACGCCGAGGCCGTGCGGCTGCTGGCCGAGGCCGCGCCGGACGAAGCGGCCTACGCGCGGGCCTTGGTCGGGCTCGCCATGGCGGAGATCCGCAGCGGTTCCTACTCTCCCGCGCTGGCCCGGGCCCAGCAGGCCGTCGAGCTGGCCAGAACCTGCGGCGACGTGAGCGCCGAGGGGCGGGCGCTCAACGCCGCCGGCCTCGCGCTGGCACTGCTAGGCCGGGCCGGCGAAGGTGAGCCCCTGCTGCGGGAAGCCGTGGACATCGCCGACCGGACCGACCATCTGGAGGATCTCCTGCGCGCCTACGGCAATCTCACCGTGGCCCTGGAACTCGCGGGAGATCTCACGGGCTGGGTCGATGCGGCGCGCGCCGGGCTCCGGCGAGCCCAGGCGCTCGGCCTCACCGATACCCGGCTGGGGATCGTCCTGGCCAACAACGCCGGTGTCGCGCTGACGCTCCTGGGCCGCTGGGACGAGGCCACCACCATGCTGGAAGAGGTGCTGCTGAGCCGGCCGCGCATCGAACAGAGCGCCTTTCTCCGGCTCACCCTCGCCGAGGTCCACGTGGCCCGCGGCCGGAACGCCGAGGCGGAGGAGCTGATCGGCGAAGTCCGGAAGGGGCACATAGTCGACCCGCGGTTCGTCTCGGCGATGTACGCGTGCGAAGCAGAACTCTGGTGCTGGCAGGAGCAGCCGGACCGGGCCCTGGAGGCGGTCCTCGGCGGGCTGGCCACGGTCGCCGATACCGAGAACACCTTGGTGCGCCTGCGATTGTGTTCGGTGGGGCTGCGGGCGGCGGCCGACCGCTTCTCCGCGGCGCCGCAGGACGCTGGCACACTCGGCGCAGACCTGCTCGCCACGGCCAGGCGGGCGGCCGAGGCACAGCCCGGGAATGCGGAAGCCCGGGTCCATCTCTGGATGTGCGAGGCCGAACACCGCCGGCTCGTCGGCGAAGACCCGGGGACGATCTGGTCCGATGTGGCCACCGATTCGGAGAAGCGGGGCCTGCCGTATCAGACCGCTTACGCACGTTGGCGACAGGCGTCCGTCGGGCGAGACGTCGACAGGGAGGCCGCGGCGTGGGCGTACGAGACCGCCACCCGGTTGGGCGCCGTGCCTTTGCAGGCCGCGGTGGCGAAGCTGACGGGAGATCCGTTTCTGCAGAAGCCTGATACTGCGCACGCCCGCGACGCAGCCGTGCGGCCCGCCGCTACTGCACAGACGTTGAAGGACCTGGGTCTGACCCCACGTGAGATCGAGGTCTACCAACTGCTGGCGGCAAACCCACAGTCCAACCGCGAGTTGGCCAAAAGGCTGTTCATCGCCGAGGGCACCGTTGCGACCCACATCCACCGCATCACTCGCAAGCTCGGCGTCGAGAGCCGGACCGAGGCCGTCGCGCTCGCCTACACCTCGGGCTGGTTCGTAGAGCACCCGGCGTCGACCTCCGACTGACCGCCGCCAGCCGCCCACGCGCCACCGCTCGGATCCGTCATGCGCGTCAGCACCCTATATGCGAAGAAGGAGACATTATGTCCGAGAGGGCATTACTGGTCGGCGCCGCCGTGGACGGCCTCACGGGGGTCGAGAATGACGTGGAGGCGATGGCACGGACGCTGACCGCCCGAGGATTCACCGTCGAACCGCTCACCGGAAAGCTCGCGACCCGGGCCGGAATCCTCGATGCTTACGAGCGCCTGATCTCGGACAGCGGCCCCGGGGACACGGCCGTGGTCTACTACAGCGGCCACGGAGGTCGTGTCCTGCCGCCGGCCGCGGGCACGCCCGGACACGACCTCATGGACCTACAGTTCATCGTCCCCTTCGACTTCCACGACTCCGGTCCGGATGACTTCCGCGGCATCACGTCGGTGGAGCTGTCCGTCTTACTGGCGCGTCTGACCCAGCGGACCGACAACGTGGTGGCGATGTTCGACTGCTGTCATTCCGGTCGGGTCTCCCGCGACAACCGGCTGCGGGTGAAGGCGGTTCCGCGCACTACGCCCTACGAACGCCTGCGAACGCACATCGAGCGCCTGCGACGGGACGAGGGGTTGCGCACGGACCTGCTGCGGGCCACCGGCAACCCCGACGCCGTCCGGATCGTGGCGTGCGCTCCCGAGCAGGCGGCGTTCGAATACCCCGGAGCCGAAGGCGAACAGATCGGCGTCTTCACCGAGGCCTTGACCATGGCCCTGCACGCGGCCGGCACCGAGCCGGTCAGCTGGGCGACCCTTCTGGACGGCGTCCGGTACCGGGTGTCCGCCTTGGTCTCCGGTCAGCGCCCAGAGGCCGAGGGTCCGGCCCGCAGGCTGCTGTTCGCGACGCGGGAGGACGATCACCTCGACATGCTGCGGGCCACCGATGCCGGCGGCGGCCGCCTGTCGCTGGAGTGCGCGCCGTTGCTGGGGGTGCGGCCGGGCGACGCCTTCACAGTGTGGTCGCCGGCCGGGGATCGGATCGGCGACCTGACCGTGGACCGGGCGGGCCCGCTGGCGGCTCAGGGGCCTGTGACACTCGCCCCGGGAATCACCGAGATCCCGCTGGGTGCCCGGGCGCGTCAGACCGCCGCCACCGCACCCACGCTCGCCGTGTCCATACCCGCGGCTGATCCGCGCGCCCTGGATCTGGCACGCGCACTCACGGGATCGCCGCTGCTCCGGCTGGTCGACAAAGACGATCGGTGGGACGCCCAGGTGCGCATCGACGCCACCGGCGACCTCACAGTCGCGGACCGCATCGGTCCGCTGCACGAGCCGCGACCCAATGGTCCGGCCGGCGTCACCGGGACTGTCGGCGATCTGACGACGCTGGCCCGGGCCGCGGCGCTGCGCGGGCTGTCCTCGGACACCCGGTGGTCGCTCAACGCCCGTGTCGTCTGCGAATGGGGCCTGGTTCGGGACGGCGAACGGCACCGGCTGCCGGACTCGGGGGCCACGGTGCGGGTCGCTGAGACGGTCTACGTCAGCGTCCGGAACGAGGGCGACCTGCCTGTCTACGCAGCCCTGGTGGACATCGGCGTTTCCGGGCTCATCACAGTCCTGACCGACTTCGCGCCCTCAGGCGTCCGGCTCGTTCCAGGCGGCCAGGAAGAGTACGTATACGGCTTGGACGACTACTCGGGGGTCCTGGAAGGCGTCGCGATGGAGTGGCCGGACGGGTTGGAGCCGGCCTATGCGCGGCCCGAGACGGTGCTGTTGTTCGTCACCTCGGACCCGCATGATCTCAGTGCGCTGACGCAGCGGGGAGTCGCCCGCGCCGGCTCCGGCTCCGGTGCCGAATCGCCGCTGACGGCGGTGCTGAACCAGATCGCGACCGGCCGATCCCGGGAACTGCGGTCCGCATCCGGCCCGGCCGGCAGCTATGACGTGCGGGTCATGGAGTTCGACGTCGAACCCGCCGCGGTCAGGACCGGGTTCCTGATCGAGGAGGTTTCGTTCCCGCGGCCGAAAGGGCCGACCGGCCTGGCCGGAGCGACACCTCGTACAGCGCCGGCCACCGTGGCGGTCCGCCTGAACGAGCTGATCGTCCACCACAACCGCGCACGGTTCGGCGGGGCGTCCGTGCGGGTCGACGCGATGGTGCTGACCGGCACGCCGGATTCCCTGGAGCCGACGTTCCGGGCGCAGACCGAGCGATTCTCCCGCATCCGCGACGGGGAACCCCTGCCGCTGGACCAAATGCTCGTCTACCACGGCCCCGCAGCGGACTATCTCGACATCGCGCTATGGGTCTCGCGGGACACCGCCGGCGCCCTCGATCTCGGCGAGTTGCTGACCGACGAGGTCGCCGGGTTCGAGGTGCAGGAGGCGCTCGCCAAGATGAGCGAGACAGTCACCGGGGCCCCGTACGCCACCGCTGCGGCCGCTCTGGTGGGGGCGGGGGCCGTGGTCGTCAACCTCGCCTACCGGCTGCTGCGCGGCTCGGTGAACGACGTCATCGGGCTGTACCGGGGGTCGATGCTCGCCGGGGAGCGGTTCGGCGTCGGACGTCATCCTGCGGAGGGGGTGCGCCGAGTCCAAGATTTCTCTTTCGCTTACACCATCGATGAAGTCTCCTGAAGCACCGATCAGAAAGGATCGCCGTCAAATGACGAACGAGCACAGCCTGGACAAGCAGATCATCGTGGACGGATCCGCGTGGACCCTGCCCAAGGAAAGCGATGCGGTCAAGGCATTCCAGGAAATCGAAACCGCCCTCGACAAAGACTCAATAGCGCGGGTCGCCGTTCTCGACGCCCACCGGCGCCGAGTCGACCTCCTCATCAACGGCGCCACCGTCGGCACCGTGGTCCTGGACGCGTGCGTCGACCCGCGGCCGACCGAGACTTCCGGCTGACCTGCCGGTCCTGGCCCGGCCACCGCTGTTGTGGCCGGGCTTGGGCATGTCCGACACGGGGGTAAAGGTTCTTTGTACGTGCGGCCCGAACCCCGCGACCACAGGTCGCTTGCCATCCATACTTCTTTTCATCTTCGCCCCCGGCTCTGGCCAACCGAATTCGCGGCACCATACGGTGAAAGCACCGTCGACGGTTTCCAGCGAAAGGGCAAAGCGAAGGAGTAGGGGCATGGCTGGCATGGTGTTGTCGAGGCAGAGGTCCGAACTGGAATTCCACCTCGCGCTCGGAGAAGGGCGCCTGATGGCTTTTCTGGAAGAGGATCCGGAGACCGCGAACGCTTTGCTGTACCAAGTCGTCTCAGACCTCGTCTACGAACGACTCACCCGGCGCGTCGAGCGCCATCGCGGCCACTTCGGCTGCGCCTCGGTGCCCGCGCGCCTACTGCCGGACTGCCGCGACCGGTTTCAGGACGACGTCGAAGCCGCCCGGACCGACCTGCTCCGGCACGCCGACCGCCCGATAGCGAACCTCGGCGGCTGGATGACGGCCCGCCTGACCGCGGTCACCGTCGACGCCAACCGCAAGCGGCGCGGCGAGCGTGGCGCCCAGCAGCGTCCCCGCGTCCCCGGCTGGCTCGACGCCGCCCTCGATGACCCCTGGCTCAGCAGCCTGGCGCTGAAGATACTCACCTGGGTAGGCGTCCCCACCGCGGCAGCCCACGGGCCCTGGCCGCTCAGCGCGTGGGCCGAACACCGCCCGGGCGCCGCCGGCGACTGGGACACCACCGGGATCCACATCGCCGCCGACGTCGAGCGGGTCCTCACCGCGATGCGCAGCCGCCGAGCCTGGTACGAGAACTACATCGAGCGCCCACTGGGTCGCAAAGAGGCTCCGCTGATCCCCGGGCCCCGCGACAGCGGGGACCCGGATCCCCTCCCGCTGACGAACCCGGCAGAGCTCGCCGACGCGCGGCTCCGCGATTTGGCAGCCGAGGCGATCAACACGGCCGCCGGACGCATCCGGGCCGGCGGGGACCCCCGCGCGACAGTCGTCGACGTGCTCGGCGTCGTCTTCGTCGGCAGAACCGGAGCCGACGAGATGAGCTGCGCGCCGGGAAGCATGGCGGACACCGACGAAACGGTGGCCCGGCTGCTGTCCAGTCCCGCGGACATCGACCGGGTTGTGGACGTATTGCTGCGGGTGGTCTCCGAACCTGCGCCCTAGGCCGTGACGCTGACCTCCTGCAGAATGTTGTCGAGCTGCTGACGGTGCTTGGCGTACTCCTCCCCCTTAAGCCGCGGCCTCAGCGCCAATGCACGACGGCGGCATTCGGAGCTCACCGACTCCAGCACCGTACGCAGCTCTTCGCGCTTCGCTCCGGCGAACCGCCTCATATTCTGGCGGTGCTCCCAGGCCATGCTGACCAGTGCCTCGCAGAGTTGATAGTGCGCCATCAAGTGATCGGGATCGTATTCGACCATCTCACGCAGCACCCGGACAAGCGGCTCCACACCGGCACCCTCACGGTGCCCCTTGAGCGCCGCGTTCAACGCCAATATCCGGCGGTTGCGAACCGCTTCCTCATCCGTCCAGCGCAAGAACGCCGCAGTGATCTGTTTCGGCGTCGGGACCACCTTCCCGGATGTGATCCACCGGTCGAACGCGTTCGTCAGCAGCACCCGAAGTTGCTCGTCGTCCGGATTCTTCTCGACAAGAGACCAGAGCGTGTCGACGGCCATTTGGTACTGGCCCCGCAGGATGTCGAGCTGAATGCGCTCCCGCAGCACCTTCTCCCGGCCCGCGGCGCTGACCGCCTCGGCGTCGGCGCGCGCCAGCACCCTGAGAGCGTCGTCATAGCGATCGAGGCGGCCGAGCATCATGGCCAGAGTGCGCGCTGGACCGGTGGCGCCGGGCAGGCGTTCCACCCAGGATTCCAGGACCGGCACCGCCGCCGCCAGGACCTCGCGGTCGGCGTCGTCCGTGGAGTCGTGCCGCTTCTGCAGGATCTTCAACGCCGGCTCTGCTTTCGCACCATAGAGCTGGACCAGGTCGTCGAGGATCCCCGACCACGGCTCGGGCACCGCGTTGCGTCCCCACGAGCGGCCGATACGTCGGAAGTGCTCGGCGAAGCGCTGCGCGTCGGCTTCGGACGAATTCGTCGCGGCCTCGGCGGCGGCCAGGATCTGGCCGAGCGCGAACCGCGCCGCCTCGCCGGAGATGCCGTCGAGCATCTGGATCATCTGGTCCGGGTCCTTGCCAGGGAAGGACTGCTGGACGCGGTCCCGGAGCAGCGGATCCTTCGCCTCCAGCGACACCGCGTCGACGAGTGCCAGATTGGCGACGACCGCGCCGGAGTAGTCGCTCAGCGGCCAGTCACCGTCCAGGACCGCGCTGCGGAGTCCGCGCTTCCACCCGATCCGCCCCATCACCCACTTCTCGTGCACGTCTTCCTCCGCCTGATCCCCGGACCGGCGGACGCGTCCCTTCGCCTCCGAGGCCTCGCTGCAGGCCGCGTCGAGCAAACGGAGGCATTCCCGCTCCATGGCGTCCCGCACCCGCGCCGGCAGCAAGGACACTGCCGCGCGCAACGCCTCGGCGCGACGTTCCCGGGCCGCCGACGCGCCGTCACCGTCGGACCGGCCGATGCCGAGCAGCAGGATCGGACTGCGGTGCGAAACCATGTGGTTGAGCTCCTCCAGCCGCAGGTGCTCGGTGGCCAGCCGCACCTTCGCACGGCTGGCGAGCAGCAGCGGGATCTGCCGCGCGAGGTCCGCGTCATCGTCACCCCGATTCGGCGCGACGCACAGCGGAGTCGTCCCGAAGGAGGCCGCGAGGACCCTGTGCAAGGACTCCCGCGCCGCGGCGCCTCGGCGGATTTCGCCGTGCAGGAGGTCTCGCAGATACACCGCCTCGACGTACCGGCCCCACGCTTCCGCGGCCTCGACGGGATCGCCTGCGGATGTGTGCGCGACCGCGAGGTTGTGCAGCACGCCCGGGTGCAGGGGATCGTCGGCGAGCATCGCGTTCCAGACCCGCCTGGCCGCGGACAAGCGGCCGAACCGGAATTCGGCTTCGGCCTGCCGGCCGCCGAGATAGCCGCGAAGCAGGACCAGCGCGTCACGATGCCGCAGCGCACGCGGGTACGGTTCAAGGGTCTGCCACCCCTGACCGAAATTGGCATCGAGAGCCTGCTCGGCCGCGGCCAAGGAGTCTGCGATCTGTTCTCGCGCGTCGGCCCGGACCGGCGGTTCCCCGCGCGGCGTGGCTTCGACACCACCGGTCTGGTGCGCGTGCGCCGGACCGGAGGCCTCGGCCGGATCGGCATCCGACGCCGCCGCCTGACGTGGCAGATCCAGCGTGGCACATCGGGCGGCTAGGTCGGTGGCGGCAGGAGTAGGAGCAGGATCGATGCCGGTGTGTACGGATTCCAACTCTTTCAGCCGCTTGTCGACCTGTCTCCTCAAAGGGATGACCGTGCTGCGGAACGACTCCTGGAGCACAGACTCACAATCCTGAAGCCGCCGCTGGAACTCGGCGAAGTCCATAACGAGCCCGGCCGGCTCGGTGTCTTGAAACTGGTGAAATACCGCGAGCCACCCCGTACGAACCTGCTCCAGACCGTCAGCCAGGTCCTCAAGGAGGCGCCGGTCCCCCGCCACCCCGACATAGTCGAAATCAGCGTTCTTCGTGGCCTTGGTCAAGACGCCGATCTGGCTCTTGAGGTCGTCTCGCAGCGTCTTGAGCTCGCTCGTCACCTTCTCGAAGGCGGCGAGTCGGGAGTCCGGATCGGCGGCCGTCGACTGCACCGCGGCGGCATCGTCCGCCACGTCTGCCATCGGCCCCGGCTGTTCGGCACTCAGCTCCCGCCGGGCTGCCTCCAGGGCTTTGACGTGCCGGTCCGGTTCGCCTTCAGTGGACTCCCGAGCCGCGGCGTGTGCGCCGAGGTCTGGGAATCGCAGTGGGCGCCACAACAGTCGCCGGTGGTGGATCAGTGCCGCGAGCATGTCCGGCACAGAGCCCTCGGCCAGACACTCGGCGAGCCGGCCGGGAAGCTCGGCCGGATCGGTCTCGAAGAGCCCGCACACCCGCTCCAGCAGGCGAGCCGAGGGACCGTCGTCGGGCGAAAGCCGCTCCGCCAGGCGGCGGATCGTCGCGACGGGATAGCCCCAGACCATCCACTGCACGGCCAGAACCGTGAACGCGGCCCTGCCGCCCGGCCGACGGCCGGCGAGTTCGGCGACGGTTTCCAGTTCTGCGACCAGCACGTCGCGGGTACGCTCCGTGGCCCGGCCGCGCAGCCGGCTCTCGGCCTCGACATCGTGGATGCCCGACCACCGGCACACGCCGGGCCGGATCAGCGCGATCGTCGCCGAAGGCTCTGGGTCCGCGCCGGTGGCGGATTGGTGGGAGGTCTGGGAACCATCCGCGGCCTCGGCGGCTTCTGCGTCAGTCTTCGCGTCAGCGGCTTTGGCTTCAACCTTGGCGTCGGCATCGGTTTTGGGTTTGGGTTTGGGTTTGGGCTTGGACTTACCACTGAGATCAGCCGTGGCATGAGCCGAGGGATCGTAGTGGTCCACCCCGCCGCGGACCTCGCCGGCAATCTTCTCTCCCGTGGCCCGGTCCGCGCCGGTGTACCCGGCGTCGTCCCGGCGCTGTGCGTCAAGATCCCGGAACGCGATGCTCAGATGAGCTCGGACCCGGTGGTTCACCGGCGATCGGGCAGCCGCCGCCTGCAACCACTCGATCGCCGAGCCGGGCTGCCCTCGCCGCAGATACTGCCGCCCGAGGTGATACGGATACTTCGGATTGGCCGGATCCAGCTGGTGGGCATGGCCGAGCAGCTCGATGGCCCGCTTCGGCCCGGTGTCCGGATGCACGCTGATGCGGAAGTACGCCTCGGCCAGCGCAGCGGCGTGGGCTGCGGGGAGCGGGCTCCCGGCGGTGAAACGCTGATGCACCGGGTCGATCAGCCGCCACAGCACCTCGGGCCGGGACTCCAGGGGGCTGGAACCGCTGGGGCCCGAGCCGATCTCAGTATCTGATCTCATCCCCGGTCTCCCACTTCCTCCGATACGCCATCGCCTTCCGTCAGTTCGCCGATCGGCAGGACCACCAGACGGCTCCCGTCCGACGCCGCTGCACGGCGTCCGTCCGGGGAGACGGCGAACGGATGTCTGGACACTGAGGTGGCACGGCCCTCACGCACCAGCGAGTGCGAGCCGTCGGGATGCTCCAGGACCAGCAACCGCCCGCCCTCGGCGACATCCACCGGTCGCGCTCCGGGCACCGTGCGGAAGCCCACCCGTACCGCCAACTCGGTGTCGAAACACACGAACCGCCCCTCGGCGTCGACGATGGCCGTCAGGTCCGAACCCGGCAGGACCCCGGCGATTCCGGTCACCGGCTGCTTGACCCGCAGAAGCTGGTCCTTGGCCAGGTCCAGCCGATAGACGAACTGTTCGCCGACGATCAGCCCGAAACCGTTCACCAGCGCGGCCCCCAGCAGCACCGGCTCCAGGCGGCGCTCGGCCACGACCCGGCCGTCCATCACGTGGGCGAGGGTCCCGTCCAGACCGCCGACCAGGAAGCGGCCACGGTCGGCGGTGAGCACCTGGACGCCGGACGGATGCTTGAGCACCGTCTGTGCCGCCTCGCCGCCGAGCGGCACCGACCACACCTCGCCGGCCCAGGTGCCGACATACAGCGCGTCCCCGTCGAAGGCAAGCGCCCCCGGCACGCTGAAGCACGCACCGTCGTGCGCCGGGATGTCCCAGGTGCGGATCTCGCCGTCCGGCGAGGCCAGCAGGACCCGGCCCGCCCAGTCGGCGACGGCCAGCAGGCGCCGTCCCCGCGCCCACAGCCGCGGCCGCCCCTTGAGCTCGGCAGAACCCGCGCTCTGGTATCGATCGGTGTAGACGGTCAGGGTGCTGTCATCCAGGACGGCCAGGGCACGGCCGTCGGGGAAGAAGACCGGGCGCCCGCGGGCCACGAGCACTCCGGGGCCCTGCGCGCCGACCGGCGGGCGCACCTCGATGGAGCGGACCGGGAAAGACTCGCTCACCGCGCGCTCGCAGCCCGCGGCGGTCGCGACGAGCCGGACCTCGTCGGTCGCCGTATGCAGCACGAGGTCGTCGAAGACGGCTTCACCCCGGTCGGCGTCGACGGTGAGGGTGCCCGTCAACCCGGCAGTGTCAGGCTCCGCCGACAGCGTGACGGAGACACCGGCCGCCGCCTCGCGCAAGCCGTCGGTCAGCGACAGGCTGACGCGTACCGGCTCCAGCGTCCGGCCCGCGACCGCCTCGGGTGCCGGACCCGGCCAGCCCAGGATCCGGCGGATGGCCGCCGTGCGGAGCTTGGTGGCCTCGCGCAGCACGTCGAACCAGTCCGGCTGGGTCGTGGCGATCCAGTTGATCCCGTGCACGACGAACGGGACCTTCTCGACCGCCCCCGAGTGGATGAGCACCGGGATGAGCTCGGTGTCGGGCTGCACGACGCTGAGCCGGTAGGCCTCGTGCAGCTCCCATTCGCAGACGGATTTCTCGAAGTACGTCGGCGAATACAAGGGGACGATGTACCGCGAATGACGCAGCGCTTCCTCCAGGTAGCTCTGCCAGTCCACTCCCGCGGGGGTGCCGGACCGTGAGACGTCCAGGTACACCCGCGGTGTCGAGCCGTCTTCCTTGACGTACTTCAGGAGCGCGTCCTGCAGGCCCTTGGCCTCCTTGAAATCCTCGCGTGCATAGCTGATGAATACGTCCCACTGGTCGGCCGGCTGGGGTGCGGCCTCAGCGCCCGCGGTCATGGCCAGAGCCTTTCGATCGTCGCGATGAGTTGATCGAGAGATTGGCGGTCCCGGGAGTCCAGACCTCGCCCGGCAGCGTTGCGCAGCCGGACCGCCTCCTGGCCGATTGGCTTGGCGAGGGCGGCCACCGCCTGGAAAAGCCGCGCGTCCGGCGACCCGGAGGTGAGCGGGGCCATCAGCGTGTTGAACCGCCGCACGAGCTCGGAGACCTCAATGGTGGTGCGCGCGGTCCCGGCTTCGGCACGGCGCGCCTCGACCCGGTCGGCGAGCTCATCCAACGGGTGCGCCCGATCTTGCTTGCCGCTGCCGCCGGTGCTGCCCGTCCCGGTGCGGGCCGCCCGGATCCGCACGCCGAGCGCGTCCAGGGCAGTCGCGAGCTGATTGGCGTCCCGGACGGTCTTCAGACCGCCGACGACCGGGGTCATGATGCGCTCGTACTCGTCGAAGAACGCGCTCACCACTTCGGCCTTGTCCAGCTCGGAGATCCAGTTCCCGGTCGCCGTGCCGAGATGTTCGACGGCCTTCTTGCCCTCCGCCGTGCGAACGGCCTTTCGCAGGGCCGGAATCTGTGCCTGGACGGCGACGAGCCGACTGCGCAGCCGGGGCAGCTGCCGCGCGGAGGGCTTGTCGTTCAGCGCGTCCAGGACCGCGACGAACTCCTCGACCACGGGGTTGATGACGATGGACTCCTGCCAGGCGTGGATCGCCTCCAGCAGATCGCGGGCCTGAGCGATCGTGGGATCCCGCATCGCGACCCGGGCGCAGGCCTCCGCTTGTTCCGGTCGGCGGCCGTTTTCGTAGAGCAAGATCGCATATACGAAATTCAGCCACCTGAACCCGGGTACCGCCGTCATCAGGGCGGCCAGCAATTGCTCGGCTCGTTCCAGGCCGCCACGGTCCATGAGCGCCAGCGCACGCGAGACGTCGTTTTCGGCGATCAGCGAGTAGAGGTCGTCGGCACGGTCGTCCGGCAACAACGGCGCGGGCGGCACCGGCGGGTTCCGGTGCTGGATCAGCAGCACCAGATAGCGCTCGAAGTCCTGGATGGGGCCGGACTCCCGCCAGCGCGGCTCGATCCCGTCCAGCAGGGCCAGGGCGAGCTGCGGGTTCCGGGACTTGAACGCCCGGGCGGCCGGTTCGGCCATCGGCCGCAGGAGGATCAGCTGGAGCTGACGGGCCAGGTCCTCGATCCTCTGACGTTCGCTGTCCGCCTCCAGAACGCCGCGCTCGGCCGCGTCGAGGGCCTGGTCGAGCTCGCCGAGGCGGGCGTGGCCCGCCGCCAGCAGATAGTTGAGCTTGCCGTCCTCGGGAACGAGTTCGAGGAAGTCGGCGGCCCGGGCCAGCGCGCCCCGAGGGTCGCTCTCGGCGGTGTCGGCGTAGGCCTTGTACTCCCCCGGCGTCAGCCGGCGGCGCAATTCCCGACGCAGGGTGCTGATCCGCTCGCCGAGTTCCTTCGGTGTCACCTCGTCGCGCAGCGGACGCAGGATCCGCAACGCCTGCTCGTACTGTGGTTCCGCGATGTGCGTGAGGCAGTATGCACGCAGGAAGCGGGCTTCCTGATGCGAGGCGAAACGCCCCAGGTACTCCTCCAGCAGGGCCAGCGCGATCTCGAAGTGGCCGGCAGCGATGTCCGCACGGGCGTCCTCGATCAGATCCTCGCCGTCCGCGCCGATCGTCAGTGACGAGGGCTTGCTGAGCGCGTCCGCGGCCAGGGCGACCAGGTACCCGCCGTCCGGAAGGCCCTCCTGCTCGATGGTGTTCGTGGCCAGATCCGCCAGGATCCGGTCGTGGTCGAAAGTATCGGCTCCGCGCCCGAGCCCGGTCAGCTCGAAGGGGGGCTTGTGCAGGCCCTGGACCGGATCACGTTTGCGCAGGCCGCCGGCCGGACGGTCGTTCGGTGTCATGGCGCCTCCTTCTGGACTCTATGGCGGGGTACGGGCAGCCGCGGACGGCGGCGGATCAGCCGAGCAGCGCACCGGGGTCCGGAACGCTGCCGAGCGCGTGCTCGGCCACCTGCCGGCACAGCAGGTACTCGGACTCCTGGCTCACGCGCAGCATCAGCAGCAGCACCTTGCCGATCGAGGCCTCCTCGAACAGCCGGTCATCGTCGGAACCCGCGTGGTGCTCGACCTTCGGCAGCGTGGCCAGCACGGCCGGGAGGTCGACCGTCGGCATCCGGCCGGACAGCAGGTCGGCGAAGTCGACCTGGGGCAGGCGGCGGGCCAGCCAGTGGCCGACCCGGATCAGCAGCCGGGCCAGAGCGGCCAGTCTCTCGGCCAGCCGGGCCGTGCGCGACGGCACGGGCGTCGGCGCGACGGGCCGCGGGGTGGCCGGCAGCGGGGTGGCCGGCTGCGGGTCAGACGTGTTCTGGGACATCGCTCTCCTCGGGCAATAGAGTCTGCGCGGTGATGATGATGAGCTTCAGCTCCGCCTGTTGCATCACGCCGGCCCCATCGGCGGCCACGTTCGCGGCCTTGTCGAGTTCGGCGAGCAGGTCGCGCAGCACACCGCGGGCCGGAGCATCGTCCGGCATGTCCCGCACCCGCGGGTAGACGATCAGCTCGATCCGGCGGCGTAGCACTTCGGCCCGATGTCGCTGGTCCTCCGCCGCGGACGGCTGCAACGGCTGCGCGCCGTCGGACTCCACCGGCGTGCCGAAGCGGGCGAACCTCTCCTTCAACGCCCGCAGCTTGGCCAGGTCCTGCTCAGACCGGCCGGAATCGTCGAGGAATTCGCTGATCAGGGCGAGGTAGCGGGACATCGCATCGCCCTCGCCGCCGAGTTCCCGTTCGCGGCGAACGAGTTCGAGCACTTCCGGGGGCCACACGTTCTTGGCCGCGGCATCGTCGCGTTCGAGCACGTCCAGAGCCCGGTCGCGCTCCGGCTGGCTCAGCGCGAAGTAGTAGCGGATCAGCCCTTCGACGAGGTTCGGCGCGCCGAGTTTGGGATCGGCCTCGCGTCCGGCCTGCGCGCGCCGTTCCAGCTCGGCGAAGTCCACAGGCGACGGCGCACCGGACAGTGGCTCTCGGCCCAGCCATTCGCGCAGCAACGCCACCAAGCGGAGCACGGCGATGCCGGAGCTCAGGTCGACTGCCGATTCGTCCGCGGCAGCGGCGTCTTCTGCCGTCTCGTCGCTGTCCGGATCGTCCTTCTGCGCTCCGTCCGCTGCGGAACCGTCCCCGGCCGGCTGTGCCGGGACCTGCTCGGCCAGCTCGCCGAGCCGGTCGCCCAGTTCGCGCGGATCACCGTTGCCCCAGGCGCAGACCGCCAGGCCGAGCTCAGCTTCCAGCGTCGGCAGCCCCTGCCGCGCGGCGCGGTCACGGGCGTCGGTGAAGTGGTCACGGGCGTCGCCCAGCTGCCCGTCGAAGACGTCCCGAATACCGCGCGCCAGCTGCAGGTCACCCAACTGCTGCGGGACCAGCTCGGTCAGTTCACCGAGTTTGCGGACCTGATCGAAGTGCCGCACGGCGCCGTCGGCTTCCCGGCGCCGCCAGTGGTCGACGGCCAGCCGGAAGTGGGAGATGGCGGCGATGCGGCGGCTATCCGGATGGAGTTCCAGCAGATCGGTGTTGTCCGCACAGAGTTCGACGACTCGTTCGTGGTTCTCCATCCGCGCCTGGAGCCACAGCTCGAGGACCGCGGTGTCCCCAGTGCGGCCCTCGGCATCGAGGTGCTCTTCGAGCATCGCCGCGGCAGCGGCGTAGCGGTCCGGTTCGTACGCGCCCTGTTTCGCCCGCACGCAGATCCTGGCCAGCCGGATGTGGGAAAGCGCCTGGCCCCGCGGTCCGGCGTTGACTGCCTCGACCAGCTGCCGCTCGGCCTTGTCGAGTTCTTCTCCGGTGTCGCCGGCGAGCAGAGCCAGTGCCTGTTCATATGGCCCGCCCCAGCGGCGCGGCACCTCGACGAGGAAGTAGCCGACAGCCGCCGCGGCCCCGAGAAACAGCAGCAGGAGCGGGACCACCGCCAAAATGATCGTCACGAGCCGTACCTCCGGTTACGCGCGGCCAGCAGCCTCGGGTCAAGCTGGGCCAGCCGCAAGCCATATCGGTGGATCCGCGACGGAGGCATCGTCTGGTTCTGCCTGACCCAGCTCAAGCCGGCCCGGGTCTGGTCCCGCATCTGTTCGGCGGTGTCCAGCAGGTTGTCCGCCTGCGGCGAGTCAGGCCGGCGCCGCAACGCGAGCAGCAGGAAGGATTCGACGTAGTCGAGCATCAGGTCGAACTGCCACCACATCAGCTTGTCGCCCTCGTGCAGCCATCGGTGGACGAAGGTGTTGGCCTCCTCCAGGTGGCCCTGGCCGATCAGGCAGCGCGCCATAGCGTGGGCTCTCTCGCGCTGCTGCTCCGGCGGGAGACTGTCGAACGCCGCGCGGGCGGTCGTTTCGAGCCGCGCGGCGAATGCCGGCTTGAACAGCGCGACCAGCAGATCCATGCCCTCTGGGAACAGCCCACTGATGATCGAGAGCTGTTCCACGGCCGCCTCGGACCGTTTCGGCGCGGTCTGAACCGCGCGTTCGAGCAACGACAGCGCGGCGAACGGCTCGCGCAGATCCCGGCGAGCAATCTCCGCGGCCAGCAGCAGTAGCTGGTAGCTGGGCCGGTCAACGAGAGCCGCGTGCGCCAGCGCGACGGCGTGGCGCGGCTCGCCCGCGTCCCGAACAGAGCGCACCGCCGCCATCGGATCCATCGCCTGCCAGGCCGTGTCCAGGGCCGCGGCCAGCGCCGCCGGGTCGACGCCGCCGGCCACCGCCTCGGGCACCCGGCCGGTGAGCACCCGCAGGCGTTCGCGCACCGCCTGGACCTGGTCCACCCGCCGCATCCACGAGGGCAGCCGGCCGTCCCGGTGCTGATCAGCGAAGGCGGACGCGCACGCGGCGCGGTGCATCAGGGCTGTGGCCGTACCGGCCGGCAGCGTCTCGAAACAGCTTCGGGCCGCCACCGCGAGCGCATAAAGGCCCGGTGTGCGGACGTCGGCGACGCCGCGTGCCGCTTCGGGCGTCAGGTAGGCCACACGTTCGGGCTCTGCGAAGACCTCCCGCAGCGATGGCGGGCCCCAGCCCGGCAGCGGAAGCAGCAGCGGCCGGCGCCCGTCGAGCACCACCTCGCCGGGCAGCACGGTCAGGCCGGGGTCGATCGCCTCGCACCAGCCGGGCAGCGCGCGCAGCACGTCGGCCACTCGCGACACCCGCTCGGCCACCGGGTCCTCGGCGATGACCTCGGCGAGGCTGCGCGCGGCGGCGCTCTCGTAGGACACGACCTGGAACCACTGCCCGGCCAGCTCCTGCTGGTCCTCCTGCTGGTCGTCTGACAGCACGGGCACCAGGTCGGGTTGGCGCGGCCGGCTCTGCCACGCCGACAGTCCGTCCCGCTGTTCGGCGTTGAGCTCCGAGGCCGGGATCAGCCGGTACCAGCGGCGGCGCGCAGGGGCCCGGTACAGCAGGCCCCACCAGCCGACGCCGACGTATTCGGCGTCCAGCTGTTCGGCGATGCGCTGTTTGCGCTCATCGAGGACCGGAGTCATCTGCGTCCTCGAGTCGGTCGGCGAGCTGGTTCAGGCTGGCGGTGTCCGCGCCGGCGGCCACGGCCGTCAGGAAGTCGGCCAGGGCCTGGCCGAGGACGGCGGTGGCGCGGCCGTCCTGCACCGAGCGCAACACTCGTTGCACTGTGCGAAGGAACTCCACCGGGACGGTGGACAGGTCTGGCTCGGGCACGGAGACCGGTGCGGACGACGACGCGGCCGACGAGGCCGGTGCCGAGTCCGGATCCGGGGTCCAGGCCACCGGCGCGGGAATGGCGAACTCCGGCGGGGCGGCGGCCGGTGCCGGAGCGGCCGGCGAAGGCCCCTCGGCGAACAGCTTCAGCAGCCCCAGGTGGCTCTGCTCCAGCTCGTCGACCTCGCCGATGGTCGTGCTCTGGTCGAAGGTCGCCTCGTACTCCTGGCCGGCGTTGACGTGACGCACCTGGACCCCGAGCAACCCGTTGACGTCGAGCATGAAGGTGATGTCGAAAGTGTGGTGGTTCGCGGGCTGGGGATCGATGTCATCGAGATGGATGTCGCCGATCAGCATGTCTTCGTAGACATACTCGCTCTCGCCTTGGTAGATGGGGACTTTGATTTTCCCTGCTTTAGGGCCGTTCGTGTAGGACTTCGTCCTCCGAGCTGGGATCTTCGTGCCGCGCTCGATCAGCGGGTCGAAGATCCCGCCCTCGACGCCGACGCCGAGGGTGTGTTCGGTGATCAGCGTGATGGCGTAGTCCTGGTCCTCCCCGGAGGGCTCGGCGTTCGCCGAGGTCTTGATGTCGAAGGCCTCCGACGGCGCGAACCGGTGCGCCTGGATGGCGGCGCCGCGCGCGACCAGGGTGTCGGGGTTGGCGTCGGCACGCACGAACCCCGCGTCCTGCTCGAAGTAGTCCAGCAGCATCTGCCTGATCCTCGGGATCCGGGTCGAACCGCCGACCAGCAGCACCGCGTTGATGTCCGAGCGGTTCACGCCCTTCTTCTTCTGAGCGTCTTGCAGAGCCTCGCCGACCTGGTGCAGCGAGCGGTCCAGGAGCAGCTTGATCTCGTCCTCGAAGGTCGCGCGGTCCAGTTCCAGCACCGGCAGGTCGTCGCCGAGGTCGATGCTGGTCGTGGCCCGCAGGGACAGCTCGCGCTTGGCGGCCTCCGCCGCGGCCTTGACCCGCAGCCGGTCGAAGCCGGCCGGCAGGTCGCCGCCGAGCTTGCGCACGATCCAGGAGACGATCTTGTCGTCGAAGTCGCCGCCGCCCAGCCGCTGGTCCCCGGCAGTCGCGATGACCTCGATCTCGGCGTCCCGGGTCTCGATGATCGACACGTCGAAGGTGCCCCCGCCGAGGTCGAAGACCAGATAGACCTGCTTCTCGGGGTCGGCCCGGTCCACACCGTAGGCGATGGCGGCGGCCGTGGGCTCCGGGATGAGCTGCCGCGGGTAGAGGCCGGCCAGCAGCGCCGCCTCCTCGGTCGCCCGCTTCTGCCCTTCCTTGAAGTACGCCGGCACCGTCACCACGGCGTCGTGGATCTCCCCGCCCAGTGTCTGCTCGGCGATCCGCTTGATCTTCATCAGCACCAGGGCACTGATCTCCTGGGGGCGCAGCCACGAGCCGCCGAGACGGGCCTTGACCGGATCCTTCTTCTGAAAGATGCCGACCGCGCCGTACTTCTCCAGCAGCTCTTCGGTGAACAGCACCCCCATCTCCCGCTTGATCTCCACGATGGTGTCGACCGACGGACCGCCCGGGCCGGCGATGGCGTCCTTGGCATCGTGGCCGATCATGAGCACGCCGGCGGCAGCGTCCAGTCGCACCACGGAGGGCATGGCGGCGGCGGCAGAGCCCACCCGCTCGGGGTCGGCGAGGATCTTCGAGCTGTAGTCGTCCTTGTCGTAAGCGGCGACGGCAGAATAGGTGGTGCCGAGGTCGATGCCGACCACTCTGTGCAGTTCTGTCTCCATGACGCGGTCCTTAGCAGGGTCACTCAACGACAGCGTCGTCGAGAATCCGGTGGTGGGCGAAATCGCCACGGAAATCCGTGCGATCCAGGTCGGTGGGTCGGAACACGCTCTCGCCGGCGGCGGACAGGAACGCCTCGATCTCCCGGCGCAGCACGGCCAGTCCGGCCTCCCGCTCGTCGAACAGCGCAGACCAGGTCGGCTCCAGCCGCAGCAACGCGAGCGGCGGATGGCACGCGTCGTAGTCGGCGCGGGCCTGGGCGTTCTCCAACTTCACCGCGTGGGCGGCGGCGATCTCCTTGTCCCCGGCGCCCCTCGCGCGCATCCTCACATCACGCCGCGCGGCCGCGGCTCTGATCTCCTCGGCCGTCGCGGCCGGCGGCACGCCCAACTCGGCGTACTCGGTGGATCTGGGTACGACGAGCGGCAGCGCGAACAGCGCGGCACTCGTCCGGCGGTCTTGGTGCATGGCGTTTTCCCTTCCACCCCGTGTATTGACGGACGGAACGTCGGCAGCGTCGGTAGGGCTGCGGCTAGGTCAGGCCCTGTGCACTGTGCGGTCAGATGACGGTGACGGGGCAGCCGATGTGATGCCGGCGCAGCCCACGATGTCTCCGGTGTCCTCGCGCCGCACGTCAGCAGCGCAGCAAGCCGGCCAGATCGGCGGCACCGCCCATGAGCACCGACGTCACCATCATCTTGACCGGCCATCGCCTCATGCTTCCTGCGCAGTTCAGGCTCACCCTCAGCCACCGACTGACGGACCGCGGCACCCATGCACGACGAGTCTTGATTTACCACGACACCTTCCCGGCGTCGGCACCAGCGTATGAGGGTCCTGTCAGGACCGGTCCTCACTGCGGCCGGACCGCTTGTGCTACCAAAGGACGCAGCGATGCCGCCCCGGAGACACCCGACATCGGACCGGGTCACCCAGCAGGCCCGGAACCTTGCTGATGGATCTGGATGACGCCTGGGCGAGGGTGAAGTACCTGGTCCGCGACCGGGACGCATCGTTCGGCGCGGCGTTCGACGCGATGTTCACCGCCGCCGGGATCCAGGCAATCCGCACCGGCGTTCGGGCACCCCGACAGAACGCGATCATGTAACGCTGGTTCCGCGGCCTACGCGCGGAACTCACCGACCGGACCCTGGTCTGGAACCTGGAGCACCTGATCCGGCTGTCACCCGAATACGTGAGTCACTACAACGGTCACCGCCCACACCGATCCCTCGGTCAGGCCGCACCGATGCGTCCGTTGCCGGACAAGGTGATCGACCTCGAGGAGTTCCGAGTCCGCCGGCGTGATCACGCCGGCGGACTGCTCCACGAACACCAGCAGGTCGCATAGGTTATCGGCCCCCTCAGGTCGGGTCCAGGCTCATGATGGCCATGTCGGCGCACTTGAGCGCGGTCTGCTCGTTCGGGAGGTGGCCGCGGGCCTTGACTGTCCGGCAAATGCGGGCACTGGCGGGCTCGACGGCCGTTGGTGGAGCAGATGATGGTGCGGATCTCGGCGTCGAAGAATGACCCCTAGGGGCTCCGACAAGGCGCTCGCCAGCCCTCGTCGGGGGTTGGAGCAGTTCGGATCTCAGGGCCACTGCGCTATGGATGGCCAGCGCTGGCCATTTCCACGCCGGGTGGGCATTGGTTCTGGACGGTTGGATCCTGATGGTGGTGGTGCGTGCCCAATCAAGCAGGCTGCCACCAAGGTCGATCGAGAGAAGGTGGTTCCGGTGGCCGGACCTGGTTCCGGTTCGGTGTATTGGCGGTGTGGGCGTGGTCAGCGGTTGGACGGCACCTGTCCAGGTCGCGGCGATGAGGGTCACGGCTCGTGGTATTTCGCGGTGAGTGTTCCGCCGATCGGCAGCGTCATGGGAGGGCGCCGGTCTTGCGCCGTGGTGGTCATCCCAATCAGGCGGCCGAGTCTGCGTTGGGCCTGGTTCGGGATGGGGCGGATCCGGAGGCCGGCGCAACACTCGAAGAATGGCTACGCGTGTGCGCGGCTGGCAGTGCCCGTCTGGCGACATCGACGAGGGCGTCGTACACCGAGCACATCGACGTCTACATCAACCCGGTCCTGGGACACATCCCACTGACGGAGCTCACGATCAAGGACCTCAACAACTTCTTCACAGCTCTGGCCCGGCGTCGCACCAGGCGCAACGGATCGACACTGTCGGCGGGCACGGTCACTCGTGTCCACACCACACTGCGGGCCGGCTTGAACGCGGCGCTACGCCGGGGTCTGATCGCCTGGAACCCTGCGCGGGAGGCTGAGCCGCCGCGGCGGCATCGCCCACGAGCGGTGGTGTGGACCGAGGACCTGATTGCGCACTGGAGAGCCACGGGCGAACGTCCACCGGTGGCGGTATGGACAGCCACGCAGACTGCTTCGTTTCTGGCGGCCATCGCCGAGGACCGGATGTATGCGGCCTTCCACCTGATCGCGGTGCGCGGCCTGCGCCGTGGCGAGGCTGCCGGTTTGCGTTGGTGTGATCTGGACCTGGACCGAGGCCTGTGTTTCATTACGCATCAGGTGCAGCGGCGTGATGGGGAGATTGTGCAGGGGCCGCCGAAGACGCCGACAAGTGTGCGGGCGGTGGTACTGGATCGGACCACGGCGAAGGTGCTGAAGGCCCACCGCCGGAAGCAAGAAGCCGAATGCCGGGCCCGCGATGTGGTGCCGTCCGGGTTCGTGTTCACCAGGGTCGATGGTCAGCCGCTGGCGCCGGAGTATCTCTACCGGCGCTTCGTGGCGCTATTGCCGAGCACGGGTTGCCGCCGATCCGGTTGCACGACCTACGCCATGGCGCAGCGTCGCTGGCGCTGCAGGCCAGAGTGGACCTGAAGGTGGTCTCCGACCAGCTCGACCACTCCTCGATCGTACTCACTGCCGACACGTATGTGAGTGTGCTGCCGGCGTCGGCGATGCAGGCTGCGGAGGCGACAGCGCGGCTGGTGGCCCAGGCCGGGCAGACTGCACCGGGCTCGAAGCACGTGACGCGGAGGAGGCCGAGTCCGCCGGATCCATCCGGTCGCAGTAGGCGCCGGCGTCGCGGTTCCCGACGGCCGACGCCGAGCGGCCCGTCCACGCCGTTGAAGACTGCGGCCCGGTCAAAGATCGGCACGGTGGCGGCGGGAAAGGAGGTGGCCGCTTGAGACAGCCTGTGGGGACAACCGGAAAGCGGCACGTTCGGGGCACCCTACAGGCATGCCAGCAGCCGCCTGACCTGGTGATTCACGTGTAAAGCCGCCGAAAATGCAGAAGAAATCACAGTCACTTGGGGCTGATGAGGTGTGTGGGGCTGGTGGTGCGGACCCATCCGATGCCCGGGCGTCGCACATAGCGATTGTCATTCAGGAGTTTGACGGCTGCACGCCTGGTCAGAGGGCACCCCCGGCGGGGCTCCACGCAGATCGGTCGATGCCAAACAGGCCACTGACCTGCGGTCTTTCGCGATCGCGATGCAGTGGGTGTTGCCGTAACAGAGCCGCGCGCCAACTAGCGTTACCACCAGCCAGCAAACGACTACGAATGATCCCGCAAAGTATCCCCGGTGGGCCACTTGTGGTACGCATCGTCGCAAGGACTGGCTCGCCGCCCCGAACACGTGGGGGGGTCATATCCCTGAGGGGTCTAGTACCATAACCCCGCCAAACCCCTGGGCATTCTGTGACGATCTGCACCTGGCATAATCCGCGCTGTGATGCTCCTGGTAGGAGCTTCGTGGGCCTAGGTTGGCCGGTCACGGTTCGGATGTTTAGAGCATCTCGCTTCCGCGTCTCGGCGTCAAGCGGTACCGGACTATTGGCGTTCGGATGCAGCGGGCGACTGACGGGGGATCGAAAAGGAAACCGCCTATCGCTGTGGATAGCGTACTCCACAGAGTTGTCTTATGCATTCTCGATGTACTATTCGCTTCTATCAGCGAGGGCCGGTCACTCGTGGAAGGTGGTCGGATCCTTCAGCCATCCGAGCGCGTGGAGGTCTCGGGCCAGCCATTCGTAGGCGAGGTTCGTCGAGGGCCGCGTGCTGCCAAGCGGGGTGATCCCGTCTTCGAGCATGGGGATGTGGTAGGCGGTTCGTGATGCCGGACGCGGCCCTTGGGCGTGTGCCAGTACGGCCTGAGTCCGGGCCCGTTCTCGGTCCTCAGCTCGACGGGTGTCGATGCGCGGGGATCGAGGGCCGGGTCTGGAATCCAAGCAAAGTTCAGGCGCGGAGGGTATTCGCCGGGGGCCTCGGAGTACGTGATCGTGCCTTCGACGCGCGCCGGCAGGAGGCTGTAGAGCCCGAGGGCCGGCCCGAACGCGGGGAGGTTGGTCTCCACCAGGTCGCGGTAGCCCGCCACCGCTTTGGCGAAGATCTCAGCGGTCATCGAGACGGCGGTGTCCGGTGAGTATCCCTGCCAGCGCATCCGCGGCGTCCCGACCAAGTCGGACGGCGGCCAGGGGCGCAGGAGTGCCTCACCTTCCAGATGTGCCAGCTGCTCGTTCAGCCAGATGATGTCAGCCGAGCTGACAGTGTGGCCGATGTGCTGCCAGGTGGCGTACACCGAGGTGTTGACCGTCTCCATCATCGCGGCGACGGCCTGCCGGAGATCGCCGAGAGGGATGACGTCTCCGCGTTACGCGCCTGCCCGTGAGGGGTGATCGACCGAGGCGGCGTAGGGGCCTGAGACTTTCGGCCTCGGCGCGCTCCGCCGCCCGCCGAGGGATCGGCGTTCAGCTGCCCTGGGCGAGGAAATCGCCGATGACGGCGTCGAGTTCGGCGCGCCGGGCCAGGATGTCGGCGGAGCCGGTCCCGATGTGCAGAGTGGAGTTCGGGAAGAACGCTGTGATCTCCTCAGCGACGTCGAGGGGGTGAACAGCGTCGCCGGGCTGGCCGATGACTAGTACCCGGGTGGGCGGTCGGACTGCCGTGGTGAGATCAATGGTGCCCGTCGGCGTCGCGGATGACAGCCACGGCAGGATGGCGCGGGTGGCGGGCTCGAGGTAGCGGTGCGCGCAGGCGATGGCCCAGGCCCGCGCTGCCGTCGTGGAGCGGCCGGGTTCGGCCATCGTGCTCAGCAAGATTGCCTCGATTGCCGCCGTGTCGCCGACGTGGGCCGCAGCGGCGATCGCGGCCAGGGCGTCGGCCGCGTCGGTCCGAGCGCGGCTGAATGCGAACGGGGCGATCAGTACCGCGCTGTCGAACTGGTCAGGGACGTCCAATAGCGCACGGGCCAGGGCACTGGCGCCCCGACACATTGCCACACCATGGCGGGCCCGGCCTACGGCAGCGGTGGCCTGGACGATCCGGCTCAGGGACGCGAACGGGTCGCCGGGGTCGGGCTCGGCGGCGTCGAGGTTGGCGAACAGGACCGGAACGGACACGTCTTTCAGGTAGCCCAGGCGTTCGGCCGTGCCGCCCAGGGGAGGCACCCAGACGACGGATTGGACGGCGGTCGCCGGGCGAGACCGGTCAATCATGACTTCGGCGCAGGATGTGACTGCAGCTGGCATGCACAGATCGCTTTCGATTGCGGATGAGGATGGAGATGTTCCTGCAGCGCGTTTGGCACGCTGACGCAGATGGGCGGGGCGCCGGCCGCTACACGGCCTGAAAGACCAGTGCGGCGTTCTGGCCACCGAACCCGAATGAATTGCTCAGGGCCGCGCCGTGCCGGACCGGCCTCGGCGTCTTGGCGACCACGTCGAGGTCGATCTTCGGGTCGAGGCTGTCCAAGTTGGCGGTCGGGGGGATCACCTGGTGCTGCAGCGACAGCACGACGCAGACCGCTTCGATCGCGCCGGCGGCACCGATGGCATGGCCGATGACGCTCTTGGTGGCGGTGACCGGCGGCGACGCCGCGAACAGGCTCTGCAGCGCGGCAGCCTCGGCGAGATCGCCGGCGATGGTCGAGGTTCCGTGCGCGTTGACGTGCCCGATGTCGGCCGGCGCCAGATCGGCGTCTCTCAGGGCCGCGACCATCGCCTGCTGAGCTCCGCGCCCCTGCGGGTGCGGTGCGACGAAATGATGGGCGTCACAGGACGCCCCGTAGCCGGTGAACATCGCACGGATCGGAGCCCGGCGAGCCTGTGCGTGGTCCAGCCGCTCCAAGACCAGCAGTGCCGCACCTTCGGCCAGGACGAATCCGTCCCGGTCGGCGTCGAACGGCCGTGAGGCCCCGGCGGGGTCCCAGGATCGGCCGGACACTGCGCGGGTCTGGGTCAGGGCGTTGGCGGTGAACGGCGCGAGAACGGACTCCGCGCCGCCCGCGATGACGATGTCGCAGGTCCCGGCCTGAACCAAAGCTCTGGCCACCCCCAAGGCGGTCGCACCCGACGCGCAGGCGCTGCTGGTGGCGAAGTTCGGGCCCTGCAGCCCGAGATCCATTGCCACCTCGCCGGCGGCCATGCTGGGCACGCTGCGCGGAGTCGTCAGCGCGGAAATCTTCGCGGCGTCGCCGGCGGCCAGTTGCGCGAACGGCTTCTCGTACTGGTACATGCTGTTAGACCCGGCTCCGATGACGACACCGATACGGGCCGGATCCCAACTCTGCCGGTCCAGAGCGGCATCTGCCACCGCTTCCCGGGCCGCGACCAGTGCCATCTGCGCAAACGGGTCCAGGCGCCACGCCAACCGGGCTCCCAGCAGCGCGGAAGCGTCGAACCCGGGCACCCTACACGCGAACTCGCACGGCAGACCCGCAAGCCGTGGGTCTGCGGCCGCCACCGAACGCCCCGCCAGCATGCCCTGCCAGGACGCCTCCACCCCGATCCCCGCGGGGCACACGACGCCGAGCCCGGTCACCGCGACGTCGCGGCCGCTCATGCCGACGTCCCCAGCGCCGCCTGGCAGTGGACCGCGCGGGCTTCTTCCAGCCACACGGCGACCTGGGCCAGGCTCGCCTGCCCGGTCACCTTGCCGTAGAGATCGTTGGGGAAACCGCACTCATCGTCGATGAGCACGCTCATCTCGACCAGTGCCATGGAGTCTAGCTTCATCGACTCCAGCGTCCGATCAGCTCTCACGAGGTCGGCCGGCACCCCCATGTGCCCGGTGAGCACCCGAGCCAAGAATTCGTAGACATCAGGCACTTGCTACTCCTCCTACTCTCGGGAGACCCCGAGAATCGCCGATGAGATCAGTACACCTCCACTGCATCTAAACAGGGCATAGAATGGCAAATAGGCGCGCAATCGGATAGCCCAGACGGCCCATGGCGCGCAGCGTCCACCGACCGTTCACCTGTGCGCAGTACGCCCGTCGGCTCAGGCGCGGGACGTTGCGAACAGCACCCGAGGCTCCAGGTCCAGCCTCGTCGCCAGGGCGTCGGCCGGCGGGGCGAGGTCCACGATCCAGTCGCCGAACCGGCGTATGGTGCGGGTGATGTACGGGCTGATCGTGGCCAGGTCGTCCAGGTCCACCGGGTGTCCCTCGGCGGCGAGGCCGTTCGCGGCATCGGTGATGTCCAAGGCGGTGGAATATATGGCGCAGTTCGACATCAGCTCGTTGAACTTCACCACCCGCTCCTGGTAGTCGGGGTCGTTATGGCTGATCAGCTGGCCGCCGATCATCAGGTGGGCGGCGAACTTGTGGAAGTTCTCGGTCCGGTTGGTGACCATCGTGATCTGATCGCGCAGCGTCGGCTCGGACAGGTACCGCAGCAGCGTGATGGTGCGGATCACCCGGCCAAGCTCGCGCAGCGCCTTGTAGATCCGGTTGCGCCGGGAATGGTTCCCCAGCCGGCGCAGCAGCGTCACCGAGGACAGCCGGCCCTCCCGGATGGAGATCCCGGTGCGCAGCAGATCGGTCCAGTGCTTCTCCAGCAGGCCCCGATCGATCACGTTGTCGGCGAACAGCGCGTCGATGTGCTGGTACCGGGTCCTGGCGTCGGGCCGGTAGAAGTTCAGGTCGTGCCAGTTGCTGATCCTCGGAAGAAGATCGAAGCCCAGGAGCGCGGCGCACCCGAAAACCGGCAGCGACGCCCCCTGGGTGTCGGCGTGGATCGTCTCGGGCTTCACGTCGGAGATGTTGGACAGCAGCGAGTCCAGCAGGTACACCGCCTCCCACACCCCGCACGGGATGAAGTGGGAGATCGGTCGGCCTCAGGTTGCCGCCGTAGGCGAAGGCCGTGACCACGTACCGGCCCAGGCTGTCGCGGATCTTCGGGTCCGACCCCGAGGCCGGGCCCAGATGCCGGGGCCACCCCGTGAGGTGGGCGGTGCGGGCCAGGATGTCCAGCAGGTGCCGCTCCGGCAGCCGGTCCAGGATCGCCGCCTCCAACACCAGGGCCGAGGGCCGCCGCTCGGCGCCCTTACGCCGGGCCAGCACCGGTTTGCCGTCCTCCAGGCGCAGGTCGGTGTTGGCCGGGTACCCCTTGTCGACATCGGCCGCGGTCTTCGTCAACAGCGCCCGGTAGTGAGCTATCAGGGCCTTCGGATCGGCGGGCAGGCCCGCCTGCTCGCAGAACTTCCCGACGTGAGGCTCGCACTCCTCCCAGGTCATCACCTGGGTGTGCAGGTTGGCGTAGGAGTCCGAGCCGACCACCGCGATGTCGCCGCTGCGCAGCTCGGCGGCCGGATGGGAGAACACGCACACCTCCAGGTGGCGCCGAGCCAGCATCCCGGGCCGGCGCCGGTCACGCAGTGTGCGCTTCCACAAGGGCCCGGCGAACGCGTCGATGTCGACGGTCAGCACGACCTGCCTGCCGTCCCGCTCGACCAGGATGCTCTCCTCGATCCACTCCGCGATGCGTCCGGCGTCCCGGACCGCCCGCACGAACTCCAGCGCGTCTAGCACTGCCCGCTCCGCCGAGGTCGCCTCCAGCTCGATCACGTCCACCAGCGTGAACAGCGTCGGCCGGTGCGACTTGTAGTACTGCTCGCACAGCGGCAGGTAGTTGTTTCCGTGGTGCGCGGCCACCGCCTCGTGCGCCGCGGACAGCCGGCCCACGCCCCCGCCGCCAGCCAGCGACGGAGCCAACAACCAGATCGGGAACATCGACTGGCTCGCCGGTGACACCGACCTTCTCGACGCCCTCGACGGCTTCACCGGCTCCTGGGCGAACGCCGCCACGATCATGAACACCTACTCCGCGCAGCTATCGAGCATGGCCCGCAGCAGCGCCGCCCAGTTCCAGCAGACCGACAGCAACCTGGCCAAGCAAACCCCGCACGGAAGAAGGCCGATCACCTACTAGGAACAGCCCAATCCGGCCCAGAACAATCACTGCGCCAGCCCGGCACCTGGAGTTGCTTACCGTGGCAGGGAGTCACAGTCGTCACCCGAACCGGTGAAGAAGCAGCCCCTCCATTGCTGTAGCAAATTTGTTCGAATAGATTCGATCGGTGACCACCGAACTCCTCCAACCGATCGCTGACGCCATCGCCCACGAGATCGCCCGGCTTGAAGCCGAGCACAAGCCGCCTCTCGGCGTCACCATCACCATCGACCGACAGACCGGCACAGTCACGGCCTGCGGCGAAGGCCTCCAAAAATGGGGCCCGCAGCAGAGCTTCAGTGCAACGCTCGACCAGGCCGGGCTTCGCCACGAAATCCGCCCGCAGTCAGCCAGGATCATCGTGTATCCGTCCACCACCTGATCTGCCACGATGGCCGCCCCGCTGCCAGATCCGGACCGCGCCGCGGCGCTTGCCGGTCTTCGCCGCCAGCTCATAGAAACCGGCACCGCCCCGGAAGCCCGGCACCGTGGACCCGCCGACCGCGGCGACATCCCGCTGCACCGGCTCCTGCGCCCACTTGTTCCGGGCGGCAGCCTCGCCCCGCGGCACCATCGTTTCCATGCCGCCCCGGACTGGGGACACAGCCGCAGGCGACGGCGCCATTTCCTACGCAGCACACGCACTTCTCGCCGGGGCCACAGCAGGTGGCGCGTGGGCCGGCGTCGTCGGCTATCCGAACTTTTCGATCGCCGCCGTATCTCAGCTCGGCGCCGACTTGTCGAAGGTGCTGATGCTCGACGAGCCCGGTGAGCGGTGGCCCAATGCGGTCGCGGTGCTAGCCGGTGCCGTCGACCTTGTGCTGCTGCACGCGCCGCGCCGGCCGAACGCCACCCAGCTGCGGCGCCTGGCGAACCGTGTCCGGCCAACCGATCGACAACGCGGCTGCGTGCTGGTCGCCACCAGCCCATGGGAGGCAGCCCACCTCGCCCTTAGCGTCCGATCTCCGCGGTGGGAGGGACTTGGTGATGGCAGCGGCAACCTCACCCGGCGCCGGGTCACCATCAGGGCCACCGGGCGGGCCACCCACGGTCAGCGGCGCGAGATTGACCTGTGGCTTCCCGCAGCCGACGGAGCGATGCGCGAGTATGTGCCGCAGGAGCAGCAGCCTGAAGGTGAGAGACCGCGACTTCGGATCGCGTAGGCGCCGTGCCCGTCTTTGACCATTTCGCTACATCCATCGGCCTGCCTGGCCTACTGAACTTCCATCAGATGGCGACCTGGCTCCGCCGGTCGGCGGCTCCATTGCCGTCCTCGAAGCCCGGTCGCTGATCCCCGGCGGCATCCTGGACGGACCTGGTTCGGTGTCGTCATCGTTTTCCGGCGTTGCGGAGCGCGCCTATCCTGACGTTGATGAACGAGATCAGTCTCCGACCAAGCGGCGCGACGGATACGGTGGAGCACAGGGGCGGAAGCGTCATTGCAGCTCACGTCCACGGCGATGATCAGATTGTCTATGTGAGTTCGGGCCTTCTCGCAGTCACGACCAGCGCCGGTGTGTGGTCGGCGACGCCGGATCGCGCGGTGCTCACGCCTGCCGGCATGTGGCATCAGCATCGGGTGTTCGGCAACAGCCGGGTACACGCTCTTGAGCTGACCGGTTCACCTCATTTCGAGCTCGATTCCGACGCTCCGATCGTCTTCGCAGTGAACGGGCTCCTGCGCGCGCTGTTGATCGATCTCACAGACGGGCGGATTCCTGAGGTGCTGGCAGGTGAGGCGAGGGCATTGCTGGTAGGGCTCGTCGGTTTCGCCCCTCCAGCCGGCATCCGTCTGCCGAATCCGCACGATGAGCGTTTGGTGCGGGCCTGTGCGTTGGTCGAGGCGGATCTCGGAGAGAACATTCCGCTGTCGAGGCTCGCGGCGGCGGTGCATGTGAGCGAGCGTTCCCTGAGCAGGTTGTTCCGTACCGAGTTCGGGGCGACGTATCCGCAGTGGCGAAACCTGGTGCGGGTCTTTCATGCGTCCATCGCGCTTTTGGAGGATGAGTCGTCGGTCACGGAGGTCGCTGTTCGTTTCGGCTGGGCCACCCCGAGCGCCTTCATCACGACCTTCACCCGGCTCATCGGGCAGACCCCGGCCGCGTACCAACGCGGGCACAACGCGCACTAGGCACCCGGCAGAGACACGCGCCGCCCGTCCGTAGGTGGCGCCCTCCCCCAAGCCTTATCTAAGCGATTGCATCAACTGTCGTCCCGGGCCTCCTCGACTGATCAGGGGCGCGGGGTGTGCCTGATTGCACCTTCGCTGACGGCTTGACCAGCATGGGGCTGTTTTTCGACAGAACCGGACAGTTTTTCAGAAGCCGCCAGGCCGGTGTGCGGTCACGATGGACTGTGACCGAACTGCCCGAGGGCGAATCGCCTGTCGGAGAACGAATCGATAGACGTGGCCGCCCCCGCCCCGTCGCCCCAGGAGAGCCCCATGAACAACGACACCGCCGCCCCGCCTGACGACAACGTGGCCGCCGCGATGCCCGCATCGCCGAGCGACACCGGCACGTCGCCGGTCCTGCGGCTCGGCCTCGCGCTGGCGCTGGTGGTCACCGCGCAATTCGTGCTGCAACTGGACTTCAGCATCGTCAACATCGCGCTGCCCACCATCAAGGCCCAGATGCACGTCTCCTCGGCGGACCTGCAATGGATCGTCACCGGGTACGCACTCACCTTCGGCTCCCTGTTGCTGTTCGGCGGCCGGGTCGGCGACCGCGTCGGCCATCGCCGGGTGATGCTGGCCGGCCTTGTCGTCTTCGGTGTCGCCTCGCTGGTCGCCGGGCTCGCCCCGACGTCGCTGGCCCTGATCGTGTCCCGGTTCGCCCAGGGCGCGTCTGCGGCGTTCGTCGCACCGCAGGCACTGGCCCTGATCACCGATCTGTTCGCCGAGGGCCCGGCCCGTACCAGGGCGCTGGGGATCTTCCAAGGGGCGACCGCCGCTGGGGCCAGTGCGGGGATCGTGCTGGGCGGCATCTGCACCGAGTTCATCGGCTGGCGGGCGGTGTTCCTGGTCAACCCGCCCATCATCGTGCTGTTGGTCCTTGCTATCCGGCGCGTGATCCCCGCCCGGACCCGGCACACCGGCGCCCGGCTGGACTTCGCCGGCGCGCTCCTGGCCACGGCGTCGATCGCCGCCCTGATCTTCGGACTCAGCCAGGGCCAGCAGCGTGGGTTCTCCGACCCGGCCGCTTTGGCCGCGCTGGGGCTGGCTGTGTTGCTGGGGGTGGCGTTTGTCGTGGTCCAGAGGCGTAGCGCGGCTCCCATGGTGCCGCTGCCGGTGCTTGCCGATCCGGCGCGCCGGGCGGCGCTTGTCGCGATGCTGTTGTTCGGGGCGGTCCTTGTCGCCTACATCTACTTCACCTCTCTCTACATGCAAGAGGTTCTGCGGTTCAGCCCGCTGCGGGCTGGGCTGGCGTTCGTTCCCGCCACGGGCACCGTGATGCTCACTGCGACCCAGATCACGCGCCGGGTCCTGCCCCGCTTCGGCGTGCGTAAGGTGCTGCTGACGGGTCTGATCGTCGGCGGGCTCGGGCAGGTGTGGCTGCACACGATCAGCAACACCGGCTCCTACCAGGTGAACATCCTGGGCGGGATCATGATCACCTCCTTCGGGATGGGGCTGGCTTTCCCCACCGCCTCAGTCGCCGTCACCTCCGGTGTCGGACCCAGTGAACGCGGACTGGCCGGCGGCTTGTTCGTCACCGCGCAGCAAGTCGGCCAGGCCATCGGTCTTGCCGCGCTCGCCACCATCGCCGCCGCCCAGACCAACGCCCACGGCGGCTCGCTGGTCACCGGCTACAGGGCGTCCTTCGCCGTGGCGATCGGGATCTGCGTCGCGGCCGTTCTCATCGTCGCCATCCAGATGAGGACCCGCACCACACGTAAGACAAACCCTTGACACAGGCTCCCGCCGCACCACCACCGTTTGCACCGCCCCGCTGAAGGATCCGAGGACACCCATGACGCAACGTCCTGAACGCGGCGGACGCCGCAACACCCCGCCCCGGTCGGCACAGGTCATCTGGGCTGAGCGCATCACGCCACACATGATCCGCGTCGTCCTCGGCGGCCCGGGACTGGAAGGCTTGCCCGTCGGCCAGTACACCGACCACTACATCAAGATCCACTTTCCGCGCGAAGGGATCGCATACCCCGAGCCCTACGACATCCAGCGCAACCGGGAAGAACTACCGCGCGAGCAATGGCCGGTCACCCGCACCTATACAGTCCGCCGCTGGGAACCAGAGAAGCTGGAACTGACCGTCGACTTCGTCTACCACGGCACAGAAGGCATCGCCGGACCCTGGGCCGCGAACGCGAAGCTGGGCGACACACTCCTGTTCAGCGGTCCCGGCGGCGGCTATGCCCCCGACCGGGACGCCGACTGGCACCTACTCGCCGGAGACGAAAGCGCCCTACCAGCGATCGCGGCATCCCTGGAGCGGATCCCGGAAGGTGTACGGGCCCACGCCTTCATCGAGGTCAGCGGCCCCGAAGAGGAGCAGCAACTGGAAACGGCCGCCGACGCCACGATCACGTGGATCCACCGCGGCACCGCACCGGTCGGCAAAGCCCTCGTCGCGGCAGTGTCAACGCTCGACTTCCCGGGCGGCGACGTCCGCGCGTTCATCCACGGCGAGGCCAGCCTCGTAAAGGAACTGCGACGTCTCCTACTGATCGAGCATTCGATCCCGCGCAATCAGGCCTCGATCTCAGGCTACTGGCGCCTCGGCCACAACGAGGACAGCTGGCAATCCAGCAAACGCGAGTGGAACGCCCAAGTCGAGGGCGAACAAGTCGGCACCACCAGCTGACCCAACGCGCCGAACAACGAAGCACCGGCTTGGCCGAGGCAACAGGCCAGCCCTGATGTGGCGAGGCCAGCCTCAGCTTTCCGTTTAACCTCAGAGCTTGGTCAATGCTCTGCCGTTGGGTTTCAGAACCTGGTTGAGCCAGGCGTTTAACCCCGAATCCGACCCGCCGTTCCAAGGAGCCCTGGCGCTGACCTGCCGCCTTGACCCGCCGTCAGAGGGAACGCTCCGCTGCCGGCGGCGGCAGACCGGCCGCACCGACCGCTGCCGACCTGCCCGAGGCTGTGAAGTTGTGAGTCCCCAGGTCGTGCCGGGATGACGCGCGGGACCGCCTTCTCGCACCCCCGAGCTGCGAAAACAGCCCAGCCGACTGAGGATGAGATACATGACCGACGTCAACAGCCAGAAGATGGCCGACATCACCGAAGAGCTGTTCGCGAAGTGGAACGCGCCGGAAGGCGTCGAGCTCATCCGCGAAGGCGCGAAGATCGTCAGGCACCTCAAGGAGCACGGCCCGCTGCCCATCGAGACGGCGGACGCGATGCTGCCCGACGAGGAACGCGCCAAGGGCGTCGGCATGGTGCAGTTCTTCCGGGACCGCCACTATGACCTGGAGATGGACGGCCGCGGCAACATCGTCGGCGCCGGCCTGTCGCTGATCGACAACTCCCGGCACACCGCGGAGCTCGACGGCACGGTGTTCCGCCAGTGGTGCGTGGCCGACGCGGTGATGTTCCCCATCATCTTCGGCGGCGACTCGCCGGTGACGACGTCCTGCCCAGCCACCGGAGAGCCGATCTCGTTCACCGTGACGCCGACGGGCATCGAGGACGCCTCGCACCCGGATCCGTGGTTCACGCTGGCGGCGGGCACCGGCGGCTCCGCCCGGGTCCGGTTCTGCGACCGGGTGAACGCCTACCGCGACCGGCCTTCGGCCATGGCCGCCGCGGCAGCCGACCCGGAGATCGCCGCCGGGCCGGTCGCGGACCTGTGGACGACGGCCAAGAACCTGGCCGCTCTGTTCTAGGCATCTGAGCGATCAACCGTAGCCTTCACTTTCGCGCAGATCGACCGTCGAAAAGCCGTTCGCTTCACCGTCACCGTTACGCTGTACCGAACGGAACTACAGGCAACAAGTGTCCTATCTCAGCGGATCGCACGCAGTCTCACTGAGGATGACGTATTCGACCATTGTCTCACCTGACGTGTCGCAGATCGCTACAGTGTTCGCATTCTGATGGCCGTCTTGGGGAAGGTGCTGTGGGCAGCGCGTCTTCGGCTGTAGCCGTCGAGCCATCGTCGGCGTTCGAGTTCGGTCTTTGCTATCTGGAAGGCAACGGGAGCGGTGCACGTGAGTGCCGGGCGTTGCTGGCAGCCGGGTGGGGGACGCGATTCGAGGACGTTGCACCGGTCCGGCGCTTCCCGTCGTTCCAGGGGCAGCGGAACTTCCCGGGCACCTGGTGGGCTGCGACATCGGGGGAACTGATCGGCTTCGAGTCCTGGCTGGAGCGCGACCGGATCATGCTCCTGGACTTCTCCTCCCAGGTGACCGCGTTCTCCTCGCAGCCATTCTGGCTCACCTGGCTGGACGAGGACCGGCCGCGCCGACACGCGCCGGACCTGTTCGCGCGGCTGTCCGACGGCACCGGGCTGGTGATCGATGTCCGGCCCGACAACAGGATCTCCCCGAAGGACGCCGAGACATTCGCGCTGACCGCGGCCGCGTGCGAGTCGGTCGGCTGGCGGTATGAGCGAGTCGGGGAGGTCGCTACCGTGCTGGCGGCGAACGTGCGGTGGCTGGCCGGCTACCGGCATCCGCGCTGCATGAACCTGCCGATCGCCTCGGAACTGCTGCGGGCCTTCAGCACGCCGGCCGGCGTCGCTCCTGGAGACCGTGCAGGGGCTCGGCGACCGGATCGCCGTGCTGCCGACGTTGTTCCACCTGTTGTGGTCCGGGGCGCTGACCACCGATCTGGAGACTGCGCCGTTGTCGGGGACGGCTCTCGTGGCGCGGCGCACTGCCCGATGAGCGTCTCACGCCCGCCGGAACTGCGGATCGGCGACCGCATCCGGCTCGGCGGCACCGAGCACACGGTGCTCGGGCTGACCGGAACGGCAGTCCGCCTCCTGGACCCGTCCGACGGTGCCGAGGCCAGCGTGATGCTGACCGAGCTGTTCGCAGCCCCCGGATTCTCCCTGGCGACCAGGGCCGCCGTCGCGCCGCTGGCATCGCAACAGCTGCTGGAGGGGCTGCCCGCCGAGACCGTCGAACAGGCCCGCTGGTGGGAGGACCACATCGTCGAAGTGCTGACCGGAGTGCCACCGCAGGCCGGACCCGGCGCGGTCGCCAGACCCGAGTACGACCCACTCATTAGGACGCTGCGGCAGCGCGAGACCGCGAAAGCCGCCGAGTTGGAGACACTCGGCCGCACGGTCACGCTGCGGACCTTCCAGCGCTTGCGCTACCGCTATGAGACCGGCGGGCTGCTCGGGTTGATCGACGGCCGGACGACCCGGCCGCCGTCAGTGACCGGGCGGGTCGACGAGCGGGTCGTGGACGCGGTCCGCCAGGCCGTGCGGGAGCAGACGCAGGCCTCGACCGGCACGGTGGACCGGCTGCGCCGCCGAGTCGAGCAGATCCTCGCCGGCCAAGACGACGGCCAGGACCCCGTGGTCATGCCGTCGCGGGCGACGTTCTATCGGCTGGTACAGCGCGTCTCGGCCGGCAAGCACACATTCGGATCCGCCCGCTCGCGGCGGTCGCTGGCCAAACAGCCCGACGGCCCGTTCGGAACCGTTGTCGCGCTGCGGCCCGGGGAGTGGATGCGGATCGACTCCACCCCGTTGAACGTCCGGGTCGTGCTGGACAACGGCATGGTCGACCGCGTCGAGCTGACCTGGCTCATCGACATGGCGACGAGAACCATCTCGGCGGCGGTGCTGCGGCCGTCCACCAAGTCCGTGGACGCGGCACTGCTGCTGGCACGGTCGCTGACTCCGGAACCCATGCGGCCGGGCTGGTCCGAGGCGCTGCGGATGTCCCGGTCGGTTCTGCCGCACCGGCGGCTCACCGCGATCGACGAGCGGCTGGAACACGCCGCCGCCCGTCCGGTGATCGTCCCGGAGACCGTGGTCTGCGATCACGGCATGGTCTACATGTCCCAGACCTTCCGCAACGCCTGCCGGGCGATGGGCATCAACTTCCAGCCCTCGCACGAGGGATCGCCGTGGGAGAAGGGCTCAGTGGAGACAAGTTTCTCCGGGCTCGACACCCTGTTCGCCCAGCACGTCGCCGGCTACGTCGGCAACAGCGTGGAGAACCGGGGCCGGGGCGCGGAGAAGACGGCGGTCTGGTCGATGATCGAATTGCAGGAGCTGCTGGACGAGTGGATCGTCGTCGGTTTTACCGACCGCAGGAGCTTGAATACCAGCTCTGAACTGCGACGATTCATAGACTACATGTCTGCGACGCCCGATGGGTGCCGGGCGGCATCGCCCGTTGGGGTGGTTCTTCGGTGCAGGGCAATCGATGTGGAAGCAGCCGATGGCGGGCCCGAAGGGCCCGCCATCGGCTGCGGAATGTGTGGTCAGTCGATCGATTGGATGGGCCTGCGTAGTGGAGCGAGCTGTCCCAGCCGCTCTTGCCAGCCTCCTGGCTCGACGCGGTGGGCTTCGAGTTGCTCAAGGAGCGGGCGGGTGAGGCTGGCGAAGCGGTAGGTGGTGTGGACGTCTGGGTCGTGCTTCAGCTCCAACACCGTCGGCAGCGCCCAGGCGTCTTCGGGTGTCAGCAGGTAGGCGTTGGTTTCGGACCGGCCGGCGTTGCCACCGTCCTGATCGCCCAGGATGACGTAGGCCAGGGCGACCGGCTCGCCGACGTACTGCTGGAAGACCGTGAGGCCGTTGAGTCCGACGGTCTTCAGTTGGATGGGCAGCATCCAACTCGCGCTTGAGGTGTAGGCGAGAAGATCGAAACCGATGTCTCGCTCGGGCCGGGCAACTTCGACACCCGACCGCAGAAGTTGAGAGGTGAACCAGCACCGACCGAGGACCTCGGTCGCACCGGTGTCGCTCATGAGGAACCCCCTTTCACGCCAGACGCTATCGGCTGGGGCCGACACCGGACTGGTCGGCGTTTTGGGCTTCGAGGGCTGCGACGCGTCGGTCGTGGAATCGGAGATTGGAGCGGGCCGCCGTTAGTCGCTCGTCCAAGGTGCGGTTGTCGGCGGTGAGCTGGCGGACGCGCTGCTTGAGGGAGGTGTTCTCGGTGGTGATCCGGCCGATGGCCTCCTCGGTCCACTCGGTTTGAAGGTCGCGGATCTGGCCGAGGAGCTCCGCGATCCGAGCGCGTTGACCGAGGAGCTCCGCGATCCGAGCGCGTTGACCGAGGATCTCGGCGTGGGCGGCTTTGAGGGCGTCCTCGGCGTTCAGCGCCCGCTCCCGCCAGGTCGCCTCTCGTTCGTCGTCGGCGGCCGTCAGCAAGGCGATCGTTCGTTCCCCACTGGCGGTGATGGCCGCCGCGACGGCGGCGCCGGCGTCGGGGTTGCTGTAGATGAAGGTGCGTGAGACGTTCGCGCGGCGGGCAACTGCCGCCACTGACAGCTGTGTCTTCTCTCGTCTGAGCTTGGCGATCGCAGCCTGGACCCGATCGAGTACGTCGGCAGTGCTCTGTCTGCGGGCTTGCAGCGCAGCGGCGGTGCGCGGGCCGGGGATGCAGGGAACGGTCATCCCGCGCACTCCTCCTGTTCGGACGGTTCGGCGTCGTCGCAGACGGCATCGGCGAGGTCTGCGGCACGGAACGCGGTGGACCAGATGCGGTGGAAGTAGTCCTGGGGCTTGCGCAGGTCCAGGGCCAGGGCGTCGGCCAGCAGACCGAGGCCCGCCAGGGCCTTCTCCAGACCGTCGATCGCCCGGGCGGTGGGCTCGAAGTAGCGGTGCAGGTAGTCGGCGGTGGCGTCGTCCGGGGCGCCTTCGGCGAGCAGCCGCCACTGTTCGCGTTTGCGCCGCCAGTAGAGCAGGTCGGCCCCGGACAGGACGAACTTGTCGCAGCTGTGGCAGTTCAGGTCCCAGGGGCAGGCGCCGCCGTCGACGACGGGCTGGAAGGTGCAGAACCCGCCCTCGGCCGGGGTGCTGCGCCGCGACAAGTCGATCGCCAGGGCCTGTGCCTGTTCGCGGGTCAGTGGAGTCGTCGGCTCGGTCAGTGCTCGCCGGGGTTGGCCGAGCCCGGGCCGGTGACCCAGACGTGCTGGAGGACGTCCTCCAGGTCGGACTGGGTGAGATGGATGTAGTGCTCGGCCATCCGTTCGGAGACGTGGCCCAGGTAGCGGCGGACGTGGGTCAGGCTCGCGCCGGCCCGCAGCAGACTGGTCGCCAGAGAATGCCGCGCTTGGTGCGGGACCCAGCGGCCGATGTCGAGTTCGTCGATCCAGAGCTTGAAGCCCTTGTGGAACCACTTGTAGCTCAGCGGCCGGCGGCCGTCGCGGTTGCGGATGTTCGTGGGGAACAGCGCCATCTGGGCGCGTTCCTCGGCGGTGGGCGGCCGGTTGTTCCTGGCCTCGAACAGGGTCAGGGTCTTGCGCTGGCGGGCTTCCAGGATCTGGTGGATCCGCTCGGGGATCCGTAGCGCCTGGTCGTAGTTGCCGACCTTGGTTTGGTCGTGCCAGAGCATCGGGAGCCCGCCGTAGCGGCCGAGGCAGTCCAGGCGGAGGTGGAGGACCTCTCCGCAGCGGCGGCCAGTAGCGATGATGGTCTCCCAAGCGTCGCGCAGGCCACGGTCGCACGGGTCGTAGGACGCCGCGAGCCTGCGCAGGTTCGCCTCGTCCGCGAGGGCGTGGGCGACCTCGTCGGCGAACGGTTGCCGGGAGCGGCTGACCATCCGGCCGGAGGCCGGCATGGCGGCGATGAAGGCCCGGTCCAGCCCGAGTCGTTCGGCCTCGCCGGACTCCAGTGCCCCGCGCAGTAGTCGCCGTGTGCGGTGGAAGACGCGCTGTCGGGTGTTGGCGGTCACGATCGACGGTTTGCCGCGGACGCCTCTGGCAGCCAGCGAGATCAGGCCGTCCCGCTCGCGCTGCCGCTGGTCGGCGACGAACTGGTGCATGTGCTCGGCCGTCAGCGTCCGCGGATCGTGGCCGCCGGCCGGAGCGTGGATCTCCAGGAAGGTACTCAGCTCCAGGCCGGCTCGGCGCATGTCGTCGAAGGTGCCTCCGCTGCGCGGGCATCCGGGAGAACGCAGGATCGCAACCAGGTGGTCCCAGATCAGGTCGCGCAGCCAGCGTTGGGAGATGCCGGTGAGGTCGATGCGGACCGCGCGGCCGGTGAGCTTGCGTCCGAAGTGCTCGGTGACGATATATCCGAGCTCACGCGTCTCGGAGGGTGTCACGTAGAGCGGGTGCAGCCATCCGGTGATCGCCCGCAGGATGTGGACTGCCTCGCGGCTGACGACCTTCCGCAGAAGTTGTTCTTCCTCGGGACTCGTGTCCGTCAGCGACCGGAGGCCGTGCTCGCGGGCGAAGTTCGCCAGGCCCTGCAAGGTGACCAGCTCCCAGCGGCCGTGCGGCCTCTGAGTGTAAGCGAACATGCCCCACTTGATCTCCGCCCGCAACAGCGGATACAACCCCGGAGGTTGACCTGCGCGGGCCGCAGGACCGCCGCCGCGCTCGCGCACCACAGCTCGAAGGCGTGCTCGTCCTCGTAGTTGACCGGCACGACCAGCCCGCGGCGTCCGTAGCGGGTGCCCCACTGCGACGGCAGGGCCGCTCCTCCCGGCCTGCCGTGCCTGCCATAGAGGCGTTCGTGCCGGAAACACAGTTCGAGCGGAGAGTCCGCCAGTTCCGGACAGGCCTGGACCCGGCAGCTGCCCTAGCCGGGAAGCGTGTGTACCTTGACGAAGCGCAGGTAGTTCGGCATCAGCGCTTCGCAGTCGTCCATGATGAACACCCGCTTGACGTATAACTGCACGCCACGTTTGGTCTGGTGGGAGAACAGGTCGAAGGGAGCCTGGGAGGGGATGAACAGCAGCGCGTCGTAGGCGAACGTGCCCTCCGAGCGCATGTGGATGATCTCGGCCGGATCGGCCCAGTCGTGGCTGATCTGCTGATAGAACTCCTGGTACTCGGACTCGGTCACCTCGCTGCGGGCCTTGGCCCACAGCGCCTTCATCGAGTTCAGCGTCTGCATCTCGGTGACGGTCACGCCGTCTTCGGCGCCGCGTTCGACCGGCATGCGGATGGGCCAGCGGATGAAGTCCGAGTATTGCTTCACGATCTGGCGGATCTTCCACTCGGCCAGATAATCCGCGAGCCCGTCCTCGCTGTCGGCGTCCTTCAGGTGCAGCGTGACGCTGGTGCCCACCGGCAGGTCATCGACGGTGGAGATGTCGTACGTCCCCTCGCCATCGGACTCCCACAGGGTGCCCTCGTCCGTCCCGGCGCGACGCGTTCGCAAGCGCACCTCGTCGGCGACCATGAATGCCGAGTAGAAGCCGACACCGAACTGCCCGATCAGGCTCTGGGCGGCCTCGGCGTCCTTGGCGGCCTTGATCTTCTCCAGCAGGCTCGCGGTACCGGACTTGGCGATCGTGCCGATCAGCTCCACCACCTCCTCGCGGGTCATGCCGATGCCGTTGTCCCGCACGGTCAAGGTGCGCGCGACCTTGTCGACCTCCAGCTCGATGCGCAGATCGGAGGCGTCGACATCGGGGGCGGAGTCGACGAGGGACTCCAGGCGCAGCTTGTCCAGGGCGTCGGAGGCGTTCGAGATCAGCTCGCGCAGGAAGATGTCCTTGTTCGAGTAGATCGAATGAATCACCAGCTGCAACAACTGACGGGTCTGGGCCTGGAACTGAAGGGTCTCGACACTGGTTCCCACCGGCGGGGTCTCCTCTCAGGGTTCAACTCAGGGTTCAGCGTGGGGATCAGGCTCAGCCAGGCCGCCTGCCGACGATGGCCGGCCTGCGGTTCAGTCCTCGGTGTGTGCGGGCTGGCCGAACAGCGGCGGCCAGTCGGGCGGCAGCTGCATCAGCACATGCTCCATCAGACGGGGCCCGGCGATATCGGCGACCACCGAGAGCACCGCGCCGATGTCCCACAGCGCCGTGGCCTCCGTGGCACCTTCGATCCAGGCGGCGGTGGCGCGCACGAACCGTTCGGCGTCCAGCGGTTCGGCAGCCGGCAGCGGGTTCAGCAGGATCAGCGTGTACGTCTCCGGAAGACTCGCGGCCAGCCGGGCCCGCACCTGGCCGACCAGATGCGCGCCCAGCAGCGCCAAAACCACCCGGGCGGCCCGGTCGGCCTCGTGGCGGTCGCGGTACTCGCCACGGTCGATAACCTGCTCCAAGAACGACTCGAAACGCACCACCATCACGGAGCCTCCTGTTAAAGCGGTGATCTGTCTGGTGTTCACGACGAGGAAGGGCGACGGCTACGGTCGGAGGCCGCCCTCACTTCGGCGATGCTGGCGCCCAGCTGCCCGACTTGCTCGGCCAGACCGGGATGGCCGGGCTGTAGCAGCCCGCGGGTGTCGGCCAGCGGCGCCAGCAGGTCCGCGACGTCATCGCGGCCCAGCGCGTCGTGCAGCGCGGACAGGCCGGTGGCGCCGGAATCCAGGTCGGTCAGTGCGCCGATCTGTCCGGCCAACTGCCGCAGCCCGGCAGCGTTGTCCCGCGCCCAGACCGCCACCGCCTTGTCCCCGGCCCGCTTGTCCCGCTCGGCCGCCACGCGTTGATCACCGGTGCCGACGCCGCCGTCGGGCGAGGGCCGCAAGCGCAGGTAGCGGCGCTCGGCTGCTTGGCGACTGGCGACGCCAAGGGCCGGGGCCAGATCGGCCCAGCTGGTGCCCAGGGCGCGGGCGGCCTCGATGAGTTCGGGCTCCCAGCCGGCTATCTCGGTGCGCAGCTCGCGCAGCAGCGTCAGTGCGGCCAGCACCTGGTTGGCGTTCAACGCCGCCCCTGCCTGGGCGGGCACGTCCGGCGGTGCCTGGACGGCGTGCATCGCCTGTGTGATCTTCCTTAAAGCGGTGCCCGTGTCGAAGGCCGTCACCTGTGCCGCTGACGGGCTGCGCTGTGCGTGTTCCATCACGTCATCCCCTCGGCGACGCCGCCGGTTGTCGTCTTTCCAGTGACATGCTAGCCCCGGGATCGTCAGCGAGTCGACCCCGATGGTCGACCACTCACCTGGAGGTGACCCCATGTTGATGCGCACCGACCCCATCCGTGACCTGGACCGCATCGCCCAGCAGCTGCTCGGGACCACCGCCGCGGGTACCTGGTCCCGCCCGAACCCGATGCCCCTTGACGCCTGGCGTGAGGGGGACGAGTTCGTGGTCTGTTTCGACCTGCCCGGCGTGTCCCTGGACGCCATCGACGTCGACGTCGAACGTAACGTGCTCACCGTCAGGGCCGAGCGCCGTCCCACCGCGATCGGCGAGGCCAAGGTGGAGATCTCGGAACGGCCGCTGGGCGTGTTCTCCCGCCAGCTGTTCCTCGGAGACACCCTCGACACGGAAAACGTAATGGCTGACTACAACGCCGGCGTGCTGACCCTGTGCATCCCGGTTGCCGAGAAGGCCAAGCCGCGTAAGGTCGAGATCACCGCCAGCGGTGAGAAGAAGGCGATCAACGCCTGACCCGCCACACGGCATGTCACCGCCGCCTCTAGTGGCCGCCTCCTCCGCGGCCGCTAGAGGCGGAACACAGTGGAGCAGGCATGATCCAGGATTCATCCGCGATCCTCGCAGGTCGTCGGCGATGCCGACGCCGGACTGCTCAGTCATGCCTTCCGGCGTCTGGCCCGTGGCGACCCGGGCCGACACCGATTCTCGGCCGGCCACATGGGCTCTCGGTGGGATGGCGCCGCGTCCACCTGCGCAGCGGCCCTTCTGCCAGGTGATGCTGTCGCTGCCGCACGGACATCCGCCAGGTATCGCGGGGGCGCTCGAACAGGGCCGTAAATCTCCTATCCGTTGAAGACCGCGCGCGACGTCGGCGTCGGCGCCATAGACGACGGCCCCCAGACCCGCCTGTATCACGGCCGCCCCATGCACATTGGGCGCGGGCTCGCTGGAGGAGCAGAGCAGCGCGCCGGTAAGGCGGGAGTCCTCGACGACGCGCACGCGTCACGGATCGCCCTGATCTCGGCATACGCCGTCGGGTCCTTCCCGTATTGTCCAGGGAATGCAGCATCGCGGGGGTGCTCGCCGTCCGCATCGTCGGAGCGACCCCAGCGCGGCCGGGACCAAACGGGCCCGTCATGGAAGCCACCGCCGACTGGGCAGCGACTGGGGGCGGCAAGGACTTCACTGGCTGGACACTGGTGGGCGGTTGCAGAATTGCTGCGTGCGTCATAGTCGACTGTCAGGAAGGAACCCGGCTGTGGTTGCGAGATTCGCTGGACCTCGGGGAGTACCCGAACCCAACCGCCGACCAGCCTGATCAGCAGCCGGGCCCACCAACGCCCCCTGGGGAGACACCGATGTCCGACATAGCGCCCTAGGAGGATCCCGGACAGGGCTCCGACATCTTCCAGATGCCGGCGCGGCGGGTGGAGCCGGGCATGTTCGTACTGATCGACGGCCGTGCGTGCCGGGTGGCCGGGGTCGTCCCGGCAGCCGGAGACCAGGTCAGAATCATCGGCGTCGACATGTTCGCCCCCCGCAGATCCGATCAGCCTCCTGCTCACGTCCGGCCCGCCCACGGGACCAGCGCCGAGGCCATCCTCACGTACTCCGACGAGACTCCTGCCCGGGGCGTTTCCGAGATCACCATCCCTGTTGCCGCGACCATCGACTGCCCGGTGGTACGGGCGAAAGGACTGGACCGTCATCGACATCACCGACACGATCTTGACGCTCCAGGACCTACAACACCCCGACAACACCTGGCGCCTCGGCTACGAAGACGATCCCCGACATCTACCCGGCGACCTGCCCGCGTTCCGCGGCATGACCGCCCGCGTACTGAACGCTCAAGGCCGCTCGAAGATCGACCAAGTGTTCGTTGAATAGCCCACCCCGTTGCATCCCACACTCCAACTATACCGTCGCCGTTACTGACCCACGCTCCTAGGGTCGGATCGACGACGCGGCTTCGGTGGTGATGAAAACGTCGGCCAGACCGGCGAGTTCCAGAAACCTGCAGCACCGCCTCGGAAGGCTCTGCGAGCCGGAACCGGCTGCCGTGCACCCGGGGGCCTGGAACCGGGCCCCGACCTTCAGCCCGGTAGAGTCGAGGAATGTGACCCCGAGCAGCCGACCGTGACGGCCTGCCCCGCGATGACCACGGGGTCCATGGCGTCCCACAGCTCGTCGTCGGCGGCCAGATCGACCTCGCAAGACACGACGACCACGGCCTGCCCGCCGGTCTCGGCGACATCCACCGCGAATCTGACCGCCATGGCCGCGCGCCTCCTAGCGTGCCGCCTCGTTCCCCTGCCGAGCCTAGGGCGGTCGCGGCGCCATGACAGGCGGCACCGCCACCAGCAGCCGTCGCGAGCAGGCGGTCGCGCTGATGCTGGCGCATCCTGAACGGCACCGTCCCCGGCCCCGGCCCTGCTTGGAGTGTCCCGACGACCCCGCGTCTGGTCGGAGTCCCCGGCGTGCCGGCCGGTTGCCGCCCGAACGGTTGAGGTTGACCGGCCGGCACCCCGGGAATGATGCAGCAGAGCTGCCGGCCGGCAGGCCGGGCAGCGCCTGGGAAGGAAGCCGGCGATGGGGCATGGCGGCAACATCATCGAGGAGCTCACAGCCGATCACCGACGGGCCGAGGCCATGTTCGACGTGATCACCGGCCTTCCCGCGCGCAGCGCGCAGCGGCGTAAGGCGGCCGATGAGTTCACCGTCGAGCTCGTGCGCCACTCGGTCGCCGAGGAGAGGGACCTCTACCCCGCAGTCCGGGAGCACGTCCAGGACGGCGACGAACTGGCCGACTTGGAGATCGTCGACCACACCGTCCTGGAGCAGCACCTGAAGACCCTGGAGATGCTGGACGCCGACCACGCCGACTTTGACCGCCTGGTGGAGACGATCCTCATCGACGTCACAGCGCACTTCCGCGACGAGGAGGACCGCCTTTTCCCGCTGCTCGCGGCGGCCTGCACCCCCGAGCAGTTGAACGGACTCGGCGACAAGGTCCGCGCCGCCAGGAAGCAGGCGCCAGCCGGTCCCTGGTCTTCGGACGCCACATCGCCGAACCGGTTCCTGGCCCCCGGCCCAGGACTGGTCGACCGGGCCCGCAACTACTTCACCGGCCGTGGCTGGTGAAACACCGACCGGGCCGACCGGGCTGACCACCGCCAAAACCGCAACCTCTTCACCGACGACGCGGCCAACCTGATCCACCTGACCGCCCGCGGCTCCCCCGCCCGGTCAACAACCTCGCACTCCAAACGCTGGTTGCCACCTTTGCGGCCAACAAGCTCCTGGTAGAGGAGAACGCAGTCCGCTCCGCCGTCGCCGAGGTCCTGGACTGACATAGAGTCATGGAGCACCATCGAGCCCACCCCAGACCCCGGCACAGCTTCGGCAGCATCCGCGAAGCGATCAGACCAGAGAGCCGGGGAAGCACCATAAACCAGCAGATCAACGGGACACAGCCCGAAAACGCGCACGTCATCTATGACCGAGCCGCAGTCAACCAGGCCGCCGGGATGATCAGCGTTCAGCTCGAAGTGCCGATCCCCGCAGCGTTGCTGCGGTTGCAGGCATACGCCGCCGACCACGGACAAACTGTTGCGGAGGTCGCTGCCGATGTCGTGGCCCGCCGACTCAGGTTCGGCACCGACGGCACGGACTGACTCGCTGGCACCGTGCCTGCCACCTGAGGGTGCCGATAACCTATGCGACCTGCCGATACTCGTGGAGCAGCCCTCCGGCGCGATCACGCCGCCGGACCCGGACCTCCGCGAGATCGACCACGTTGTCCGGCAACGGACGCGTCGGCGCGGCCTGGTCCAGGGAGCGGTGAGGGTGGTGGCCGTTGTAGGACGCCTCGTAATCACGAAGCAGCCGCATCAGATGCCCCAGGTTCCAGATCAAAGTCCGGTCGGTCAGCTCCGCGCGCAGGGACCGGAACCAGCGCTCCACGATCGCCTCCATCAACACGCTGTGGTGCCAGCACCTGCCCGGCTACACCGGGGCGAACACCTCCCGGCGCGGAGCTCGCGTCGAGGCGGCGGCTGCCTGGACGGTGGCTGAGGCCTCGGATCTGTTCGCCGAGTGGCTGATCGCCGGATGGCAGTCCCGCCCGCACGATGCTCTTCGCGATCCGTACTTCCCGGCCAAGGCCCTGTCGCCGAACGAGGCCTACGCCGCGCAGGTCGCGGCCTGCGGATATCTGCCGCTGACGCTGTCTGGCCAGGACTATCTGGAGCTGCTGCCGGTGGCCTGGCGGGCGATCAACGACTACGGCGTCCGGATCGGCTACCGCACCTACGACACCGACCACCGCGAGCACGGCCACGACCCGCTGGGACCCTACCACCGACAGCACTCGGGCATCGCCGCGAAGAAGGGCCTGTGGCCTGTCCATTACGACCCTTACGACTTATCGCAGGTCTTCGTGCGCACCAAGACCGGCTGGGTCACGCTGCCCTGGACCCACAAGGCGATGGTCACCGCGCCGTTCGCCGACTTCACCTGGCGCCACGCCCGCGAGCTGGCCGCCGCGCGGGGCCTGGACGACACGAACGAGACCGACGTCGCCCGCGTCCTGGACAACCTGCTCACCCGCGCCGAGACCGGCCCCGCCGACCGGCGCACCGACCGCATCGCGCCCCGCACCAAGGCGTTCGTGACCATCGTGGCGATCCCGAAGGAGAGCGAACCGAACGAGGACGACGACTCGCAACGCCCTGACGCCACCGTGATCCCGTTCGGGATCTTCGATGCCCATGCCGAGGCCGAAAAGTGGTTATGCCCCGCACTCGACCGACCTGGCCGTCCGTCCCGCCGGGATTCGCCGACGACATCCCGCCGGACAACCCGCTGACCACGACGGAAGGATGGGCCGCCTTCGTCGGCCACATCCCGATCCCGCCGGTGTTGTTACCCGCCGAGCAGCACTCGGCGCTGCCGGCCAGAGCGCGGGCGGCCGATGATGAGGCCCGGCGTGACTACCACGCCGATCTGCCGCTGGTGAACACCCCCACCGTCGCCAAGGTGATCGCGACCGGGCGGCTGCTGATCCAGTTGAACCGGCGGCAGATCTCCGCCCGCCGCGGCGCGATCATCAGCGGCATGTCCGGCACGGGGAAGACCACCGCGCTGACGCAGCTGGGCCGGGCGCACGAGATCGCGGTCCGCAACCGCCACGTCGGCAACGCCTTCCGGCTGCCGGTCATCTACGTCACCGTCCCGCCAGCGGCCGCCCCCAAAATGCTGGCGGTGGAGTTCGCCCGCTTCCTCGGCCTGGACTTTCCCTCCCGCGCCAACATCACCGACGCGGTCTGCTCGGTGGCCGCCTATATCGGAGTGGACCTGGTGCTGGTCGACGAGATCCACAACATCTCGCTGGCCACCCGCACCGGCGCGAAGGTCTCCGACGCGCTGAAGTACTTCGCCGAACGCCTGACCGCCACGTTCATCTACGCCGGCGTCGAGGTCGAGGCCGCCGGGCTGTTCAACGGGGCCGCGGCCGGCAGATCGCCGGACGCTTCACCGTCCTTGCCGCCTCCCCGTTCGCCTACGGGACCGCCGACCAGCGCCACGCCTGGCATGCCCTGATCGCCACCTTGGAGAGCACGCTGCGGCTGCGCGACCACACCCCCGGCGCACTCCAGACGATGGCCGAATCCCTCTACCGGCGCAGCGGCGGAATGATCGGCAGCCTGTCCCAGCTCATCCGCGGCGCGGCGATCCTGGCCATCGACACCGGCACCGAGAAGATCACCGAGGACCTGCTCGACCTGGTCCCGATCGACTACGCCGCCGAACGCGCCTCCGCCCCGGCCAAAGCCCGCCCCCGGGCCCTGGGCAAGGCAGCCGCACTATGACGATGGCCCGGCTGGCGCGCCTGCACGACCTGGACGACGACGAGATCTGGCGCCAGGCATCGGTCCCCGACCCCACCGAGATCCGCCGCCGCGTCGACATCCACCGCCTGGCCGCGCTCACCGGACGCCCCGCCGCCCACCTGGCCGGCGCACTGCCGGAGCTGCGGGACCCGGGCCCGCACTGGCCCGCGTTCCGACACGCACCCCAGACCGGCTGCCCACGCTGCGACGCCCACCACCCCGGCGGGCCCATCTACCGAATCCTGCCCCACCACCGCTACGTCTGCACCCGCCACCTGCACTGGATCGGACCCCCGGACCTCAACCGGCCCGGCCCGGAACTCCACACCTTCCCGGAGATCGTCACCGCCCAACACCGCCACCTGCGGCTACTACGACGCCACGGCTGGGCAGCCACCTACGACGCGGTCCAGACCGGCTTCATGATCTGCGGCCACCTCTGGGAAGCAACCTGGGAGGAACGCTTCGGGCCGACGCTGCTGCGCGGGATCTGGGACTCCCGCTGCTACCAGCTGATCCCCGAAGACACCGAGACCCAGACGTTCAGCGCCTCACGCATCTTCGCCGCGGTCTATCCCAAAGCCGTCGACCTCGCGGTCATCTTGGCCTCGCCGTTCTGGCGCAAGACCGTCGCCGGCGGCAAACGACAGCTCGCAGGCTTCGTCGCCGAGATCGGCGACCGGATCTACGACCCCTACTACCAGCCGCGCAACGGCGACGCCATCGCACACTGGATCGAAGAAGACTGCTGGCGCCCACCAAGCCCACCCCCGACCAAGT
>NZ_JAAFZA010000020.1 GCF_015356865.1 Catenulispora pinisilvae
CCCCGAACCGGCACAACCATGACCGAAGGCCGTAAAAAGCTTCTAAAACCCACACGCCAACCGCAACCCGCCCTGCAAACTTTAGCCCCCCCAAAACCGCTGGCCCGCAGCCCCGGCCGGGAACGGATCCCGACCGGCGCCCGACCTGCGACCGGCGCATCGCGAACTACCGGGCAAAGGCTGCCTGGCGCGGCGGCACTAGTCCCTAACGCGACGACTAGCCCCTAACGCACCACTACTTCTCGTCCCCGCCCAACGGCCGTGGCCGATAAGGCGCCTCCACCGCCGCGATCTCCTCGGGCGTCAGCTCGATGTCCAGTGCGGCGACCGCGTCGTCGATGTGGTGGGGTTTGGTGGCGCCGAAGATCGGGGCGGTGATGCCGGGGCGGGTTAGGAGCCAGGCTAGGGCGATCTGTGCCGGAGGGACGCCTCGATTGGTGGCGATGGCTTCGACCGCGTCGACGACTGGGAAGTCGTGCTCGTTGTAGAGGGCTGCGGCTACCGGGTCGGTGGTGGAGCGGGTGGTGGTGGCGCTGTCGCCTCTGCGGACGCCGGCTAGGAGGCCGCGAGCCAGGGGGCTCCAGGGGAGGATGCCGACGCCCTGGTCGATGCAGAATGGGATCATCTCTCGTTCTTCTTCGCGGAAGACGAGGTTGTAGTGGTTCTGCATCGAGATGAAGCGGGTCCAGCCGTTCAGGTCCGCCGTGTACTGGGCCTTGGCGAACTGCCAGGCGGCCATGGTCGAGGCGCCGATGTAGCGGGCCTTGCCGGCTTGGACTACGTCGTGCAGGGCCTGCATGGTCTCCTCGATCGGGGTCTCGGGGTCCCAGCGGTGGATCTGGTACAGGTCCACGTAGTCGGTGCCGAGGCGGCGCAGTGAGGCGTCGATGGAGGCCATGATGTGCTTGCGGGACAGGCCGGAGTCGTTCGCGCCGGGGCCGGTCGGGAAGAAGACCTTGGTGGCCAGGACGTAGTCGTCGCGGTGGGCGAACAGTTTGGGCAGGATGCGGCCCGTCACCTCTTCGCTCGCGCCCTCGGAGTACATGTCGGCGGTGTCGAAGTAGGTGATGCCCGCCTCGGCGGCGCGGGTGACCAGGGGCAGTGCGGCGTCCTCGGACAGGATCCAGGGGCGTGATTCGGGGTTGCCGTAGCTCATCATGCCCAGGCACAGCCGCGTCACCTTCAGGCCGGAACGGCCCAGTCGTACGTTTTGCAAAGAACTCATTCCCCTCTAAGAGGTGTGCTCCGCCAAGAATCGCGCGGTGCGCCCGGATCCGCCACCGGACACCTCGGCGGGCGTTCCCTCGGCGACGATCCGCCCGCCCGCGTTCCCGGCGCCGGGCCCGAGGTCCAGCAGCCAGTCGGCGGCGGCCGCGACGCGCATGTCGTGCTCGACCATGACGACCGTGTTGCGCTGGTCGACGAGTTCGCGCAGCCGGGCCAGCAGCAGGTCGGCGTCGGCCGGGTGCAGGCCGCTGGTCGGCTCGTCGAGCAGGTACAGGGTGTGGCCGCGGCGCGCCCGATGCAGCTCACTGACAAGCTTGATGCGCTGGGCCTCGCCGCCGGACAGTGTGGTCGCGCTCTGGCCCAGGGTGAGGTAGCCCAGGCCGATGTCGTCGAGCAGGCTCAGGATCCGGTGCGCGGCCGGCAGGTGCTCCAGGAACGACAGGGCGTCCTCGACGCTGAGCGCCAGCACGTCCGCGACCGACTTGCCGTCGGCCAGCACCTGGAGCGTCTCAGGGTTGTACCGCGCGCCGTGGCAGACCGGGCACGGCGCGGATTCCGTCGGCAGGAAGAGGAGCTCGACGCTCACCACGCCCTCGCCCTGGCAGTTCGGACAGCGGCCGTTCGGGAGGTTGAAGCTGAAGCGGCTGGCGGTGTAGCCGCGCTCCTTTGCCAGCGGCTGGGCCGCGAAGAGCTTGCGGACGGTATCGAAGAGCCCTGTGTACGTCGCCAGGTTCGAGCGCGGCGTGCGGCCGATCGGTTTCTGGTCCACCTGCACCAGGCGCTGGATCGCGGACAGCCCGTCGGCCTTGGGGATGGCGATGATGCGGTCGTCGTCCAGGGCGGCTTCCTCGTCGGACGCCTCGCGGTCCTCGCGGCTCCCGCGGTCCTCGGCGTCGGCCGGGGTGCCGAGGTGGTCCCGGACAGTCGCGGCGAGCACCTGGCCGACCAGCGTCGACTTCCCGGAACCGGAGACGCCGGTGACGGCGGTCAGCGTGCCGAGCGGGAACCGGACGGTGAGCCGGTCGAGATTGTGGCGGGTGACGTCGAACAGCGTCAGCCACGAGGACGGCTCGCGGACGGCGGCCGGCCGGATGCTCGGCGCGTCACCGAACAGGTAGCGCGCGGTCGCCGACTCCGGGACGTCCATCAGATCGGCCGTCGGCCCGCTGTGCAGGACGCGGCCGCCATGCGTGCCGGCGCCGGGGCCCAGGTCCACGAGCCATTCCGCGTCGGAGATCACCCGCGGATTGTGTTCGACCACGAATACGGAGTTCCCGGCGGCCCGCAGTCGCCGCAGCGCGGTCAGCAGCAGCTCGGTGTCGGCGGGGTGCAGGCCCGCGGACGGCTCGTCGAGCACGTATAAGACCCCGAACAAACCGCTGCCGAGCTGCGTGGCCAGATGCAGGCGTTGGAACTCGCCGGCGGACAGGGTGGACGTCGCCCGATCGGTCCCGAGGTAGCCCAGACCGAGCTCAGTCAGAGTCCTGAGATGCTCTTCGAGGTTGCCGATCAGCGCCTCGGCCGCCTGGCGGCGTTCCGGGGACAGCGCGGCCGTGTCGGGGTGGACGCGAGCCCGTTCCAGCAACCCGGCCAGCTCGGCCAGGGGGAGTGCGGTGGCCTCGGCGATGTCGACCCCTGCGATGGTGACGCTGAGCGCGAAGGGGTTGAGGCGCCGGCCCTCACAGGTCGGACAGGGTTCCTCGGTGAGGAAGGACGCGGCCTTGGTGCGCAGCGATGCGCTCTTGGTGGTGGCGTACGTGTGCAGGACCCAGCTGCGGGGCGACATATATGTGCCCTGATAAGGGCGGGTGATGCGATGCGCCTCGCGGACCGGATGCACCGTCACCACCGGTTGCTCCTCGGTGGTCAGCAGCCAGTGCCGGCGCTCGGCGGGCAGCGCGCGGAACGGCGCGTCGATGTCGATGCCCAGCTCGCCGAGGATGTCGCGGTAGTTCTTGCCCTGCCACGCCCCGGGCCACGCGGCGATCGCGCCCTGGCGGATGCTCAGCTCCGGATCGCCGACCAGCCTGTCCTCGTCCACGGTGTAGCGGCGCCCGAGGCCGTGGCACGTCGGACAGGCCCCGACCGCGGTGTTGGGCGAGAACCAGTCGGAGTCGACCGGCTCGGCACCGGCCGGATACGTCCCGGCCCGCGAGTAGAGCATGCGCAGCACGTTCGAGACCCGGCTGACGGTCCCCACGCTGGAGCGCGCGCTGCCCGCCGCGTACTGCTGCCGCAGTGCCACCGCCGGCGGCAGCCCGCTGATGCCCCCGACCCGCGGCGCCCCGGCCTGCTCGATCAGGCGGCGCGCGTAGGGCGCGACCGATTCGAGGTAGCGGCGCTGCGCCTCGGCGTAGATCGTGGCGAACGCCAGCGACGACTTGCCCGACCCCGACACCCCGGTGAACGCCACGATCTGGTCGCGCGGCACGGCGACGTCCACGTGCCGCAGGTTGTGCTCGGTGGCGTCGTGGACCCGGATCATCGGGTCGGTGGCGGTGGCGGAGCCCGCGCCGCGCTGTTCGGCGCCCTTGTCGACCATGCGAAAACGCTATCCGCGCGCTTCGCCTCGCGCACGTCACGTCGCCCCGCGCATGTCACCAGGCCCGACTACCCTCGCACACGTGCCCTCCGTCGCCCCCGCCCGCCACCTCCAGCGGGCCAAGGACCTCGCCGACGCGCGCTACGCCGAGCCGCTGACCGTCGCGGACCTCGCGGCGGCCGCGCGGCTGTCGCGGGCGCACTTCTCGCGGGAGTTCCGGCGGGCGTTCGGGGAGTCGCCGCACGCGTACCTGCTCACGCGGCGGTTGGAGCGGGCGGCGGCGTTGTTGAGGTACACCGACTACGCGGTCGCCGACATCTGCTGTGCGGTGGGGCTGACCAGCGTCGGGTCCTTCACCACCAGCTTCACGCGGGTGTACGGCCTGCCGCCGGCCGCCTACCGGGCCGCGCATCCGCCGGCGGCGGAGCTGGTGGCGCTGCCGGGGTGTGTGGTGCGGGCCTACGGGCGGCCGAAGAACCGGACGTTTCGAGAAGACGGTACGGGTCCGGGCGACTTAGCGTGACGTCATGATCTCCTTCACCAGTACTCAGCTCTGGGTCCACGACCAGGACGCGGCCCTCGACTTCTACACCACCAAGATCGGCTTCGTGGTCCGGTCGGACGTCACGGTGCCGGAGATGGGGAACTTCCGCTGGCTCAGCGTCGGGCCGGCGCACCAGCCGGACATCAGCATCGTGCTGATGGCGATCCCGGGCGAGCCGATCATGGACGACGCGACCCGGGCCAAGGTCGAGGAGCTCACCGGCAAGGGGTTCGCCGGCACGTTGTTCCTGACCAGCGAGGATGTGGACGCCGACTACGCCACCCTGGTCGAGCGCGGTGTGGAGTTCATCGAGAAGCCCAGCGACCAGATCTACGGCCGGGACTCCTCCTTCCGCGACCCGTCCGGCAACCACATCAGGCTGATGACGGCTCGCGAGATGGGATAGCGGCCGCGGCCTGATCGGCCGGCCGCGGCGACGGCCCGACCGCCCGACCAGCCGCGGTGGCCGCCCGACCGCCCGGGGCGGCGACCGCTACCGGCGCGGGCGCTAGCGCGCGCTGCCCAGCCCCCGATCGGCCTCGCTCCCGGCCACCATCAGCGTGACCTCCTCCAGCCGGACGAACCGGCCGTCCGGCGCGCGCTCGGCGAACACGTACACCTCGTGCGAGGCCGTCGACCCGTCCGCCTTCACCATGTCGATGGTGTGCCGCTCGGCGTAGCGGCCGCCGTCGGCGTCGGCGAGCTCGTCGTGCACCCGGATCGTGCCGTCGGCGACGACGCCCCGCAGGTGGGCGATGTGCTCGGCGAACTCGGCGCGGTCGGTCCAGACCCCGTTGGTGCGCTGGCGGTAGTCCGGGGCGAAGTGCCGGTCCAGGGCCTCCTGGAGCGGCAGGTCGGGGCTGAGCAGCAGGTCGGTCAGGGCGGTGGCGATGGTCGCGGGCATGGGGGCTCCTTCGTTCCCAAGATGCGTGCGCCGTGCACGCATCTCTGACGATAGCAGATGCGTGCGCGATGCACGCTATTGTGGAGCGGTGAATGTTGCTCCCGAGCATGAGCCTGGAACCGAGATCGCCGAATCCATCGGCCTGCTGATCCAGCGCGGCACCCGCGCCGGCCTCTACGCCGCGCTCGTCGAAGGCGTCGCCGACGGCCTCGACGAGAACGCGTACCCGGTGCTCAGCGGCCTGGCTCGGACCGGTCCGCGCAACGCCGCCGATCTGGCGGCCGTGATCGGCCTGGACCGGTCGGGTGTGAGCCGCCACGCCTCGCGGCTGGAGGCGGCCGGCCTGATCCGGCGGGAACCCGATCCGGCGGACCGCCGCTCGGTGCTGCTCGTCCTCACCTACACCGGGATCGCAGCGGTCGAGGAACTGCGGCGGCGCCTGGCCGAGCGGATCACCGCCACATTAAAAGAATGGCCCCCGGACGAGGCCGAAGCCTTCGCCCGGGGGCTGCGCCGCTTCGTTGAGGAAGGGCCGTTCTAGCTCGCGGCGGCCCTATGGCTCACTGGGGCTCACTCTGGCTCACTGCCCGGTGGTGGACCCGACGCCGTCGTAAAGCGCCTCCACATCGGAGGCGTTCTCCACCATCACCACGTTCCGCTTCAGCTTCATCGAAGGCGTCACCTGCCCGCCCTCGACGCTCCACTCCGTCCCGAGCACCGTGAACTTCTTGATCGCCTCGGCGTGGCTCACCGCGCGGTTCGCGTCGTCGACCGCCTTCTTCACCTCGGCCCGCACCTCCGGGTCGGCGGCGGCCTCGGCGATGGTCCAGCCGGCCGGCTTGCCGTGGCCGGCGGCCCAGGTCGGCAGCGCCTCCGGGTCCAGGGTGACCAGGGCGGCGATGAACGGCTGCTTGTCGCCGACCACCATCGACAGGTTCACCAGCGGGTGGGCGTTGATCCGGTCCTCCAGGACGGCCGGGGCCACGTTCTTGCCGCCGGCGGTCACCAGGATCTCCTTCTTGCGCCCGGTGATCGACAGGTAGCCGTCGTTGTCCAGCGAGCCCAGGTCGCCGGTGGCGAACCAGCCGTCGGTGATGGCCTCGCTCGTGGCGGCGTCGTTGTGGTAGTACCCGGAGAACATCATCGGGCCCTTGACCTCGATCTCGCCGTCCTCGGCGATGCGGACCGAGGCGCCGGGGACCGGGACGCCGACCGTGCCGGGCCGGGCCTTGCCGATCGGGTTCAGCGTGATCGCCGCGCACGTCTCGGTCAGGCCGTAGCCCTCCTGGACCTGCAGGCCGATGCCGTGGAAGAAGTGCACCAGCCGGGTGCCCAGCGGCGCGCCGCCGGAGACGGCCAGGGTCGCGTTGCCGCCCAGGGCCGCGCGCAGCTTGCCGTAGACCAGCTTGTCGAAGACCGCGTGCTTGACCTTCAGGCCCATCGGCACCTTGCCCGCGTACTCGGCGCGCGACCAGGCGATCGCGGTGGCCGCGGCCTTGTCGAAGATGGCGCCCTTGCCCTCGGCGTGCGCCTTCTGCGAGGCGCCGTTGTAGACCTTCTCGAACACCCGCGGCACCGACAGGATGAAGGTCGGCTTGAAGCCGCCGAGCTCCTCCACGATCTTCTTGGTGTCCGAACAGTGCCCCAGCTTCACCCGGGCGGTGAGCGCGGCGGTCTGGATGACCCGGGCCAGCACGTGCGCCAGCGGCAGGAACAGCAGCGTGGAGCCGGCGGAGTTGAAGGCGCTGGAGGCCATCCGGGTCACGTTCTCGCACTCGGCGAGGAACTGGCCGTGGGTCAGCACGCAGCCCTTGGGCCGGCCGGTGGTGCCGGAGGTGTAGATGATCGAGGCCAGCGACTCCGGGGTGGCGGCACCGCGGCGCCGGGCCAACTCCTCGTCGCTGATCGCGGTGCCGGCCGCGGTCAGCTCCTCGATCGCGCCCTTGCCGCCGTCCGGCTCGATCACCCAGACCTCGCGGACGTCCGGGGCGCCGCCCAGGCCGGAGTCGGCGACCCCGGCGCGGGCGCTCTCCACGCTCGCGGCGTTGGCACTGGTCTCGGCGAACACCGCGACCGCGCCGGAGTCGGACAGGATCCACTCGACCTGCTCGGCCGAGGAGGTCTCGTAGACCGGGACCACGACCGCCCCGGCCTCGAACAGGGCGAAGTCCAGCAGTGTCCACTCATAGCGGGTGCGGGACATCAGGGCCACGCGGTCGCCGACCGCGATCCCGGCGGCGGCGATGCCCTTGGCGACGGCGGTGACTTCGGCGAGGAAGTCCTTGGCGGTGACGTCGCGCCACACACCGCCGGTCTTGCGGCCCAGCAGGGCCGCGGCCGGAGCCTGCTCGGCCGCGTTGTGCACCACGTCGGTCAGGTTGGCGGTGGCACCGACCTGGTAAAGCGGCGGGACGCTGAACTCACGCACGGTTGTCTTGACTCCTCGTCTTCGAGGCCGGACGACGGGGCGGCCGGGCGCCACGTGGGGTGTGGGCGCGCCCTGACGCTACTGCTTATTACCAGCCGGTAGGTAGTACTTGATGCCGTTTCGTAACCTGGCCGACTCCTGGGTGTGCGGGTGCCGCCGGACACCATCATGCCCTGCCGGAGACCTCGACCAGCCGTCAGGTGTGGCGTACGCGATAGCCTTGGCCGCAACCACCGACGGCGAGGAGGCGGGCCATGTCCGAGCGCACAAAGTCCAGCATCGACATCGCGGCCCCGCCCGAGGCCGTGCTACGGGTCATCACCGACTTCGAGGCCTATCCGCAATGGACCGGGGAGGTGAAGGAAGCGCGGGTCGAAGAACGCGACGACGCCGGGCGCGCCACCCGCACCTGGTACCGCATGGACGCCGGGGCGCTGCGCGACGAGCACACGCTGGCCTACGAATACCCATCGGACGTTGAGGTTCGCTGGACGCTCGTGAGCTCGAACATGATGCGGGCGTTGGACGGCTCCTACTTGGTCGAGGCGACCGAGGCCGGCAGCCACGTGACCTACCAGCTCGCGGTGGACGTCAAGCTGCCAATGGTCGGCCTGCTCAAGCGCAAGGTCGAGAAGCTGATCATCGACCGCGCGCTGTCCGGCCTGAAGAAGCGTGTCGAGGCGATCTCGGCGTGACGCGGCTGCTCTTCCTCACCGGGCCCGGCGGTGCGGGCACGACCACGCTCGCCGCGGCCACCGCGCTGCGGGCCGCGGCCGGCGGGCACCGGGTGCTGCTGCTCGGCGTGGCCGACGCCGGGGAACTGGCCGCGGTGCTCGGGGCCTCGGGGGTCTCCGGGGACGGAAACGTCCTGGACATCGACGACATCGACGACGATCTGGACCGCGATGATCTGAACCGCGACGACGGCGAAGGCGGGGCTCCCACGGCCCGCCGCGCGGCCCTGGCCAACCTGACCGTCCGCCGCTTCGACCCGGCTGCGGCCACCGAGACCGCGCTGGTCGACATCGCCAAGCTGCTGTCCGGGCCGCTGGCCGCCGCCGGCCTGTCCGCGCCGGACGCCACCGAACTCGGCCCGGTGCCCGGCCTGCCGGACATCCTCGCGCTGCGGGAGATCGCCACCGCGGTCGCCTCGGCGCAGTGGGACACCGTGGTCGTGGACGGCCCGCCGCTGAAGGCCGCGCTGGCCATGCTGGCCTGGCCGGAGACCGCCGCGGCGGCGCTGCGCCGGGTGCGGCCGATCGAGGGCCAGGCGGCCCGCGCGCTGCGGCCGCTGCTGGCCGGCCTGGTCGGACTGCCGAGCCCGTTCGCGATGGTCACGCAGTGGACCGACGACGCCGCCGCCGAGATCGCCGCGGTGCGTACCGCGCTGGTTCACCCCGGCAGTGTGGTGCGGATCGTCGGCTCGCCCTCGGCGGCCGCGCAGCCGCTGCTCCAGGCCACCCCGACCCTGCTCGCCCTGCACGGCCTGCGCGCCGACACCGGCACCCTGGCCGACGTGCCCCGGGTGCCGGAGGAGCCGCTGGGCGTCGCCGCGCTCGAAGCCTTCGGCGAGGCCGTCTACGCCGGCTACCAGGACGGCGACCCGGGTCCCGGCCTGGCGGATCCGCCGGAGCCGATGATGGTCACCGACGACGACGGTGACGGCTACCGCTACGACCTGCCGCTGCCCGGTGTCGAGCGGGACCAGCTCGGCCTGGTGCGCTCCGGGGACGAGCTCGTCGTCAGCATCGAGGTGCCCGGCGTGGCCGCGCACCGGCGGGCCTTCCCGCTGCCGGCCGCGCTGCGCCGCTGCCGCATCGCCTCGGCGCGCATCACGGACGGCGTGCTGCGCGTCGGCTTCAAACCGGACGAGAGCCTGTGGCCCGAGCGCTTCCTGACGGACCATAGTGAAGACACACAAAACGGTGACCGGTGACGGGAGGGGCATATCTATGAACGACAACAAAGACGACATTCCTTTTGAGGACAGTCCGCCGCGCCCCGAGCGGGACGTGAGCGGCGAGGCCGCGGGCGCCTCCGATGGTGCGGACGGCAAGGGCGACTCCGAGGCAGCCGGTCCCACTGCTTCCGAGGAGCGGACACCTCCGGGATCGGGCTCGACAGGCCCGACCGGCGTGCGCGAAGATCTCGGGACGTTGGCCGACGAGGCGCGCAAGCTGTGGTCGGCGATCGAATCGCGCGTCGTGGCCCCGGCGGTCCAGTCCTATCCCGAGGTGGCACGCCACCTGGGCGCGGCCGGCCGCGAGGTGGCCGCCGCGGTCCGGTCGGCCGTGCGCGGCTCGGAACAGTCCTGGCAGACTGGCGGCCCCGGCGACGACAAGGCGCAGGAGAAGATCACCGTGGAGCGGGTGGACCGGATCGATCCGTCCGAGCAGAAGAACAGGGACTAATGACTCTCACCATCGGCGTAGACATCGGCGGCACGAAGATCCTGGCCGGCGTGGTCGACGAGACGGGGAAGATCCTCGACTCGGTCAAAGTCTCCACTCCGGAGAACTCCGACCAGACCGCCGACGCCATCGCCGAGGCGGTACGCAAGGTCCGTGGCGACCACGAGATCGGCGCCGTGGGCCTGGGCGCCGCCGGCTTCATCGACGCCGACCGGGCCACCGTGCTGTTCGCCCCCAACGTGTCCTGGGTGAACGAGCCGCTGAAGACCCGCATCGAGGAGCGCATCGGCCTGCCGGTGGTGGTGGAGAACGACGCCAACGCCGCGGCCTGGGGCGAGGCCAAGTTCGGGGCCGCGGCCGGGCACGACGACGTGGTGGTGATAACGGTCGGCACCGGCATCGGCGGCGGCCTGATCCTGGGCGGCTCCCTGTACCGCGGCCGGTTCGGCATCGGCGGCGAGCCCGGCCACTACCGCGTGGTCCCCGACGGCCGGCCCTGCGGCTGCGGCAACCGGGGCTGCTTCGAGCAGTACGCCTCCGGCAACGCCCTGGTCCGCGCCGCCCGCGAGCGCGCCGCCGCGGCCACCGGCCGGGCCAAGGACCTGCTGGCGCTCGGCGACGGCACCGTCGAGGGGATCCAGGGCTCGCACGTCACCGAGGCCGCCCGCAACGGCGACACGATAGCGCTCGCGGCGTTCAACGAGATCGCCGACTGGCTGGGCCAGGGCATGTCGGACATCGCCGCGCTCCTGGACCCCAGCGCCTTCGTCCTGGCCGGCGGCGTCTCCGAGGCCGGCGACCTGCTGCGCGCCCCGGCCGCCGAGGCCTACCGGCGCAAGCTGGCCGGCAAGGGGCACCGGCCGTATGCGCAGGTCCTGACCGCGACCCTCGGGCCGGACGCAGGCCTCATCGGCGCTGCCGACCTCGCACGGGTCTGAGCACTTTCCTCCATAGCGATCACCGCTTAGCGTGGTGATCGCTATGGAGCAGACAGTACGGATACTCACTTACAACGTGCGGTCCTTAAGAGACGACCGCGCCGCGCTCGCACGCGTCGTGCGATCCTGCGCCCCGGATGTGGTCTGCATCCAGGAGTCGCCCCGCTTCTTCGGCTGGCGGCGGGCCGCCCGGGCGATGGCGGCGTCCTTCGGGCTGAAGGTGGTGATCGGCGGCGCGGACGCCTCCGGCAACCTGCTGCTGGCCGGGCCGGACGTCAAGGTGGAGGCTGCCGAGGTGCTCTACTTGAAGCACCGCACGGGCTATCACCTGCGGGGCCTGGCGCTCGCCACGCTGCGGATCGGCAATAGCCGCTTCACGGTCGGCGGGACGCACCTGAGTATGAACCTGGAACAGCGCGTCTATCAGGCCGGCGAAGTCCTGGGGCACCTCGACGGGTTCGCGGAGCGCAACCAGACGAAGTCGCGCATCCTGGCCGGGGACTTCAACAGCTACCCCGGCAGCGTCGAATGGAACATCATCACCGAGCGGCTGGCGGACGCCTGGATGGTCTCGCCGGTGGGGGCGGAGTTCACCTCTACAGGGAAGAACCCGTACCAGCGCTTAGATGCGGTGTTCGTCTCTAGAGACGTCTACGTGGTGCGCGCGGGCGTTCCCACGGACCTCGTCAGCCAAGCCGATACGGCGCTGGCTACAGACCACCTGCCTGTGCTCGCGGTAGTGCGGATTTGAGCCTCGAAACTACAGTCGTAGTACGACGGCTAGCGCCAGGGATCGAGGGCGAGCTTGCCCTCGGTCTGCCCGGCCTCGAGTTGCTGGAGCACCATCGCTCCCTCGCTAAGCGGGTAGAGCGCAGGAGTGCCAGGCGTATATATGCCCTGCGCTATAAGCGCTTCGAGCTCGGTGAGTAGCGACCGGTACAGGGACGGCGCCGCGACGGCCAGCGTCCCGATGTGCAGACCCTTGATCTGCACCGGGTGCGTGAAGACCAGATCGTGAGTGGTCACGGTGGCCTCGCCAGAGGACGCCCCGAACACCACGACGCGTCCGGTGACCGGCTTCGCGACCGAAAGGCTGGTCGCGAAGGTCGCCTGCCCCACCGACTCCAGGACCAGGTCGACGCCTGCCGTCCGGCGGCTGATCTCGGCCGCCAGGTCCGGCCGCCGGCGGTCCAGCACCAGGTCGGCGCCGAGGGCCCGGACGGTGGCGTGCTTGCTCGGCGAGGCCGTGCCGATCACCCGCGCGCCGTAGTGCCGGGCCAGCCGGACCGCGGCCTGCCCCACACCGCCGGCCGCCGCGTGCACGAGGACCACTTCGCCGGCTTGGACCGCGCCGAGCGTCTTCACCGCGGCCAGGGCGGTGGCCCAGTTCAGTACCAGGCCCAGCGCCTGGGCGTCGCTCCAGCCGGCCGGCACGGGCAGCACGCCGGCCGCAGGCATCGTCATGTACTGCGCGAAGGCTCCCGGCCCGGCGCCGACGACGTGCGTGCCGGGTGCCAAGGGGGCTTCGACGCCGGGACCCGCGCCCACGATCTCGCCGGCGGCCTCGAAGCCCGCCACGTACGGCGCCTGCGGGCCGCCCCCGTACGTCCCACGGCTCTGCATGACGTCCGCGAAATTGACCCCGGCGGCACCGACCCGGACCAGGTACTCGCCGGGCTCCGGGACGGGACGCGGCCGATCGGTGGTGAGGGTCAGGTCCCGCGGCCCCTCGTGCGACTGCTGGACCAGGGCTCGTGTTGTCTGTTCGGCGGGGAGCCGCTGCTCGTTGATCTCCATGCGGCCACCGTAGGAACCTGACACTTGCGTCAAGGTCAAGCGCCGGTCAGCGATCGGCAGCGTGGGCCTGTTCGAGGTAGGTGTCCAGCGCCGCCTGCTGGTCGCGCAGGACGGCGACGCGGGCGGCGAGCCGGTCGCGGTAGCTCCGCACCTCGTGCAGGAACTCCACGCACGACACGGGGGCACCGGCATCGGACCCGTCATTGAGGCCGGGCAGTAACTCTCTGATCAGCCGCACAGGCAGCCCGGACTCCAGCAGCGCGCGGATGACGAGCACCCGATCGATCGTGGACTGGCAGTAGTCGCGGAACCCGTTGCCGAAGCGGCCGGGGACGATCAGGCCCTCGTCCTCGTAGTGCCGCAACGATCTCGCGCTCACCCCGCTGACTCGAGAAGCTTCGCCGATCTTCACAGCGCCTCCCGATGGCTAGACGACCGCGCCGTTGTCCGGGTCGTCGTACTCGTCGCGGTCCGGCTTCATCCGGGCCACCAGCGTGATGATCCCGCCGAACACGCCGATCACCGCCAGCCAGCCCAGGTACTCCGGCGTCTGCCACTTCAGCAGCGTGTGCAGCACCAGGAACGTCACGCCGCCCAGCAGCATGGTCCAGGACGCCAGGGTGCCCGCGGAGACCTGCGGCAGCGGCGGGTCCGGCGGTTCGTAGTGCTCGGTGTAGTCCAGCGGGTCGACGGTGGTCTCGTCGGTGGGCTCGACGATCTCCGCGTGCCACTCCGGCCGCGGGTCCAGGACCGGGTAGCGGACGATCTTGCGCGGGCCCAGGCTCTCCGGGCGCTGCGGCTGCGGGTCCGGGGCGGACTCGCCGTGGAAGGCGGCGACCAGCTTGTCGAACTCCACGCGCTCGCGGGCGATCCGCGCTTCCTCGGTCTCGGGCTCTTCGGTCAGGTCCTCGTCCGGCAGGTCGGCGGCCGCGGCGGCGGTCGCCACCTCCTCCGCCGGCTCGTCGGTCGGCTCTACGGACTCGGCGGGCTCCTCGGGCAACCCGGGCCCCGGTTGTTCGCTGGCGGTGCTCACATCAATTCCCCAACCCGGCGACCCGCCGGACGAATTCCACGCTTCCGGCATAGATCTGATCGGCGTCGTGGTCCAGGGTGGCCACGTGCGAGCTCTTCTCGAGCACCTGCTCCGTCACGTCCGTGGAGGAGATGCGGGACAGGATCACCGCGCTGTTCGACGGGTGCACGACCGGGTCTTTGCCGGAGCGGAACAGCAGCGTCGGCTGCGTCACCTTGGGCAGGTCGGTCTGCACCGTGCGCCAGCCGCCGGCGAAGGAGTCCAGGGCCTTGAGCGGCACCCGGTCGTAAGCCAGTTCGCTGACGCCCTTCTTGTTGATCGCGTTCCCGATCCCCGGGACGCTGGGCACCAGGTGCTTGAGTACCGGCACCAGCTTGATCACCGCCTTGTCCGGCTTCACCGAGGCGTTGACCAGGACCAGGCCCGCGACGTCGGCGCCGTGCCGCTCGGCCAGCCGCAGGGCCAGGGTGCCGCCCATCGACAGGCCCACGACGAACACCCGGTCGTAGCCGGCCAGCAGTTCGTGGAACGCCCGGTCCACCTCGGCGTACCAGTCGGCCCAGGTCGTGACCTGCATGTCGTGCCAGTCGGTACCGTGCCCGGGCAGGCGCGGCAGCCGGACCCCGAACCCGGCGGCGACCAGGTGCTCGGCCCAGGGCCGCATCGACTGCGGCGAGCCGGTGAAGCCGTGGCACAGCAGTACGCCGACCCGCGGTGTGGCGGGAGTGTTGGCGGTGTCGCTGGTGGCCTGATCGGCATCGGGATCGGCGGGCACGTCGTGCGAGAAGGGTTCGGCACCGGGGAGCACGGGCGCGGTCATGGTCACCATCGTTCCACGGCGGACGGGGGGAGTACAGCGACGCCGCACGCAGTAGTGTTCGCTTCGCAGACCCGAAGATAACCCCGCGCGTCGCCGGTATGAAGTCACTGTACGCGCACCCGGCCCTACGGAGAGGCAGACGGTGTTCTACGGCTTGCTCAAGGTCATCTTCCTGGGGCCGTTGCTACGCGTCCTGTTCCGACCTTGGGCCAAGGGCCTGGAGCACATCCCGGCCGAGGGCCCGGTGATCCTGGCCAGCAACCACCTATCTTTCTCCGACTCCTTCTTCATGCCCCTGATGGTCCCGCGGCCGGTGTACTTCCTGGCCAAGAGCGACTACTTCACCGGCAAGGGCGTCAAGGGCCGGCTGACCGCGGCGTTCTTCCGCGGCGTGCGCTCGGTCCCGATCGACCGCTCCAGTGGCCAGGCCGCCGACCCGGCGCTGAAGACCGCGCTGCGGATCCTGTCCGAGGGCAAGGCGCTGGGGCTCTACCCGGAGGGCACCCGCTCGCCCGACGGCCGGCTGTACAAGGGCCGCACCGGCATCGCGCGCATCGCGCTGGAGTCCGGCATCCCGGTGATCCCCTGCGCGATGGTCGGCACCTACGAGATCCAGCCCACCGGCCAGGTGATGCCCAAGATCAAGCGGGTCGGCGTCCGCTTCGGCGAGCCGCTGGACTTCGCCCGCTACCGCGAGGTGCCCGGCGCCGTCGACGACCGCTACATCCTGCGCTCTATTACCGACGAGATCATGTACGCGCTGATGGACCTGTCGGACCAGGAGTACGTGGACATGTACGCCACCGACGCCAAGAAGATCATCTCCGCCGAGAAGGCCGCCGAGCGCGCCGAACAGCGGGCCGAGGCGAAGAAGGCCGCCGCCGAGGAGCGCCGGGCCGCGATCGAGGAGCTGCGGCAGCAGGAAGCCGACGAGGACGCCAAGCGGCGATGAGCGGGCTGGGGGATCCGCCACAGCAGCAGGAGCGGGACTCGCAGCCGGTGTTTAAGCGGCCGCGGCCGCAAGCGCCTGCGCCAGACCCGCAACGCCCCGCCGTCGACACCGCCATGTGGCGCGCCCTGGGCGTCTTCCGCAGCCTCACCCTCGCCTACGCGATAGCCCGCTTCGCCGCCTCCTACGACCGCTACGCCCACCCCGGCGAGGCGATCGCGGTCCTGTTCACCATGGCCGTCTGGACCGCCTGGACCGGCATCGTCTACCACCGCCCCGCCATCACCCGCCGCGCGCTCTTCTCCTTCCTGGCCACCGACCTGGCCGTCGGCGCCGTCGCGGTCCTGAGCACCGATCTGGTCGACACCGCGTCCCGGATCGATTCCGGCGCCCTCACCCTGCCCACTGTCTGGGCCTCGGCCCCGGTGATCGCCGTGGCCGTCGCGCTGGGCTGGCGCGGGGGCGTGGCGGCGGCCGGGGTGATGGGGCTGGCCGACCTGGTCGAGCGCGGGGCGCTGAGTCAGGACTCGATCCACAACATCGTGCTGCTGGGCCTGACCGGCGCCGCGATCGGCTACGTCGTCGAACTCGGCCGCACCGCCGAGCTCACCCTGGTCCGGGCCCAGCGTCTGGAGGCCGCCACCCGCGAGCGGCAGCGGCTGGCCCGCGACATCCACGACGGCGTGTTGCAGGTGCTGGCCCTGGTCCAGCGGCGCGGTGCGGAGATCGGCGGCGCCGGGGCGGAGCTCGGGCGCATGGCCGGGGAGCAGGAGCGCGCGCTGCGTTCCCTGGTGAACAGCTGGCACGACACCGACGACGGGGACGGCGACCCGGTGGACCTGGACCTGACCGCGGTGCTCGGCCGCCTGGCCGGGCCCCGGGTGACGCTGGCCGGCCCCGGCACCCCGGTGACGCTGCCCAGCCCGGTGGCGCGGGAGATCGCCGCGGCGGTGGCGGCCGCCCTGGACAACGTCCGGGTGCACGGCGGCCCCGGCGCCGACGGCCTGGGCGCCCGGGCCTGGATCCTGGTCGAGGACGAGAGCGAAGCGGTGGTGGTGACCGTCCGGGACGACGGCCCCGGCATCCCGGCCGGCCGGCTTGAGGAAGCCCGCCGGGTCGGCCGGCTCGGCGTCGCGCACTCCATCCAGGGCCGGCTCACCGACGTCGGCGGGCACGTCGACGTGGTCTCCATCCCAGGTCAGGGCACTGAGGTCGAGATGCGGGTACCGCGCGTGCCGCGGCCGCGCGGCGCCGCGACCTCGGTGGCCGCCATGCGCAGGGCCCTGAGGTGAGCGGCGAATGAGCAGTGCGCTGAGTGGGCAGCCCTTTGTAGAGTCGGGGACCGTGAACACTCAGGTCAGGGTCATGGTCGCCGACGACCACCCGATGTGGCGGGACGCGGTGGCCCGTGACCTCGCCGAGGCCGGGTACGACGTGGTGGCCACAGCGGGGGACGGCGAGGAGGCGGTGCGTCGCGGCACGGCCGCGCGTCCGCAGGTCGTGGTGCTGGACATGCAGATGCCCAAGCTCTCCGGCGCGGAGGTGACGGCCCGGCTGGTGGCCGCCGATCCCGATGTCAAGGTGTTGGTACTCTCGGCCTCCGGCGAGCAGCAGGACGTCCTGCAGGCGGTGAAGGCCGGCGCGATCGGCTACCTGGTGAAGTCGGCCAGCCGCGAGGAACTGCTGGCCGCCGTGGAACGCATCGCGGTCGGCGACCCGGTGTTCACCCCGGGCCTGGCCGGACTGGTGCTCGGGGAGTTCCGCAAGCTGGCGATGGTGCCGCCCGGCGCCGGCGCCGAGGCCGCGGCCGACACCCCGCGCCTCACCGACCGCGAGACCGAGGTGCTGCGGCTGGTCGCCAAGGGCCTGTCCTACAAGCAGATCGCCGACCGGCTGGTGCTCTCCCACCGCACGGTGCAGAACCACGTCCAGAACACGCTCAACAAGCTCCAGCTGCACAACCGGGTCGAGCTGGTGCGCTACGCCATCGCCCAGGGCCTGGACGAGGACGACGAGTGAAGCCGGTCCCCGCTCGACCGGCGGTGATCGGACGTGCCGACCACGTCCCTGGGGTAGCTTCCGCCCCATGGATGATTTCGACTTCGGTGATTTCGACTTCTTCAGCGTGCTGTGCTCCGAGCTGGACGCCTACGCCGGGCTGCTCGTCGGCCTGACCAAGGACGACCTGGACCGGCAGGTGGCGGCCTGCGCCCCCTGGACCCTCTACGAGCTCACCGACCACCTCGGCAACGGCAACCTGTGGGCGACCACCGCCGTGCAGGAGGGGCACGGCCGCAACGACCAGGAACGCACCGCCCCGCACGACCCGGCGTCCCTGCACACCTGGTTCCTCAGCACGGTCGACCAGATCACCACCGCGCTCGACGCCGACGCCGGGACCGAGGCCTGGACGTTCAGCAGCCTGATGCCGCGCACCGTCGGCTTCTGGCAGCGGCGGCGCGCGCACGAGACGCGGATGCACCGCTGGGACGCGCAGAACGCGCTCGGCACGGCCGAGGCGCTGGACCCGCCGTTCGCCGCCGACGCGGTGACCGAGGTGTTCGAGCTCTTCGCCCCGCGCATGGTCAAGCGCGGTCTGGCCGCCGAGCCGCAGACCGCGCTGAAGCTGAACGCCACCGACGTCGGCCGGTCCTGGACGTACGGACCCGGCGAGCCGGTGTCCGAGGTCGCGGGTGCGGCCTCGGACCTGGCGCTGCTGCTGTGGAACCGGATTGGTCTGGACGCCGCCGGGCTGACGTGGACCGGGGACCGCGCGGCGGGGGAGCGGGTCGTGAAGGCCCCGCTCGTGCCCTGAGACGTGTCCCGCGACGCGCTGCCGCCCGTCGGCGGGCCGCTGCCTTACGCGCTGCCTTACGCGATGAACTGCACGTCCGGGAAGCTCGGCGACGGGCCGTCGAGCAGCGGGCTGGGCCGGTGCCGCAGGTGCAGATCGAAGAACGCGAGCGGGTAGGCCTGCTGGATCCGCACGCCCTCACCGGCGTCCATCGTGCCGATGAAGCTCTGCACCCCGGCCTGGTCCAGCCCGAGCAGCTGCGCCGCCGGCCCGATCAGGCCCTCGGAGTCGCTGAAGGATATGTGTTGGGCGCCGTTGAGCTGGAGGTAACGCCGCCAGCCCTTGAGGTGGGTCCAGAACTCCTGGGCGTCCGGATCCGCCGAGCGGGTGAAGACCGCGCTCATCATCATGAAGGGCTTGGCCAAGTCGGTGGTGATGGTCGGCTGCATCGGCCCGTCGAAGCTCAGGCCGGCCCGGATCCGGTCGTCGGCCAGGGTGGCCAGGGCGGTCGCGGTGCCGCCCTTGGACCAGCCGAACATGCCGATCCGGTCCAGGTCGAGGGCGCCCGACAAGCCGTCGGGCAGCGGGTGCCGGTCGACGTCGGGGTTGCGGCCGGCGGCGATCTCCTCAATGGCGTTAAGGAGGAAGCGGGCGTCGGCGGCGAAGTCGCTGGGGGACATCGGTACCCGGTCGGTGAAGTCGGGGGACAGGACCGGGCCGCCGGGGAACTGCGTGTAGGCGTCGTAGGTGTGGTCCACGGTGGCCACGATGTAGCCGTGGCTGACCAGCTGCTGGACCACGGTGGTGGTGTCGGAGCGGTGGTCGTGCGCGCCGTGCGAGAAGACGATGACCGGCCGGGGCCGTCCGCCGCGGTGCACCGGGGCGCCGACGTGCCCGGCGGTGGCCGGGACCGGCAGGGCGGTCGGCGGGAAGCCGGCGCCGGCCAGCCAGGCCTGGAAGACGCCGGCCGGCATCCAGCGCGCGACCGGGAAGCGGTCGGTGTCCCGGGCCGGGTACCAGATGCTGGCCATCAGCGGGTACGGGCGGCCCGGGTTCAGCGGGTCGGGGCGGGAGGCGTCGACCAGGTGCAGATCCACGGTGCCGACCCGGTGCGGGCCGGTCGGGGGCGAGATCAGGAGCTGCGACGGGGCGCCGGTGGCGGCCTTGGCGGTCGGGCTCGTCGGCGCGCCGGCGGAAGTGCCTGAGCCGGTCGCGGGGGCGGAGCCGGTCGCCGCCGAGGCCCGGGATGCCAGCCCCAGCGGCACCACGGCCCCGGCGGCCAGAGCGGCGCCCAGCAAGGCGCGGCGGCCGGGTTCGTGACGGCTGGTGAACGGTGTGGTCGTCATGTTCGAACGCTGTCATGCGGGGTATCCACCGCACATCGGCTCGTGGGCGTAATCCCCCGGGCTGCCATACCCCCTGCGCGAAGATCACCTGATGTGATCGATGTGTCTCGGCAGGTGATCGTCGGCTTCTGGTTACCGCCTCGTAGCGGTTACGGTGGCGGTGATCGTACGGTGACCCAGATCACATCGTGAACATCAGGGAGTGTGGCCATGCGCATCGGAGTGCTGACCGGCGGCGGGGACTGCCCGGGCTTGAACGCGGTGATCCGCGCGGCGGTCCGCAAGGGCGTGCAGTTCTACGGCTTGGAGTTCGTGGGATTCCGGGACGGCTGGAAAGGGCCGTTGGACCGGATGACCAAGCCGCTGGACGTCGAGGCGGTGCGCGGCATCCTGCCCCGCGGCGGCACCATCCTCGGGTCCTCGCGCACCAACCCGTTGAAGGTCGAGGGCGGCGTCGAGCGGATCAAGGAGAACCTGGCGGCCGAGGAGGTGGACGCGCTGATCGCGATCGGCGGCGAGGACACCCTGGGCGTGGCCACCGTGCTCGGCGACCAGCACGGCGTGCACGTCGTCGGCGTACCGAAGACCATTGACAATGACTTGAACGCCACCGACTACACCTTCGGCTTCGACACCGCCGTCCATGTCGCCACCGAGGCCATCGACCGCCTGCACACCACTGCCGAATCGCACTCCCGGGCGCTGATCGTGGAGGTGATGGGCCGGCACGCGGGCTGGATCGCGCTGCACTCCGGCATGGCCGGCGGCGCGAACGTGATCCTGATCCCGGAGGTCACCTTCGACATCGACGAGGTCTGCGGCTGGATCGAGTCCCGCTTCGCCCGCGGCTACGCCCCGATCGTCGTGGTCGCCGAGGGCGCGCACCCCAAGGACGGCCAGATGCAGATCCAGACCGGGGAACTGGACGCCTTCGGCCACGTCCGGCTCGGCGGCATCGGCGAGCGGCTGGCCGCCGAGATCGAGCACCGCACCAAGAAGGAGGCCCGCACCACGGTCCTGGGCCACACCCAGCGCGGCGGCACCCCCTCGCCCTTCGACCGCTGGCTCGCCACCCGCTTCGGCCTGCACGCCGTCGACGCGGTGCACGACGGCGACTGGGGGAAGATGGTCGCGCTGCGCGGGACGGACATCATCCGGGTGCCGCTGGCCGATGCCACTAAGACGCTGAAGACGGTGCCGATGTCGCTCTACGAGGAGGCTAAGGTCTTCTTCGGGTAGATCAGAGCTCTGACTAGCTGAATCGCGGCGGGCGTCCTGGCTTCCGGGGCGCCCGCTGCTTTCGCGTGAAGGTTGTGTCCCGGTGATGAAACGTGTCCCCGTGAAGGCTGTGTCCCGGTGAAGAACGTGTGATCGAGCGGCGCTCGCTCAAAGGCGCCGCCCGTGCCCGTCCTACTCTCGCGCTCGTGGACACTGACCAACGCCTGCGCCGGATCCGCCTGTGGCTCGCGCTCTTCGGCACCGGCCTGGTCCTCAGCGGCGTCACCGCCTTCCCGCTGGAGACCGAGACCCGCTGGCTCAGCGCCTGGCTGCACCATCTCCCGGCGCCGGCCGGGCTCACCGCCTGGATCGACCGCGTCCACGAGGCACTGAAGCAGACCAACGCCGAGTACCCGTTCATCGCCTATGGCACCGACTGGCTCGCCTTCGGCCACCTGACCATCGCCGTGGCCTTCTACGGCCCCTGGCGCGATCCGGTCCGCAACAAGTGGGTGATCCAGTTCGGCATGATCGCCTGCGCCGGGATCGTCCCGCTGGCGCTCATCTGCGGCCCGATCCGCGGCATCCCGTTCTGGTGGTCGGTGATCGACATGTCGTTCGGGGTGTTCGGGGTGCTGCCGCTGATCCCGGTGTGGCGGCACATCAAGGTCTTGGAAGCCTTGGCGGCAACAGGGCCGGGACCGGCGCATACTCCACCCGGAGTATCCGCCGCCGCCCCACAGCCTCCGCTGGACGGATACCCGCGGCCCGCGATCTGATCTAGCGTTCAAGCATGACCGAACAGCCGCAGCCGACCTCGCGACCCTGGCTGGCCTGGCTGTGGATCGAACGCTCGACTGTCGTGCTGCCGCTGATCCTGCTGGTGTTCGACGTCGTCGGGACCTGGGGCGCCTACGGTCACTGGCACAACACCGGCCACCAGCAAGTCGAGTACGGGGTCCGGCCGCTGGACTGGTTCGGCTGGGTCCTGGTCGTCGCCGGCCCCGTCGCGTTGCACCACCGGCGGCGGGCCCCGCGGATCGCGATGGCGGTCTGCCTCGGCGCGACCCTGCTCTACCTCCTCATGGGCTACGCCTACGGTCCGATCTTCCTGAACGCCCTGCTCGCGGTGATCGTCATCGGCGGCACCGGCTACCGCCGCGAGGTGTGGGCCGGCTCGTTGGCGTTCGCGATCGGGATGATCTTCGTGCCGACGCACAGTGCGAAGGGCCAGCTGCGCAGCAGCCCCAGCGAGATCCTGTTCACCGCCGGCTGGCTGCTGGCGCTGCTGATGCTGGCCGAGCTGTTCCGCCTGCTGCGCCAGCGCGGGCTGGAGGTGCAAAGGGCCCGCGACCAGGAGGTCAAGGCGCACGAGGAGGAGTCGCGGCGGCAGGCCAGCGAGGAGCGGCTGCAGATCGCCCGCGAACTGCACGACGTGCTGGCGCACTCGATCTCGCTGATAGCGGTGCAGGCCAACGTCGCGCTGGAGGTCATGGACCGCCGCCCCGAGCAGGCCCGGATCGCGCTGTCCGCGATCAAGGACGCCAGCCGGTCCGCGCTCGGCGAGGTCCGCTCGGTGCTGACCGTGCTGCGCGGCGACGGCGCGGCCCCCCGCGACCCGGCCCCCGACCTGGGGCGATTGGAACACCTGGTGGAGCTGGCCGAGGCGGCCGGGCTGAAGGTGGCGCTGAGCGTGGTGGGGGACCTGGAGAAGGTGCCGCTGGCGGTGAGCCAGGCCGGGTACCGGATCGTGCAGGAGTCGTTGACGAACGTGGTGCGGCACGCTGAAGCCGGGCGCGCGGCGATCCTGGTGGAGTGCTCCGACGGACTGCACCTGCGGATCACCGACGACGGCCGCGGGTGCCCGCTGGGGGAGGCCGTGACCGGCGGGAACGGGCTGCCGGGGATGCGGGAGCGGGCGACCGCGTTCGGTGGGACGCTTACTGCCGGACCGCAGCCGGGCGGTGGGTTCCGCGTCGATGCCCACATCCCGTTTCCGGCGCCGTCCGCATCGTCCACGCCCGCCGCCAACGACGCCAACGACGCCAACGACGCCAACGACGCCAACGACACCGATCACACCGATGGGGAACAGCCATGATCAGGGTCCTGCTCGCCGACGACCAGGCGCTGGTGCGCGCCGGCTTCCGGGCGCTGCTGGAGGTACAGGACGGGATCGAGGTGGCCGGGGAGGCCACCAACGGTGCCGAGGCCTACCGGCTGGCCGGGGAGGTGGCCCCGGACGTGATCCTGATGGACATCCGGATGCCCGGCACCGACGGCCTGGAGGCCACCCGGATGATCACCGCGGACGAGCGCCTGTCCGGCGTCCGCATCCTGATCCTGACCACCTTCGAGCTCGACGAGTACGTCTTCGAGGCGATCCGGGCCGGCGCCAGCGGCTTCCTGCTGAAGGACACCGAACCCGCGGACCTGCTCCGCGGCCTGCGCGCGGTCGCTGACGGCGAGGCCCTGCTGGCCCCCAGCGTGACCCGCCGCCTGATCGAGGAGTTCGCGGTCCGCAGCAAGCGCACCGGCCCCAACCCGGCGGCCGAGCAGATCAAGGCCCTGACCGAGCGGGAGCGGGAGGTGCTGGCGCTGGTCGCGGCCGGGCTGAGCAACGAGGAGATCGCCGACCGGCTGGTGCTGAGCCCGCTGACGGCCAAGACGCACGTCAGCCGGAGCATGGTGAAGCTCGGGGCCCGGGACCGGGCCCAGTTGGTGGTGCTGGCCTACGAGTCGGGGCTGGCCCGCCCTGGGTGGTTGGACTAGCGACTTCCCATCTGTCTCGCCTACCCCACCAGCACCCTCATCCCCGGCACCGCCACGGTATCCGCAGCTCGGACGCCCGGGTCCCAAGCACTGGACGCGTCCACGGAACCCCTCGAAGCTTCGCGTACCCTGGCTCAATGAGCGAAGTTGTCAGGAATCCGGCCGGTGCCGGGTCCGTCGAAGACACGTGGTCCGCGCTTCCCGCGGGCCAGCAGCCGGAGTGGCCGGACGCCGCCGAGCTGGCCGCCGCCGTCTCCGAGCTCCGCTCCTATCCGCCGCTGGTCTTCGCCGGCGAGGCCGATCTGCTCAAGGCCCGCATCGCCGAGGTCGCCCGGGGTGAGGCGTTCCTGCTCACCGGCGGCGACTGCGCCGAGACCTTCGCCGGGGTCACCGCCGACGCGATCCGCGCCAAGCTCAAGACGCTGCTCCAGATGGCCGTCGTCCTCACCTACGCGGCCTCGCTGCCGGTGGTGAAGGTCGGGCGGATCGCCGGCCAGTACTCCAAGCCGCGCTCCAAGGGAACCGAGACCCGCGACGGCATCACCCTGCCGGCCTACCGGGGCGACTCGATCAACGGCTTCGACTTCACCCCCGAGGCCCGCACCCCCGACCCCAAGCGCCTGCTGCGGATGTACCAGGCCAGCGCCTCCACGCTGAACCTGGTCCGGGCGTTCACCACCGGCGGCTACGCCGACATGCGGCAGGTCCACGCCTGGAACCAGGACTTCGTGGCCGGATCGCCCTCCGGCGAGCGCTACGAGGTGCTGGCCGGGGAGATCGACCGCGCGTTGCAGTTCATGCGCGCGTGCGGGACCGACCCCGAGGAACTGCGCACCGTCGAGTTCTACGCCGCGCACGAGGGCCTGGTGCTCCCCTACGAGTCGGCGCTGACCCGCATCGACTCGCGCACCGGCAACCCCTACGCGACCAGCGGCCACTACATCTGGATCGGCGAGCGCACCCGCGACCTGTCCGGCGCGCACGTCGAGTACTTCAGCCGGATCAGCAACCCGATCGGCATCAAGCTGGGCCCGACGACCAGCCCGGACGACGCGCTGGCCTACCTGGACCGGCTGGACCCGGACCGCGAGCCCGGCCGGCTGTCGTTCATCGTTCGCATGGGCGCGGGCCAAGTGCGGGAGAAGCTGCCGGCGCTGGTGGAGAAGGTGCGCGGCGAGGGCCACCAGGTGGCCTGGATCTGCGACCCGATGCACGGCAACACCTTCGAGGCGCCCTCGGGCCACAAGACCCGGCGCTTCGACGACGTGCTGGACGAGGTCAAGGGTTTCTTCGAGGTGCACCACGCGCTCGGCTCGCACCCCGGCGGCATCCACGTCGAACTCACCGGCGAGGACGTCACCGAGTGCGTCGGCGGCGGCGAGGAGATCCACTTCGAGGCCCTGCACCAGCGCTACGAGACGCTGTGCGACCCCCGGCTGAACCGCAGCCAGTCGCTGGACCTGGCGTTCCTCGTCGCGGAGATGCTGCGCGCGGGGCACTGAGACCGACCCTTCATCGCTCCCGTCCCGGTCTGTCCGGGCCGGGAGTGCGGCAGGGCGCGGGTAAGAGCGACCGAGGATTGGTGGCCGGTCTGGCGAGGCGGCGCAGCCGCCGCAGCGCACGGAAAACTCGGCGGGGCTCGTGTCTTTGGCGGCTTCGCCGCTGGTGGCTGGGCGTGCCGGACGCATGCCCTCGACCCGGCCCGCGCCTGCGCGCAAATCGGCACGAGCGTCGTGGGCATGCGGCTTGCAAGCGCAGCGCGGCAAGGGACCGGTGCGGCCAGGCTCGGAGCTCCGACGCTGGTTTTCCAATGTCGCTCAGCCCGCCCGGCCACCAATCCTCGGTCGCTCTAAACATTGCGCGATACGTTTCGGGGTTATGGCCAACCTTGACTTCGAGTACCCGATCGACCTGCGCAGCGACACCGTCACCAAGCCCTCCCAGCCGATGCGGGAGGCGATCGCGGCCGCGGAGGTCGGGGACGACCAGTACGGCGAGGACCCGACCGTCCGGCGGCTGGAGGAGGACGTCGCGGCCCGGTTCGGGTTCCAGGACGCCGTCTTCGTCCCGACCGGGATCATGGCCAACCACATCGGGATCCGGCTACAGGTCGGCCCGGGCGAGGAACTGATCTGCGACGCCGACGCGCACATCGTCGCCCACGAGAACGGCGGTCTGGCCGCGCACGCCGGGATCCAGACCCGCACCCTGCCCTCCGTGCGCGGGCTCCTGGACCCGGCCGGCCTCGCCGCGCTGATCCGCGTCGGCGACCGATACACGGTTGGTACCCGCGCGCTGGAGGTGGAGAACACCCACAACCGCGGCGGCGGCGCCGTATATCCCATCGAGACGCTGCGGGAAATCAGGGCACTGGCTGACTCCTTCGGTCTCGGACTACACCTGGACGGCGCGCGCATCTGGAACGCGTACGCGGCCACCGGCGTCCCGTTGCGGGAGTACGGCGCGATCGCGCACACGATGGCGGTCTGCATGTCCAAGGGCCTCGGCGCCCCGGCCGGGTCGCTGGTGTTGCTCCCGCCCGGCCGCTCCGAGGAGGCGCGCTCGCTGCGCCGCCGGCTCGGCGGATCGATGCGGCAGGCCGGAATCCTGGCCGCCGGCGCCCAATACGCGCTCGACCACAACCTGGAGCGCCTGTCGCAGGACCATGAGAACGCCGCGCGGATCGCGGCGGCGCTGCGGTCGGCCGGGGCCTCGGTGCGCGACCCGGAGACCAACATCGTGCTCCTCGACGCCGACGACGCCCCGGCGGTGGCAAAGGAATGTTTCGCCAAGGGCGTGCGGATCTCCGCGTTCGGTCCGAAACTGCTGCGGATCGTGACGCACTTGGACGTGTCGGCTCAGGACTGTGACACCGCCGCCGACGTGGTTTCCTCCGTCTTGATGCAATCCCCTGAGAGGGGCTAGGGTCGGCCCCGATTAAGCGGTTGTCGCTAGCGAGTCAGCATGGTGGGGAGAAGCCCGATGGGCTGGATGAGCAAGCTGTTCAGTTCCGACGAGGAAGTCGGCCCGGAGGAAGCGCATCGCCGCGCTCAGGAGGCTGAGGGGGGAACGAAGGCGCCCGCCAAGAAGGCCCCTGCGAAGAAGGCGGCCGCCGGCGAGCACGAGGCCGCCAAGGCGGCGCCCGCGGCCAAGAAGACCGCCGCCGCTGCCGTGCCCGCTCCCCGCGCCGCCACGCACGCGCACGAGCCGGTCCAGAGCGGTTCCCCGACCCACCCGACGGTGTCCAAGGGCACGGGCAAGACCCTTGAGCACGACCAGATGCTCACCGTCCACATCCTGACTCACGTCCCCGAGCACTCCCCGCGCGAGGACGACCCGCACTACCACCTCTTCGAGCAGGCCAAGGCGCGGCTGAAGCGCCAGGGCATGTGGAAGTGCATCATCGACGACGACCTGTGCGACGGCGACCCGGAACTGCACCACACGCACGTGGAGTTCTCGCAGATCAACCAGGTCGACGAGAAGAAGATCATGCAGGCCCTGGGGCTGCACTTCGAGACCGACGAGGACTTCCAGAAGTGGGCGGAGTCCCCGGGTAACCTCGAGGTGCTGTGCGCGAACCACCACCGCGCGCACTACGGCATACACGTCATCCCCGGCCCGCTGTGGGAGGCGCTGCGCTTCCACAAGACCGGCACCGGCCCGGCCGCCGAGTTCGTGCCGGCCAGCCAGGTCGAGGCGGACGGCGCCGGCAACGGCGACGACGAGAAGAAGCCGGCGGCTGCTAAGAAGGCCGCCAAGTAGCTCGGCTCTGCGCGCTGTGCTGCCCGGCTTCGGGCGGCACAGCGTTTTTCTTTTGCCCGTACGGCGGTTCTGTTCTGCGTACGGCGGCTTTGCTCTGCGTACGGTGAAAACTGATCGCTTCGCGGTAGTGATCTCTGCTACCCCTTGATGCTTATGACCGCACCCACACCGCCCAAGCTCGGCACCGCTTCCAACCTCGTCTTCCACGGTCCGCTGTCCGCCGAACGCGCCGACCGGCTGGTCGCGGACCTGACGGCCCGCAAGCCGGCCACGATCGTCGACTACGGCTCCGGATGGGGCGAATTCCTGTTGCGGCTGCTGGCATCCGCGCCCGGGGCCCACGGCACCGGCATCGACATCCACGGCGCCGACATCGTGCGCGGCCGGGCGCTGGCGGCCGAGCGCGGGCTGGCCGAGCGGGCCACGTTCGTCGAGGGCTCCGCCGCCGACCACACCGAGCCGGCGGACCTCGTCGTCAGCAGCGGCGCGTACCAGGCCTTCGGGACCATCCCGGCGGCGCTGGAGGCGTTGCGGGCCCGGGTGCGTCCCAGCGGACGGCTGTTGTTCGCCGCCGAGTTCTGGGAGCGCACGCCGACCGATGCGGAGCTGGCCGCGATGTGGCCGGGGACGACGATCGAGGAGTGCGTGTACCTCGCGGATCTCGTGGCGGCGGCGGTGGACGCGGGCTTGCGTCCGCTGCGCGTCGAGACCGCGACGCGGGGGGAGTGGGAGGAGTTCGAGTCCGGATACGCCGCCGACGTCGAGGAGTGGCTCCTCGACAATCCCGGGCATCCCGAGGCCGCCGAGCTCCGCAAGAAACTCGACGACCATCTGTCGATCTGGCTGCGGGGCACGCACGGCGTGATCGGCTTCGCCTACCTGACGCTCGGTGTTCCGGCCGCCTGAGGACCGGCTCGGGTCATCAGGGTTCGATCAGGGCAAGACCAGGGTCCGTCCCCGATCCGCGGGCGCCGCGCCGCCGACACATTGGTGGGCATGACAAAGAAGCTGTTCGCCAGCACCACCGCGGCCGTGACTCTGGCCGGCCTGACCATCCTCGGCTGCTCGGCCGCCAGCGCCTCGGCGAAGCCCGCCTCGGCACCGGCCAGCGCCGCCCACCTCACCGCCTACAGCCCCGACGACGGCCCCACCCAGCAGGTGATCGTCACCGGCGCGGTCGCCGACTACGGCCAGGCCGTCAGCGTCAACCCGGACGGCACGGTCAACCCCGAGCACAACAGCCAGCTGGAGCTGAAGCTGACGCACGGCACGTTCCGCCTCGACATCGCCTCGATCGACAAGGCCTTCGTCGCCGCGATGGCCAGCCGGTTCCCGACCGACCCGGCGACCTGCTCCGGCAACTTCGCGGTGACGCAACAGGTCCCGGTCGTGACGGGCTCCGGGACCGGCTCGTATAAGGGCGCTGACGGCTCGTTCACGCTGACGATCGCCCTCGACGAGGTCGACAAGCCGACGCCGGGGCAGCCGTGCAACGGGACGCAGGCCTTCCTCAGCCAGGCGATCGTCATCACCGGGCCCGGCACGCTGAAGTTCTAGTCTCGGCTTTGTTCTCGGGTCAGGCCAATCGCCGGTCGCTCGCCCAACGGGAGAGCTCCCGGCGGTTGGACAGTTGCAGTTTGCGCAGCACCGAGGACACATGGGTCTCGACGGTCTTGATCGAGATGACCAACTCGCGGGCGACTTCCTTGTAGGCGTAGCCGCGCGCGATGAACCGCAGCACTTCCCGCTCGCGCGGGGTCAGGCGGTCCAACTCCTCGTCGCGGGTCGCGGCACCGCCACCGGAGAACGCGTCGAGCACGAAGCCGGCGAGGCGGGGCGAGAAGAACGCGTCGCCCTCGGCCACCCGCCGCACCGCATCGGCCAACTCCGCGCCGCTGATGGACTTGGTGACGTAGCCGCGCGCGCCGGCCCGGATGACGGCGATGACGTCCTCGGCGGCGTCCGAGACGGACAGCGCGAGGAAGCGCGCCTCCGGCACGACCGGCAGCGACCGCTCCAGCACCGCCACACCGCCGCCTCCGGGCAGATGCACGTCGAGCAGCACCACCTGTGGCCGGGCCGCCGCGATGACGGCTACGGCCCGCTCAGTGTCATCCGCCTCGCCGACGATGTCGATCGAAAGACCGGCGGCCTCGGCGGCGTGCCGGAGCTCGGTACGGACTCCGGCGCGGAACATCTGGTGGTCGTCGACGAGGACGATGGTGATGGGGCCCGGCGCCGCGTTATCGGCCGCGGCTGAGTCGGCTGGCGCCGAACCAATCCCAGCAAGTTCGGCTGCGGCTGATTCGGCCGGCGCCGAACTTGCTGGGATTGCAGGACTCGCCGGGCTTGAGTCTGGAGCGCTTGTGTCGGTCGCGCCTGAGCTGCCTGATCCGGCGCTTGCCGGACTTGAGCCTGCTGGGCTCGTGCCGGCCGCGCCCGAGCTTGTTGCGCCTGAGCTCGCCGCGCCCGAGCCAGCTGCCCCTGGCGTGTTCTGTGCGGAATCAGCCACCGGGCATCTCCAACCGGACCTCGGTCCCGGCCCCCGGCGCCGTCCGCACCTCGGCCCGGCCACCATGGCGCGCCATCCGCCCGACAATCGACTCCCGAATCCCCATCCGATCCGCCCCCACCAAGTCGAGCTCGAAGCCCGGCCCCCGATCCCGCACGAACACCTCGACCCGGCGTGTCCCCGCCTCGACCTCCGCGAACACCGAGATCGGCCCGTCCCCGGCATACTTCGCGGCGTTGACCAGGGCCTCCCGCGCCGCCGCCACACATGCCGCCAACCCGGCGTCGAGCTCCGCGTCACCGACCGCGACGACCTCGATCCGCACCCGATGCCGGTCCTCGACCTCCGCCGCGATCGCCTGAATCGCCGCGACCAGGCTTGTCGGCTGCGCATCGACCACGCGCCCCCGCCGGTCGTACAGCCAAGCCCGCAGCTCGCGCTCCTGTGCCCGCGCCAATCCCCGCGCCTCGGCCGGATCGGCACGCTGGATGAGCGCGAGCGTGTGCAGAACCGAATCATGCATATGCGCCGCGACTTCGGCGAACTGCTGCGCCCGCACCCGCTCGGCACGCTCGGCCGCCAACTCGCGGATCACCCGCAGCAGATACGGCATCGCGATCAGCACCGCCCCGGCGAACAGGGCCAGCGCCGCGACCACCGCGCTGGTCTCCTCGGCCAGCGCCGCGCCGTTGTTCAGCAGCCGTACCAGCGCGCCCGCGACGGCCAGGACGCCGATCAGCGTGCGCAGGTCCGGGCCGTGGCGCGGCGGCGCGTCCAGTGTGCCCAGCCACGGCGCGCGGCGCTCGGCGGCCAGCTCGCGCAGCAGCAGCGCCAGTCCGCCGAGCACGGCCGCCAGCGGTATCAGGACCCGTACCTGGTCGTCCAGGCTGGGGCCGTCCAGGGCCAGCACGACCACGACGCCGGCGGCCACCAGCAGCGGGCCGGAGTCGCGGCGCGGCACGCCGGCCGGCGGGGAAGGCGGTCGGACCATGGCAGCCATGGTCACACGCCGCTCGCCGGCCGCGCATCAGGGTCGACCCCGAGACCGTCTCAGGGTTTGTCCCTCAGCTCGCGGGGCTCCGCTGTATGCAGATCTATGCAGAAGTCCTTCAGGACTCCGGCTGCTCCACCAGCTGCGCCACGTAGAGCGGCTCCCCCATCTGCCCGATCAGGTCCAGCTGCGTCTCGAGGTAGTCGATGTGGTGTTCCTCGTCGGCCAGGATCTCCTCGAACAGGTTCGCCGACGTGACGTCCCCCCGCTCGCGCATCAGCTTGATCCCGTTCCGCAGCCGCTCCACCGCCGCGACCTCGATCTTCATGTCGGCGTTGAACATCTCGGTGACGCTCTGGCCGATCTCCAGCGGGAACAGCTTCTGGAAGTTGGGCAGCCCCTCCAGGAAGATGATGCGCTCGGCCAGCTTGTCCGCGTGCTTCATCTCGTCGATGGACTCGCTGCGGGTGTACTCGGCGAGTTTCTTCCAGCCGCGGTTGTCCTGCAGCTTGTAGTGCAGCCAGTACTGGTTGATGGCCGTGAGCTCGGCGGTCAGCTGCTCGTTCAGGAACGCGATGATGTCCTTGTCACCCTGCATGGCGTTCGATATTGCCAGAGCGGCGACCCGGGGAGGTAACGGCGTGAGCGCGGATTGCGCCGAACGGGGAGTGCGCGCCGGGGCGCGCCACACTGGCCGGACAGGACAGCTAGCTCAGACAGCTAGCCCCGGCACCAGCCCAAACAGCCAGCACCAACAGCTGGCACCAGACAACCAGCCCAAACAGCTAGCTCAGACAGCTAGCCCAGCGCGGGGACCGCGGCCGGGCAGTGCGGCGCGTGCTGCACGAGCGTCCCCGCCGCCGGAACCGGCAGCCGCTCGGCCTCCGGCATCGCTTCCGGCGGTGCGGAGTCGGCGACCCGGGCCGCGGCCAGCAGGCAGCTCAGCCGCTTCACGCAGGTCCCGCACCCGGCGCCGGCGCCGGTCGCCTTGCGCACTTGCTTGACCGACTTCGCGCCCAGCGCGACGGCGACATCCACCTCGGCGGTGGTGACCGCGTGGCATATGCAGGCGTACAAGCGGGGCTCCGGGAGTCAACGGGTTCGCTGCGGGCAATTCATGCAGGACTTAGGGGAGCCTAAGCTACCCAACCGGCGGCTGCCAAGTCCCCGGCGAACGTGCCGTGCGCCACATCTGGGACCATGGTCCCCATGGGGCAGCCGGGATCAGGGGTGGACACAGAAGGTGAGACAGCTTTGTCGGACGGCCGGCTCCCCCCTGGCCAACGCATGCAGCGCGGCGAGTGGCCGGTGCTGCACTACGGCCCGGTGCCCCGTTTCAAGCCCGCGACCTGGGACTTCCGGGTCACCGGCGCGACCGCCGACGGTCAGGAGGCGATCTGGTTCCACGACGAGTTCAGCGCGCTGCCCACCGTCGAGGTGACCGCCGACTTCCACTGCGTCACCAAGTTCACGATGCTGGACGCCCCCTGGCGCGGCGTCGCCGGCCGCACCGTCCTCGAACTCGCGCCCCCGGCCCCGGACGCGACCCACGTCACGGTCTGGGCGGAGTACGGCTACAGCTCGAACCTGCGCCTTGAGGACCTGCTGCACGACGACACTCTGTTCGCCACCCACCACGACGATGTCCCGCTCACCCCCGAGCACGGCTTCCCGCTGCGGCTGATCGTGCCGCACCTGTACGCGTGGAAGGGCCCCAAGTGGGTGCGCGGGATCGAGTATCTGACGGTGGACCGGCGCGGGTTCTGGGAGGAGCGCGGCTACCACAACGTCGGGGATCCGTGGAGGGAACAGCGGTACTCGTATCAGGAGGACCCAGGGGACGGGCCTCCGCTGTAGTGCGGTAGTCAGGCTTGTAGCGCCGCAGTCGGGTGTAGTGCCGCAGTCAGGTGTAGTGCCGTAGTCCGGTGCAGTGCTGTAGTCACGACGTCTTGATCCGGTGCAGGACAGCGCGCCACAAGGTGCCGGGACGCCCGAGCGTTCGCGTTCGCGACTCCGAGGCGGCTGTGTCGCGTTGCTCACCCCGCACCACAGTCCGCGCTGTCGCGAACGCGCCGCCGTCCAACTCGTATTCGCCCAGGACACGTGGTCCGCGCTGACGATCGCTCATTGTTCCATTGACGGATACATCGGGACATCCTGCCACCGGGCGCCAGACTCGCGCGGTTTGACGCCCGGTGATCGCTGCGGGATGCTGCACGCGGGACGGCCGCCAGGAATCCGGTGCGAATCCGGAACGGTCCCGCCACTGTGATCAGGGAGTGCCTCCCGCTTGAGATGCCACTGGGACGTCAGTGTTCTGGGAAGGCCGGGCAGGCGCGCGGATCTGAGAGTCAGGAGACTACGGCCGGCCCCGGCACGCCGCCCCCGCGGCGTGTACGCATGAGTGAGACCTGTCGGGCGTGGATACCCGTGAGGAGCTGATCCGGCGTGCCGCCGTACCCGTTCTCCGCTGTCGTCGGACTCGACGATCTGCGGCTGGCTTTGCTGCTCAACGCCGTGTCCCCGGCCGTCGGCGGTGTGCTCGTGCGCGGCGAGAAGGGCACCGCGAAGTCGACGATCGTGCGCGCCCTGGCCGCGGTCCTGCCCCAGATCAGCGTGGTCCCCGGCTGCCGCTTCTCCTGCGACCCGGCCGCCCCGGACCCGGCCTGCCCCGACGGGCCGCACTCCCCGGGCCCCACCGCCGTCCACTCCCACCCGGCCCGCCTGGTCGAACTCCCGGTCGGCGCGACCGAGGACCGCCTGGTCGGCTCGCTGGACCTGGAGCAGGTCCTGGCCTCCGGCGTCGCCGCCTACGAACCGGGCCTGCTGGCCGCCGCCCACCGCGGCCTGCTCTACGTGGACGAGGTCAACCTCCTGCACGACCACCTCGTGGACCTCCTGCTCGACGCCGCCGCGATGGGTGTGGCGCACGTCGAGCGCGAAGGCGTCTCGGTCCGGCACGCGGCCCGCTTCCTGCTGGTCGGCACCATGAACCCGGAAGAGGGCGAACTGCGCCCGCAGCTGCTGGACCGCTTCGGCCTCACGGTCGAGGTCCGCGCCAGCCGCGACCCCGCCGAACGCGCCGAGGTGGTGCGCCGCCGGCTGGCCTACGAGGCCGACCCCGAGCGCTTCGCCGCGGCCTGGCAGCAGGCGGACAAGGAGACCGCGGCCCGGATCGAGACCGCCCGCGCGCTGCTGCCGTCTGTGACGCTGCCCGAGGCCGAGCTGCTGCGGATCACCCGCATCTGCGCCGCGTTCGAGGTCGACGGGATGCGCGCGGACCTGGTGACGGCGCGCGCGGCCACGGCGCTGGCCGCGTGGGCTGGGCGCGGCGAGGTGATCGCCGAGGATGTGCGGCAGGCGGTGATGCTGGCGTTGCCGCATCGGCGTCGGCGGCATCCGTTCGACGCGCCGGGGCTGGACGAGGAGCGGTTGGACGAGGCCATGGACGACGGGGATGAGGACCCTGATCCGGGTCCGGGCTCCGGTGGCGGTGATGCTCCGAACCAGCCGAGCGGTGGCGACTCCGGAGGCGAGGCCCCGTCTCAGGTGGAAGCCGAGGCGTCGGCCCAAGACTCCTCGGCCCAAGAATCCTCGGCCGAAGAACCCTCAACCCAGCACAAGCGCGTGTCGGGCTCGTCCACCGAGCAAGGGCCCGCGACCCCGAGCGAGCCCTTCAAAGCCCGCCTGTTACAGGTCTCCGGCGTCGGCACCGGCGCCGAAGGCCGCCGCTCCCGCGCCCGGGCCACCGGCGGCCGCTCGGTCGGCGCCCGCCCCGGCACCCACGGCCTCCACCTCATCGCGACCGTCCACGCCGCCGCGCCCCAGCAGATCGCCCGAGGCCGCAGCCAGGGCGCGCTCCGGCTTCGCTCCGAAGACCTCCGCGAGCCGATTCGCGAGGGCCGCGAAGGCAATCTCGTCCTGTTCGTAGTGGACGCCTCCGGCTCCATGGCCGCGCGCCAGCGGATGGCCGCCGTCAAGGGCGCGATCCTCTCGCTCCTGCTCGACGCCTACCAACGCCGCGACAAGGTCGGCCTGGTCACGTTCCGAGGCCGCGACGCCGAGGTCGCGCTCCCGCCGACCTGGTCCGTCGACGCCGGCGCCGCCCGCCTCACCTCGCTTCCGACCGGCGGCCGCACGCCGCTGTCCGCCGGCCTCCTGCAAGCCGCCGACGTCCTGCGCGTCGAGCGCATGCGCGACCCGAACCGGCGTCCGCTGGTGCTCATCATCACCGACGGCCGCGCCACGCAGGCCTCGCATTCGAAGGACCCGCTCGCCGACACCCGCCGGGCCGCGGCCCACCTGCACCGGGCCGTGGCTTCCCTGGCCGGCGGCGCCATCGTCGTCGACTGCGAATCCGGCCCGGTCCGCCTGGGCCTGGCCGCCCGCCTCGCGGCCGATCTCGACGCCGACCACCTGCCGCTCAGCGATCTCGCCGCCGACGCGCTCACCGCGGCCGTCCACAGCAATCGTCCCCGTTCCGACCGGAGGGCCGCCTGATGCCCCAGGGCCAACCCGAGTACGTCCCCGACGACGGCCTCACCACCCGCCAGCGCCGCAACCGGCCGCTGACGATCGTGCACACCGGCCCCGGCAAGGGGAAGTCGACCGCCGCCTTCGGCCTGGCCCTGCGCGGCTGGAACCAGGGCTGGCCGATCGGCGTGTTCCAGTTCGTCAAGTCGGCGAAGTGGCGCATCGGCGAGGAGTCGGCGCTCAAGGCCCTCGGCGAACTGCACGAGCGCACCGGCAGCGGCGGCTCGGTCGACTGGTACAAGATGGGCGAGGGCTGGTCCTGGCTTCGGGGGAATGGGGGTCGCCCCCCACAATCGAACACAGCGCGTGACCTGCACACCGATCCCGAACGACAGGCCGACAACGCCCGCGCCGGCTGGGAGCGGATCAAGCAGGACCTCGCCGCCGAGACCTACCGCCTCTACGTGCTCGACGAGTTCACCTACCCGATGAAGTGGGGCTGGGTCGACGTCCAGGACGTGGTACAGACCCTCGCCGACCGCCCCGGCGCCCAGCATGTCGTCATCACCGGCCGCGACGCCGCCCCGGCCCTGCTGGAGGCCGCCGACCTGGTGACCGAGATGACCAAGATCAAGCACCCGATGGACGCCGGGCAGAAGGGCCAGAAGGGCATCGAGTGGTGACCTCGTCGCCCCTGACCGTCCCCCGGATCGTGGTCGCCGCCCCGGCCTCCGGGCACGGCAAGACCACGGTCGCCACCGGCATCATCAGGGCCCTGACCAGCCGCGGCTTCACCGTGGCCCCGTTCAAGGTCGGGCCGGACTACATCGACCCCGGCTACCACGGCCTGGCCGCCGGCCGCGTCGGCCGCAACCTGGACCCCTACCTGGTCGGCACCGAGCGGGTCGCGCCGCTGTTCGCGCACGGCGCGGCCGGTGCCGACATCGCGGTGGTCGAGGGCGTCATGGGCTTGTACGACGGCGCCACCGGGGAAGGCGAACTGGCTTCCACGGCCCAGGTCGCCAAGCTGCTCCAGGCGCCGGTGCTGTTCGTCGTGGACGCCGCGGCCCAGGGCCGCTCGATCGCCGCGCTGGTGCACGGTTTCCGCGCGTTCGACCCCGAGGTGCGCCTCGCCGGCGTGATCCTGAACCGGGTCGGGTCCGAGACCCATCGCAGTATCCTGACGGACGCCCTGGACGAGCTGGGCCTGCCGGTCCTGGGCGCGTTGCGGCGCGAGGCCGCGGTCTCGGCCCCCTCGCGGCACCTGGGCCTGGTCCCGGTCGCCGAGCGCCGCGCCGAGGCGGTGGACGCCGTCGAAGCCCTGGGCGGGCTGCTCGACACCAGCGTCCAGCTCGACGAGGTCTACCGGCTGGCCCGCTCGGCCCCGCCGCTCGCCGTCACCGCCTGGGATCCCGCCGAGGAGGTCGGCCGAGGCTGCGGACCCCGGCCGCGCATCGCCGTCGCCTCAGGGCCCGCATTCACTTTCTCGTACGCCGAGAACGCCGAACTGCTCGCCGCCGCCGGCGCCGAGGTCTGCCCGTTCGACCCGCTGCACGACGAGGCGCTGCCCGAGGGCGTCGGCGGATTGGTGCTCGGCGGCGGCTTCCCCGAGGTCTACGCCCCTGAGCTGGCCGCCAACGAGGCGTTGCGCGAAGAGGTGTCCCGCTTCGGGCGCCTCGGCGGCGCGATCGCCGCTGAGTGCGCCGGACTGCTGTATCTCGGCAAGAGCCTGGACGGCCTGCCGATGTGCGGGGTCGTGGACGCCGAGGCCGTCATGACCGACCGCCTGACGCTGGGCTACCGGCACGCTGTGGCCGCTTCGGAGTCGGTGCTGGCCGCCGCCGGCACGCGGGTGTCAGGGCACGAGTTCCACCGGACCGCGGTCAGCCCCTCGGCCGGTTCGCCTCCGGCGTGGCACTGGCGCCGGAACGGGGGAGCGGTCACCGAGGGCTTCGCGGGGACCCGGATCCATGCCTCCTATCTGCACCTGCACTGGGCCGGTGCGCCGTCGATCGCCCGGAGGCTGGTCGAGAGCTGCGGGGTGGTGTGATGACAAACCCTGATTCCGCCTTGTCGGCACGCCTGCTCACCGGGGTCGGCGTCGGTCCCGGCGACCCGGATCTGGTGACGGTGAAGGCCGTCCGGGTATTGCGGGCTGCCGACGTCGTGTTCGTGCCCGTACTCGCCGACGGTCCCGAAGGGCCGGGGCGGGCCGAGGCGACGGTGCGTGCGCACCTCGACGGCGACACGATCCGGGCGATCCCGTTCGCGTTGTCCGATCGCGGCGGACGCACCGCCGAACGCCTCAGCGCCTGGGACGAGGCGGCACGCGCGGTCGTCGCAGCGTTCGAAGACGGCGCCGAGCGCATCGCCTTCGCCACCATCGGCGACCCGAACATCTACTCGACCTTCAGCTACCTCGCGCAGACTGTTCGAGAGCTGATGCCGTCGGTCGCGGTCGAGACGGTGCCCGGCATCACGGCCATGCAAGACCTCGCCGCTCGCTCCGGGACCGTCCTGGCCGAGGGCCGCGAAGTCCTGGCGCTGTTCCCGATGACCGCCGGCCTGGACGCCTACGAGCGGGCCTTGGACTCGTTCGACACGGTCGTCGCTTACAAGGGCGGGCGATTCCTGCCGGAGATGCTGGCGGCCGTCGACAAGGCCGGCCGCCGGCCGGAGACCGTCTTCGGTGCCGCGTTGGGACTGCCGGACGAAGTAGTGGGCCCGGTCGTGGATCTGGATCCTGACACGCTCGGCGCGGCGCCGTATCTGTCCACTGTCATCACCACCGCGCGGCGGCGCGAACGAGGGGGAGCGCTGTGACGGCGAAGGTCACGTTCATCGGGGCCGGCCCGGGCGCGGCCGACCTGATCACGCTGCGCGGGGCCCGGGCGATCGCCGGGGCCGACGTGCTGATCTGGGCCTCCAGCCTGGTGCAGGAGGCGGTGCTGGAGCACGCGCGGCCCGACGCCGAGATCGTCGACTCCGCGGCGCTGCCGATGGAGGGCGTGATCGCGATCTACGAACGCGCCCTCGCCTCGGATCTGCGCGTCGCCCGCATCCACTCCGGCGACCCGGCGCTGTGGGGCGCGGTCCAGGAACAGCTGGAGCGCTGCCGCGAACTGGGACTGGAGACGGAGATCGTGCCCGGCGTCTCGGCCTTCTCCGCGGTCGCCGCCATCGCCCAGCGCGAACTGACCATCCCCGAAGTCGCGCAGTCGGTCATCCTCACCCGCCTCGGCGGCGGCAAGACCCCCATGCCCGAGAAGGAATCGGTCCGCGCCTTCGCCACCCACGGCACCACTATGGCCGTCTTCCTGTCGGCGGCCCGCTCCGGCCAACTCGCCGCCGAACTCCTGGACGGCGGCTACGCCCCCGACACCCCGGTGATCGTCGCCTACCGCGCCACCTGGGAGGACGAGGAGCTGGCGTACTGCACCATCGCAGACCTCGAAGAGACGGTGAAGGCGCGCAAGCTCTGGAAGCACACCCTGTTCCTGATCGGCCCGGCGCTCGGCGCCCACGGCACCCGCTCGCACCTGTACCACCCGGGCCACTTCCACGGTTTCCGGCGGGCGGACAGGACGGCTCGGCGGGAGTTGCTGGCGCAACGGGAGCCCGGGTCGGATGGCTGAGGCTGTTCCAGTGGTGACTGCTCAAGTGGGGGCTACTCAAGAGGTGGCGCGCACGTGATCACCGTCATCGGCTTCGACGGCGGCCCGCTGCCCGACGCCGCCCGTGCCGCGCTGGCTGAAGCCACCCTCGTGGTCGGCGGCCGGCGCCATCTGGACGCGGTCGGCACCGGCGTCCCGGAGACCGCGGCGCGCCTCGTGCTCGGCAGCCTGGACGGCATGTTCGAGGAGATCGCGCGGCACGAGCACGTCTGCGTGATCGCCAGCGGCGACCCGGGGTTCTTCGGCATTGTCCGGCAACTGCGGGAATACGGGCTCGATATCAGCGTTCTGCCGGCGGCGTCCTCGGTCGCCACCGCCTTCGCCGCCATCGGTCTGTCCTGGGACGACGCGATCGTGGTCAGCGCGCACGGCCGCGAGCTGCGCCCGGTGGCCAACGTCTGCCGAGCGTTCCCGAAGGTCGCCGTGCTGACCGGCCCGGGCACCGGCGCGAAGGAGTTGGCAGCCGTGCTGCCGGAGCGCACGTTCATCATCGCGCAGCGTCTCGGCCACCCGGACCAGCGCATCGACTCCCTTGACTCGCGCGTGGCCGCCGACACCGAGTTCGCCGACCCGCACGTCCTGCTATGCCTGGACGAGTCGCGGCTGACCTCCGAACGCGGCTGGATCGCGGGCTTCCCCGGCGGGCCCGGCGCGTGGGCGCTGGCCGAGTCGGAATTCGCCCACCGCGCCTCGATGATCACGAAGTTCGAGACCCGCGCCCTGGCCCTGGCAAAACTGGGCCCGCGCCCGGGCCGCCTGGTGTGGGACATCGGCGCGGGCTCGGGCTCGGTCGGCGTCGAGTGCGCACGCTTCGGCGCCGCGGTGGTCGCCGTCGAGCACGACGCGCAGTCCTGCGACCGCATCCGCGCCAACGCCGCCACCCACGACGTCACCGTCGAGGTGGTAACCGCCGATGCCCTGGCCGTCCTCAGCCGCCTGCCGCAGCCCGACGCGGTATTCGTCGGCGGAGGCGGCACCGACGTGATCGCCGCCTGCGCCGAAACCCCGGCCACCACTGTGGTCGTGGCCCTGGCCGCGATCGAGCGCGTCCCGGAAGCAATCAGCATCCTGACGAAGGCGGGCCGCACCGTCGACGGCGCCCTCCTCCAATCCTCGCGCCTATCCGCGCTCCCGGGCGACGCCCACCGCTTCGCCGCCACCAATCCCGTATTCCTGCTCTGGGGAGAACGCCGTTGACCACAACGACGCACAAGACGATCGGCGTGGTCGCCGCGACATCCGCCGGCCACCACGCCGCCGCCACCCTGGCCGCCGCCTGGCCCACCGAAGTACGCCTCTACCCCGGCGCCGCGGACCTGCGCACCGCCTTCGAGTCCTGCGACGCAGTCGTGGCCTTCCTGGCGATCGGCGCAACGGTACGCTCCCTCGCCCCACTACTGGGCCACAAATCCACGGACGCCCCAGTGGTCTGCATCGACGAATCCCTCCGCCACGCGATCGCCCTCCTCGGCGGCCACCACGGCGCGAACACCCTGGCCGAACGCGTATCGGAGCTCCTGGGCTGCACCCCGGTGATCACCACCGCCTCCGACACCGCCGGCGCCCAAGCCCTCGACTCCTACGGCGCCGACCTCGGCTTCACGATCGAGAACCCCGACCAGCTGGCCCCGATCGGCACCGCCCTGCTCTCCGGAGCGCCCGTCGCGCTGCGTGGCACAGATAGCTGGCCTCTCCCGGTGCTGAACGCGGCGGGGGGCGAGGCACAGGCAGTCATCGCGGTAAGCGACCTGGTCGATGCGGACTCGATCGCAACCGGCGACGACTTGGGCACTAGGGCCGAGACGCTGGTCTACCGGCCGCCGTCGCTGGTGGTGGGGGTTGGCGCCTCGCGTGGTGTGTCCGCCGAGGAGGTGCTCGATGCGGTGGATCGTGCGCTGGCCGGTGGCGGGTTGAGTCCGGCGTCGGTGGCGCGGTTGGCGTCGGTGGATGCAAAGGCTGATGAGGTCGGCATCCTTGAGGCGGCTCGGCGGCGTGGGTGGCAGGTCGTGTTCCACCCGGCCGAAGTTCTTGCCAAGGTCCAGGTTCCGAACCCGAGCGAAGTGGTGCTCGCCGAAGTCGGTACGCCCTCGGTCGCCGAGGCTGCCGCGCGCTACGACGGACCGAATCGGCCTCTCGCCGAGCTGATCGTCTCGAAGACGAAGAGTGTTCCGGCCGGCATCGAGCCGCCTGCTGGTATGGCAACCGCCACGCCCGCGGGCCTTGCCGCTGAGCCAGTCCGCCCGAGCCTGGCTCCGATGGCCACCGCGGCCGTGGCTCGCCTGGCCCCCCGAGGCCGCCTAGCGCTCATCGGCCTCGGTCCCGGCGCGCGCGATCTGCTCCCGCCGCGCGCGGTTGCCGAGTTGCGTCGTGCCTCCGTCGTCATCGGGCTTGACCAGTACCTCGACCAGATCCGCGATCTCCTGCGTCCCGGTACCGAGGTGCGCGCTACGGGGCTCGGTAGTGAGGAGGCGCGTGCCCGGGATGCGGTCCGGACTGCGCGGGAGGGGCGTGCGGTGGCGCTCGTGGGGTCCGGCGACTCGGGCCTGTACGCCATGGCCAGTCCTGCGCTCGACCTCTTCGCAGACCTCGACGATGTGGACGTGGTGGGTGTGCCGGGCATCACCGCCTCGCTTGCCGCGTCCAACATCCTCGGGGCGCCGCTCGGGCATGACCACGCGGTCATCTCGCTGTCCGATCTGCACACGCCGTGGCCCGCCATTGAGCGCCGGGTCAAGGCGGCTGCGGAGGGGGACTTTGTCACGGTCTTCTACAACCCGCGCAGTAAGGGCCGGGACTGGCAGCTCGGTCATGTGCTCGGGATTCTCAAGCAGCATCGGCCGCCGACCACGCCGGTGGGCTGTGTGCGGGACGCCTCGCGGCCGGGGGAGCGGGCGTGGATCAGCACCCTGAGTGAGTTCGATCCGGCCGATGTGGACATGTACACGATCGTCCTGGTCGGCAGCACCCACACCAGGGTGGCGGCCGGTCGGATGGTGACGCCGCGCGGCTACACCTGGAGCGCCGAATGAGTGCCGCGGTCGGACGCACCGTCCACCCCATCGAGGCGGAGTCCTACCGCATCCTGCGCACGCAGCTCGACACCACCACGCTGCCCCCGTATACGAAGGCTGTCATCGAGCGCGTCATCCATGCCAGCGCCGACTTCGACTACGCCACCGACCTCGTCATCGACGAAGCCGCGCTGGCGAGCGCCGCCGCCGCGCTCGAAGCCGGCGCGCCGATCGTGGCCGACGTCGAGATGGTCGCCGCCGGCATCACCGGCCGCGACGCCATCTGCGCGATCCGGGATCCTGCCGCGCCGAGGCGAGCGGCCGAGAACGGCATCACGCGCTCCGCGGCCGCGCTGCGCATCGCCGCCGAGCAGGCCGGGCCGGGGGCCGTCTACGTCATCGGCTGTGCCCCGACCGCCTTGTTCGAGCTCATCGCGATCGCCGAGCAGGCGCGCCCCGCGCTGGTCATCGGCCTGCCGGTGGGCTTCGTCGGGGCCGCGGAGTCGAAGGCCGCGCTGCGGGAGTCCGGGCTGCCGGCGGTGTCGAACGTCTCGGGCAAGGGCGGTTCGGCCGTCGCCGCCGCCGCACTCAATGCCCTGATTTACGCAGATCTGGTGAAAGAAGGAACCGCATCATGACCGCCCTGCTCATCGTCGGCCACGGCACTCGCGACGCCGAGGGCGCGCAGGACTTCCGCGCCTTCGTGCAGCGGGTCGCACGCCGGGCGCCGCAGGCCGTGGCGGCGGTGGACGGCGGCTTCATCGAGCTGTCCGCGCCGGCGGTCGGCGAGGCGGTGACCCGGCTGGTCCAGGCCGGGCACCCGCGGGTGGCCGCGGTGCCGCTGGTCCTGGTCGCCGCCGGTCATGCCAAGGGCGACATCCCCGGCTCGCTGAACCGCGAGCGCCTGCGCCACCCGGGCCTGTCCTTCGCCTACGGCCGTCCGCTCGGTGTGCACCCGACCATCCTGTCGTTGCTCGAAGCGCGCCTGAACACTGTTCTCCCGCAAGAGGAACGCGCCGACGCCGCGGTCCTGCTCGTCGGGCGCGGCTCGACCGACCCCGACGCCAACGCCGAGGTCTACCGCGCCGCCCGCCTGCTGTGGGAGGGCCGGGGCATCGGCATGGTGGAGACGGCCTTCGTGTCCCTGGCGCATCCGTCGGTGGTCGAAGGCCTGGAACGCTGCCGGCGCCTGGGTGCCAAGCGCATCGTGGTGCTGCCCTACTTCCTGTTCCGCGGCGTGCTGCCGGACCGTATCGTCGAAGAGGCCGCCGGCTATGACGTAGCCCCGGTCATCGGCGACTGCGATGAACTCGCCGACCTGGTCCTGGAACGCCACGCGGAAGCCGTCGCGGGCGACATCCGGATGAACTGCGACACCTGTGTCTACCGGATCGCGATGCCAGGGTTCGAACACAAGGTGGGGGCCGGTCAGGAACCGCATCATCACCCTGATGAAGACGGCCACAGCCACCATCACACCCACGCCCATTCGCATGGCTGAAGACCTCGGCCATCACGGCGACGCGGAGCTGCGGGACGTGCGCATCCGCCACGATTTCGCGGTCAACGTCCGCGTCGCCGAACCTCCGGGCTGGCTCCGGGATCGCCTTGCCGCCGGTCTGGAAACGCTGGCCGCATACCCGGACGCCCGCGCGGCCACCGAAGCGGTCGCCGAACGTCATAGCCGCACCCCGGACGAAGTGCTGCTCACATCGGGCGCCGCCGAAGCCTTCGTCCTGCTTGCCAGGGTTCTGCGACCCCGCCACGCGCTCGTCGTGCACCCGCAGTTCACCGAACCCGAAGCCGCGCTGAGGGCCGCCGGCCACCGCGTCGACCGCCACTTCCTGACCGGCGACTTCACTCTCGACCCGGCGACCGTTCCGGCCGAGGCAGACCTCGTGATGCTCGGCAACCCGACGAACCCGACCTCGGTCCTGCACCCGAAGAGCGCCGTCGAACGCCTCCGCAGGCCGGGCCGCACCATCGTGGTCGACGAAGCCTTCATGGACGCGGTCCCCGGCGAGACCGAGACCCTCGCCGGCCGCCCCGACCTTGCGGACCCCCCCGACCTCGCCGGTGTCGTGGTCATCAGAAGCCTGACCAAGACCTGGGGCCTGGCCGGGCTCCGGGCCGGCTACGTCCTCGGCCCCGCACCTCTCATCAGTGCCCTGCGAAACGCGCAGCCGCTGTGGTCCGTCTCCTCCCTGGCCCTGATCGCGGCCCGGGCCGTCTGCGAGCCGTACGCCCTGGCCGAGGCCGAGGCCCTCGCCAAGCAGGGCGACCAGGACCGCGAGTACCTGCTGGCCCGCCTCGGCGGGCTCCCCGACGTCACCGTCCCGGCCCCGTCCCGCGCACCGTTCGTGCTGGTCAGGACGCCGAACGCGGCCGAGCTCCGGACCCGGCTGCGGGCCGAGGGCATCGCCGTGCGCCGCGGCGACACCTTCCCCGGCCTGGGTGCGGACTGGCTGCGGGTGGCCGTGCGCGACCGCACCGCCACCGACCTGCTGGTCGACCGGTGGCAGCAACTCGCCGCGACGGTCAGCCGGGGTGCGGGATAGGGTCGGAGCCATGAGCAGCTACCTCGACGCCGCCGACCAGGCCGTGGAGCACGCGCTCGCGCTGGGGGCCCGCTACGCCGACGCGCGCGTCATGGACCGCCGCACCGAGTCCATGTCCGCCCGCAACGGTGCCGTGGAGGCGCTGGACCAGGGCGAGACGGTCGGCATCGGGGTGCGGGCGCTCGTGGGGTCCAGCTGGGGTTTCTTCGCGACGCCACACCTGGACGCGTCCTCGGTCCGGGCGGCCGGCCGGCAGGCCGTGGAGATCGCCCGGGCCTCCTCGCGGGTGCCGGGCCCGGCCAGCATGATCCCGGCCGATCCCGAGGTCGGCAGCTGGGCGAGCGGGTGCGAGGTGGACCCGCTGGAGGTGCCGCTGTCGGACAAGGGCGACCTGCTGACGTCCGCGACGGCCGTGATGCGGGATCAGGGCGCTGACATCGCGACCGGTGTCTATCAGATCTGGGACACCCGCAAGTGGTTCGTCTCCTCCGAGGGCCACCGCATCGACCAGCACATCCGGGAGTGCGGCGGCGGCATCTCGGCCACCGCGGTCGGTGATCGCGAGACCCAGGTGCGTTCCTACCCCTCGCGGCGCGGCCAGTACGGCACCCGCGGCTGGGAACTGGTCACCGAGCTGGACCTGGCCGCGCACGCCGCCCGGATCGCGGAGGAGGCGCAGGCGCTGCTGCGCGCGCCGCAGTGCCCGTCCGGCCAGACCACGCTCATCTTGGGCGGGGAGCAGTTGGCGTTGCAGATCCACGAGTCCGTCGGCCACGCCATCGAGCTGGACCGGATCCTGGGCTGGGAGGCGGCGTACGCCGGCACCTCGTGGCTGGACCTGGACCAGCTCGGTTCGCTGCGCTATGGCAGTGAGCTGATGAACATCGTCATCGACGCCACCTACCCCGGGGCCCTGGGCTCGTTCGGTTATGACGACGAGGGCACGAAGGCGGGCAAGCGGGACGCGGTCCGCAACGGCATCTGGACCGGAGTGCTCGCCGGCCGGGAGAGCGCGGCTGTCGCAGGGCTCGACTACGGCGGCAGCGTCCGGTCGATGGACTGGTCCCGGCTGCCGATCGTGCGTATGACCAACGTCGGCCTGGAGCCGGGCCCGCACACCCTGGACGAGATCATCGCCGCGACCGACGACGGGGTGTTCATGGACCTGAACCGGTCGTGGTCCATCGACGACAAACGCCTGAACTTCCAGTTCGGCTGCGAGGTCGGCTACGAGGTGAAGAACGGCAAGCTCGGCCGGATGGTGAAGAACCCCACCTACACCGGCATCGGCCCGACGTTCTGGCAGAGCATGGACATGCTCTCCAACGAGATCGTCCCGTGGGGCACACCGAATTGCGGCAAGGGCCAGCCCGGTCAGGTCGGGCACACCGGGCACCCGGCGGCGCCGGCCCGGTTCCAGAACGTGCGAGTGGGGGTGCGGGGATGAGCCCGGACACCGGGGCGCGGACCGAGACCGCCGAGCGGGTGCTGGAGGCCGCGCGGACGGCTGTCGGCGGCTCGGCGGACGTGGACGTGACGGTCGAGCACGAGCACCTGGCCCTCACCCGGTTCGCCAACTCCTACATCCACCAGAACGTCGCCAGCGACACCGACACGATCACCTTGCGGATCCACGCCGACGGCCGCACCGCCGTGAACGCCACGACGGTCACCGACGACGCGGGCCTGGCGGCGCTGGTCGAGCGCACCGTCGCCGCGGTACGGCTCTCGCCCGCGGACCCGGGCTGGGCCGGGCTGTCCAGCCGCGCGCCGATGCCGGTGCCCTCGGCCGAGCCGGACCTGGCCACCGGCGGCGCGGGGCCGGAGGCGCGGGCCGAGCAGGTGAAGGCGTACGTGGACGCGGTCGGCGATCTGACGGCGGCCGGTTTCTACCGGAACCGCCTCGTGGTCACCGCCTACGCGAACTCCGAGGGCCAGGCTCTGCACGGGACGGTCGTGGAGGCCGCGATCGACGGTATCGCCAAGACCGCGAGCTCCGACGGCGCCTCGCGGCAGGCCTCGCGCCGGATGAGCGACCTGAACGGCGCCGCGCTCGGGGCCCGGGCGGCGGCGAAGGCGCTGGCGTCGCAGGACCCTGTCGAGATCGAGCCCGGCGAGTACGAGGTGGTGCTGGAGCCGACGGCGGTCAGCGACGTGCTGTGGGTCCTGGGCGGCTACGGCTTCAACGGGAAGTCGCTGACCGAGGGCACCTCGTTCGTGCGGCTCGGGGAGCAGCAGTTCGACCCCTCGGTGAGCCTGGTCGACGATCCCCTTTCCGGCCCGGCCGCCGGCGCCCTGTTCGACGCCGAGGGCACCCCGCGCGACCGCCTGGAACTGGTCCGGGACGGCGTCACGCGCGCGGTGGCGCACGACCGGCGCTCGGCGCGCGAAGCCGGAGTCACCAGCACCGGGCACGCCGGCGCCGACAGCGCGGTGGAAGGCGCGGAGCCGATCAACGTGCGCCTGGAGCCGGCGGTCGATGTGACCCCGACCGAGGTCGAGGGACCGGCGGCGGACTCCTCGGTGCAGGCGCTGGTCGCGCAGGTACGGCGCGGACTGCTGGTGACAGACCACTGGTATACGCGCTGCCTGGACCCGCGACGGCTGGTGATGACCGGGCTGACCCGCAACGGCGTGTGGCTGATCGAGAACGGCGAGATCACCCGGCCGGTGAAGAACCTGCGGTTCACCCAGTCCTACCCCGAGGCGCTGGCGCCGGGGCGGGTGCTGGGGATCGGGACGCACGCGCCCGCGTTCGCCTCGAAGTACGGTGCCTATTCGGCGATGGCTCCGGCGCTGCGGCTGGCCGGGTGGAACTTCACGGGTGGCGCGAGCGGCTGATTCAGCCGGTGGTCACCACGGCGATGATCCGAGCGCCAGCCGCGAACTTCCCGGCCGCGATCATCTCCGTGATGCCATAAAGCATCTTGGCGACATAGATCCGGTCCACCTCGAAGCCGTGCTCGGCCCCGAACCGCGCGGCGAAGGCATCCAACTCCGGCGGCACCTTGGCATAGCCCCCGAAGTGGTAGTCGTCCTCGACATGCCAGTTGTCGAAGACCTCTCCATACGTCTGCCGCTGTAACTCGGCGACCTCGCCGGTCAGGAAGCCGCCTTTCAGCGCCGCGAACCCGATCGCCCGCTGCCCCCGGCCCAGTCCGGCCGCGATCCCGGCCAACGTTCCGCCGGTCCCGACCGGGCAGCAGATGACATCGAAGGGCTCTGCGATCTCGCCCGGCAACTCGGCGCATCCCCGTACCGCCGCCGGATTGGACCCGCCCTCCGGGATCAAGAAGAACTCCCCGAACGTGCGCTCCAAGAACCGCCGCACCTCGGCCGAGTCCTTCGCCCGATAGGTTTGGCGGTCCATATAAGTGAGCTGCATTCCCTGCCCGATCGCGAACGCCAGCGACTCGTTCAGTGGTAGATGCTCCTCGCCGCGAATCACCCCGATCGTCGCGAAGCCCTCAGCGCGCCCGGCCGCCGCGACCGCGCGGATGTGGTTGGAGTACGCGCCGCCGAACGTCAGCAGCGTCGAAGCTCCGGCCTGGCGCGCGGCGGCCAGGTTGTACTTCAGTTTGCGCGGCTTGTTGCCGTCGAAACGAAGAGTGAGTTCCGTCATCGCAACCGGTGATCCAGTCCGGTGAACCGCTTCCCGGCCGACATGGTCCGGACCGCCTGGGCCAGCGCCCGCTTCGACCCGACCAGCACGACCAGCTTCTTGGCCCGCGTCACGGCCGTGTACAGCAGGTTCCGCTGCAACATCATCCACGCGCTCATCGTCACCGGGACCACGACCACCGGATACTCAGAGCCCTGCGACCGGTGCACGGTCATCGCGTAAGCGTGCTGCAACTCGTCCAGCTCGGCGAAGTCGTAGGGCACCTCCTCGTCCTCGTCGGTGCGCACCACCAGCGTCTGGTCCTCTAACACCATCGACGTGATGACCCCGCCGGTCCCGTTGAAGACCCCGTTCGAGCCCTTGTCGTAGTTGTTGCGGATCTGCGTCACCTTGTCGCCGACCCGGAACGTGCGGCCGCCGAAGCGCTTCTCCGGCCGCGACGGCTGCGCCGGCGTCAGCGTTTCCTGCAACAGCCCGTTCAGCGTGCCGGCACCGGCCGGGCCGCGGTGCATCGGGGTGAGGACCTGGATGTCGCGGCGCGGATCGAAGCCGAAGCGCTTGGGGATGCGCGTGGTCGCCAGCTCGACGGCCACCCGCGCGGCGTCCTCGGTCTCGTCCTCGACGAACAGGAAGAAGTCGTTGAATCCCTCCAGCTGCAACGGCTTCCCCGAGTTGATCCGGTGCGCGTTCACCACCACGCCCGACTGCTGCGCCTGCCGGAACACCTGCGTCAGCCGCACGCGCGGCACCCGCGGGGCGGCCAGCAGGTCCCGCAGCACCTCGCCGGCCCCGACGGACGGCAACTGGTCCACGTCCCCGACCAGCAGCAGGTGCGCGCCCGGCGCGACCGCCTTGGCCAGCTTGTTCGCCAGCAGCACATCCAGCATCGAGGCCTCGTCCACGACCACCAGATCGGCCTCCAACGGCCGGTCCCGGTCGTAGGCGGCGTCCCCGCCCGGCTTGAGCTCCAGCAGCCGGTGCACGGTCATCGCCTCGGCCCCGGTCAGCTCGGCGAGCCGCTTGGCCGCCTTGCCGGTCGGCGCGGCCAGCACCACCCGGGCGCGCTTGGCCCGGGCCAGCTCGACGATCGAGCGCACCGTGAACGACTTGCCGCAGCCCGGGCCGCCGGTCAGGACGCTGACTTTCGAGGTCAGCGCCTGCTTCACCGCCTCGGTCTGCTCCGGCGCCAGATCAGCCCCGGTACGCTCCTGGAGCCAGCCCAGCGCCTTGTCCCAGTCCACGGACCCGAACGAGCCCAGCCGGTCGTCCGGCGCCTCCAGCAGCCGCCGCAGTTGCGCGGCCAGCGATACCTCGGCGCGGTGGAACGGGACCAGGTAGACGGCGCGGATCGGCTCCTCGGGGTCGTAGCCGTCCGGGTCGGGGATGTCCTCGGCGACCACGCCCTCGGCCTCGATCAGCTGGTCCAGACAGGCCGACGCCAGCTCCAGGGGCACCGTCAGGATCTTGACCGACTCCTCCAGCAGCTTCTGGCGAGGCAGGTAGCAGTTCCCAGCGTCAGAGCTCTGTGACAGCGCGTACTGGATCCCGGCCTTCACCCGTTCTGGCGAGTCGTGGGGGATCCCGACGGCGACCGCGATCGAGTCGGCGGTCTTGAACCCGATGCCCCACACGTCCGAGGCGAGCTTGTAAGGCTCCTGTTTCACCACGTCGATGGCGGCGTCGCCGTACTCCTTGTAGATCCGCACCGAGATCGACGTGGTCACTCCGACCGACTGCAGGAAGACCATGACCTCCTTGATGGCCTTCTGCTCGATCCAGGCCGCCGCGATCAGCTTGGTCCGCTTCGGTCCCAGCGTCGGCACCTCGATCAGCCGCTGCGGGGCCTCCTCGATCACGGCCAGGGTCTGGACCCCGAAGTGCCCGACGATCTTCTCGGCGGTCTTCGGCCCGATGCCCTTGATGAGCCCGGAGCCGAGGTACTTCTGGATGCCCGCGACCGTCGCCGGCAGGACCGTGGTGTAGTTCTCGACGGTGAACTGCCGGCCGTACTGCGGATGCGAGCCCCACCGCCCGCGCAGCCGCAGCGACTCACCGGGCTGCGCCCCGAGCAGCGCCCCGACCACCGTGAGCAGGTCCCCGGCGCCGTGGCCGGTGTCCACGCGGGCGACGGTGTAGCCGGTCTCCTCGTTGGCGAAGGTGATCCGCTCCAGGACGCCTTCGACGACGGCGAGCGAGGTGCCGTGCGGCTCGGTGGTCGGTGCGGCCAAGGCGGTGATCTCTTCCGGTGCTAGGCGACGGCTTGAGCGGTCCTGTCGACTTTAGCGGCGGGCACGGACGGATCGGAGGCGATTGGGGTTCGTCGCGGCCACATGATGGCCACCAGCCCGGCCAGCACCACCGCGGAGCCGGCGATCTCCAGCGGGGTCATCCGCTCGCCGTTCGCGATCAGCGCCGCGAGGATCCCGATCGGCGGGACGCCGAGGGTGTAAGGGGCGACCGCCGAGGCCGGGTACTTGGTGAGCAGTACCACCCACGCCCCCATCCCGACGAAGGTCGACACCAGCACCACGTACAGCAGGCCCAGTACCGGTCCGGTGTGCAGGTGGGCGAAGGCGTGCCCGATCCGGTGCGGCCCCTCAGTCGCCAGCGAGGTGAGGAACAGCGGGGGAGTGGCGTACACGCTGGCCCACACCATCAGAGCGAAGCCGTTGGTGGCGCCGGCCTTGCGGTTGCAGATCGAGCCCAGTGCCCACGACGCGCCGGCGGTGATCACCAGCAGCAGCGACCACAGCGGCACGTGCCCGCCGCGTCCGGCGCCGATCACGCCGAGCCCGGCCACGGCCGCCGCGATCCCCGCCAGCTGCCGGATCCCGGTGCGCTCCTTCAGCAGCAGCGCCGCGGCCAGGACCGTGAACGGCGCGTTGCTCTGCAGGACCAGGGAGGCCAGGCCGTCCGGCATCCCGTGCGCCATGCCGGTGAAGAGCAGGACGTACTGGCCGTAGAACATGAACGCGCTGCTGCCGGCGATCCAGTACCAGCGCACTTCCTTGGGCCGGGGCACGAAGAACGCCGCCAGGCCGGTGAGCGCGAACCGCAGCGAGGCGAGCAGGATCGGCGGGAAGCCTTCGAGGGCGTGGCCGATGGCGATGAAGTTGACGCCCCAGATCAGGACGATCGCGACGGCCATGGCGACGTGGCGGGGATTACGCATGACGAAAGTGTCCGGCCGCAGTATCGTTTAGCACCAGCGAATGATTTTTCCCGAAACCGTTAAGACGGCCTAAACGATCGAAGGTGGCCCCGATGCTCGACGTACGCCAACTGCGGACGCTGCGCGCGCTGGCCGATCACGGCACGGTCTCCGCGGCGGCCGAGGCGCTGTACCTGACGCCCTCGGCGGTGTCCCAGCAGCTGGCCGTCCTGAGCAAGAGTACCGGCTGCGAACTGCTGGAACGACGCGGCCGCAACGTGGTGCTGACCGAGGCGGCGCGGGTCCTGGTGACCCACGCCGACGTGGTCTTCGCGCAGCTGGAGCGGGCGCAGTCGGAGCTGCGGGCGATCTCCCCGGTGCCGATGACGGTGCGGATCGCGGGCTTCTCGACCGCGGTCACGGCGGTCATCGCCCCGGCGATGAAGGCGCTTCGCCAGACGCACCCGGAGTGGGGTTTCGAGATCGCCGACACCGAGAGCGAGGACTCGGTGGCGCACCTGATCGACGGTTCGGTGGACGTCGCGGTGGTGATGGCCGCGCCGAACCGGCCGCTGCTCGGGGATCCGCGGATCAAGATCCTGCCATTGTTGGAGGAGATCTATCACGCGGCGCTGCCGGCCGGGCATCGGCTGGCCGGGGCGGAGCAGGTTTCGCTGACGGATCTGGTCGAGGATCCGTTCGTGCTGGCCGCCGAGGGCCTTTCCTGCCATGACCAGGTGACGGCTATCTGTGCCGATGCCGGGTTCCAGCCGCGTGGGCGGTATCGGGCCACCGACTTCAGTGCGGTCCTGGCGCTGATCGCCAACGGGTTCGGCGTGACCTTGTTGCCCACGCTCGGCGTTCCGCTTCAGGTGCCCGAGGGCGTGGTGCTGCTGCCGTTGAAGGAGGACTGGCCGCGGCGGGTCAGTTTGATCGCGGTGCGGACCGGGGCCGATTACCCGGAGGTCATCGCGGCGCTCACCGCGGCCGCGGCTAAGCTGGTGCCATGATCGACTTGCCCGGCGGGACGGGTTCGCTGCTGGTCGCCGGGACCACCTCCGATGCCGGGAAGAGCCTCATCACCGCTGGGATCTGCCGGTGGTTGGCCCGGCGGGGGGTTCGGGTGGCGCCGTTCAAGGCGCAGAACATGTCGAACAATTCGATGGTGGTCGGGACCGGGACCGGGACCGGGACCGGGGCCGGGGCCGGGGGTTCGGCCACGGCCGGCGCCTCATCGATGTCCGGCGCCTCAGCCGTGTCCGGCGCCGAGATCGGGCGCGCTCAGGTGATGCAGGCGCAGGCCGCCGGGGTCGAACCGGAAGTGGCGATGAACCCGGTGCTGCTCAAACCGGGCAGTGACCGCAGCAGCCAGGTGGTGTTGCTGGGCAAGGTGTTCGGCCAGGCCTCGGCGACCTCCTACCAGGAGCTGAAGCCCCGGCTGCGGGAGGCGGTGCTGGCGTCGTATCAGGACTTGAAGTCGCGGTTCGACGTGGTGGTGTGCGAGGGCGCGGGTTCCCCGACCGAGATCAACCTGCGCGACGGGGACCTGGTCAACATGGGGCTGGCCCGGCCGCTGGGGATGCCGGTGGTGGTGGTCGGGGACATCGATCGGGGCGGGGTGTTCGCGGCGTTCCACGGGACCGTGGCGTTGTTGGACGCCGAGGATCAGCGGCTGATATCAGGGTTCATCATCAACAAGTTCCGCGGCGATCCCTCGCTGCTGACGCCCGGGCTGCGGCAGATCGAGGGCTTCACCGGCCGGCCGGTGCTGGGCGTCGTGCCGTGGCTGCCGGGGATCCGGCTGGACGCCGAGGACGCGCTGCCGATCGAGGCGTACGCGGCGGGCGCGGCCGGGGCCGACGGCGTGCCCGGCGGGGCCCGGCTGCGGGTCGCGGTGGTGCGGTTCCCGCGGGTCTCGAACTTCACGGACGTGGACGCGCTGGCGATCGAGCCGGGCGTGGACGTGGAGTTCACGGCGTCGGCCTCGGCGGTGGCGTCGGCGGACCTGGTGGTGCTGCCGGGGACGAAGTCGACGGTCGCGGACCTGGCGTGGCTGCGTGCGCGCGGCCTGGACGCGGTGCTGGCCAAGCGCGTGGCCGAGGGGCGACCGGTCCTTGGGATCTGCGGCGGCTACCAGATGCTCGGCACCGAGATCGAGGACGAGGTCGAGTCGCGGCGCGGGACCGTCGCAGGGCTCGGACTCCTGCCGGTGCGCACGGTGTTCGACCCCGTCAAAACCCTGACTCGACCGGTGGGGTTCGGCCTCGGCGAACCGGTGGCCGGCTACGAGATCCACAACGGCCGGGTCCAGGTCACCGGCGGCGACCCGCTGTTCACCGACGCCGGCGGCGCGGCCCTGGAAGGCTGCCGCGAAGGTGCGGTCTGGGGCACGATCTGGCACGGCGCGCTGGAGAGCGACGGCTTCCGCCGCGCGTACCTGACGGAGGTCGCGCGGGTCTGCGGCCTGCCCTTCGTGCCCGACCCGGACACGTCGTTCTCGGCCGAGCGGGAGAAGCAGCTCGACCGGCTCGGGGACGCGGTGGAGGAGCACTTGGACACCGAGCGGCTGTGGCGGCTGATCGAGGGTGGGCCGACTGCGGGGCTGCCGCTGCTGCCGCCGGGGGCTGCCGCGCGCTGACTGATCTCAGCCCGGCAGCTCTCAACCTGCCAGCTCCCAACCCGGCAGCGCTCGGCCTGCCGGGTCTCAACCCGCCAGGTAGGCGGCCGCTCGCTCCCGCAACGTCTTGTGCACCCCGTAAGCCGACGTGCCGGACGGCAGGAAAGCCTTACGCATCTTGGCGACCGAGGTGTAGTTCGTGTCGCACACGTTCGCCAGCGGCGACTCCACCCCCTGCGTCACCAACTGGTACGCGTCCAGCTCGCTCAGGCCGTAGTCCCGGGCGACCCACTGCACCAAGTCGACCTGCGCGATGCGGAACGCGTCCTCCAGGGGGCGGGCCGATCCGGCGGTCATGATGTGCGTGTCGGACTCCAAGCGCGGCCAGGGGGTGGGGAAGCCCTTGACCAGCTCGATGGTGATGACCGTGTTCATCGCGGTCTCCACGGCCACCCCGCAGGTCTCGCCCTCGCCCTGGCGGGCGTGGCCGTCGCCGAGGCTGAACAGCGCGCCCTCGACGTTCACGCCGAGGTAGCAGGTGACGCCGGCGCGCATCTCGGGGGTGTCCATGTTGCCGCCGTGCGCGTCGGGCACCAGGGCCGAGCGGACTTCGAGGTTGGCCGGGGCCACGCCGACGGTGCCGTGCATCGGGTCCATCGGCAGCTCGACCTCGATGTCGCTGTCGTGGGCCCGGAACAGACAGGTGCGGCGCTCGCGGTCCAGCTGCCAGATCCAGACCCGCTCCGGCAGCGGCGGCTGGAGGGTGGCCGTGGTGTGGGTGGAGGTCAGGGCGCCGAACAGCGGGACGGTGGTCGAGGCGGCCCAGTCGCGGGCCGGCTCGATGGAGACGAAGTGCACGGCCAGCGTGTCGCCGGGTTCGGCGCCCTCGACGTAGAAGGGGCCGGTCTGCGGGTTCAGGAAGGGGAACTCGCAGACCTCGGTCACCAGGTCCTTCTCGGAGCGGACCCGGCCGGCGAAGCAGTCCTCGGTGAACAGCTCCAGGGTGTCGCCGGATTTCACGCGGGCCAGCGGCGGGGCGCCGCCGAAGGTCCAGACGTAGTCGTCGGCCGAGGGGTTGAACGTGAGGACCGGGAGCGAGTTCGCCATGTCATGCACTCTGTCAGACGGACCCGCTCGGCGGAAACAACCGCGACAACCACCGGCTCAGGACGCTGAGCCGAGCTCTTCGATCAGCGCCTCCTCCTCGGAGTCGATGAGGGTCTGCTGCTCGGCCGCCATCAGCAGCTTGTGCCCGGAGGCCAGGATCCCGATGCCGATCACCACGACCACGGCCGCGACGTAGAACGCGACGTGGATGTTGAAGCTCTCGGCGAGCCGGCCGGCGAAGTACGGGGCCAGGCCGCCGCCGATGAAGCGGACGAAGCCGTAGGACGCCGAGGCGATCGGCCGGTCGACCGGCGCCACGGTCATCACCGCCTGCGTGGTGATGGTGTTGTTGACGCCGATGAAGACGCCCGCGACGATCACCGCGCCGATCAGGATCGCCTTGTGGTCCGTGGCCAGCCCGACGATCAGGATGTTGACGGCGAACAACGCCAGGTTCGCGTAGAGGGTCCGGGCGATGCCGAACCGGGCTTGCAGCCGCGGGGCGGCGAACACCGCGAAGACCGCGACCAGCACGCCCCAGGCGGTGAAGACGTAGCCGAGTTGGTGCGTGCCGAGCTTCATCGGGAACGGGGCGTAGCCCAGGAGGGTGAAGAAGCCCCAGTTGTAGCACAGCGCGGTCAGCGCCAGGGTCAGCAGGCCGCGGTGGCGCAGGGCCCTGATCGGCTCGGTGATCGACACCTTGCGGGCCGGCGGCGGCGTCGGCGCCACCAGGATCAAGGTGGCGACCAGGGCGATCAGCATCAGGACCGCGACGCCGAAGAACGGGCCGCGCCAGCTGATCCCGCCGAGTTCGCCGCCGACCAGCGGGCCCAGGGCGATGCCGACGCCCAGCGCGGTCTCGTACAAGATGATCGCGCCGGAGAAGCCGCCGCTGGCCGAGCCCACGATGACGGCCAGGGAGGTGGCGATGAACAGCGCGTTGCCGATGCCCCAGCCGGCCCGCAGGCCGACGATCTGGCCGACGGTGCCGGAGGCGCCGGCCAGCGCGGCGAAGACCACGATGATCGCCAGGCCCGCGACCAGGGTCCGCTTGGCGCCGATCCGGCTGGAGACGAAGCCGGTGATCAGCATCGCCACCGCGGTGACCACCAGGTAGCTGGTGAACAGCATGGTGACCTGGCTCGGGCTGGCCTTCAGCTGGGAGGCCAGGGCCGGCAGGATCGGGTCGACCAGGCCGATGCCCATGAAGGAGATGACGCAGGCGAAGGCCACAGCCCACACGGCTTTCGGCTGGTGCAGGAGGCTCGGGGGCTTCCGGCGGCCGCTCGGGTGGTCAGTGGGATGGTCAGCGGGGTGGCCGGCGGCTCGATGCTGATCTCGCTGTCCGGCGGCCCGGCCCGGGGGGTTCGCGATGGGCGCCGCGGAGGCGTCGGAGCGCAGGGTGGATGACAAGGTTCTTCCTTCCACGCGGTCGGACTACGTACCCGCTCGCGCGCGAAGGCGTCCCCTCCGGTCCGGCTAGCTCGGCCGGCCAGGGCCCGAAACGCTCAGTAGCGTGCGGCGAGGCTGTTGACCAGCTTCTGCGCCACCGGAAGGGCTTCCTCGGCGGCGCGTTGCAGCGTCGCCCGCTCTTCGTCGGTGAGCGTCTGGAGCACCGTTTCCAGGTGTCCCAGGCGGGTGTCCCACCGGGTGCGCAGTGTCTCGTCCCCGGCGGCGGTGAGCTGCACGAGCACCACGCGGCCGTCGGTGGGCTCGGCGACCCGGGCCACCAGGCCGGCGTCCTCCAGGCGGCGCAGCAGCTGCGTCATCGACGGCTGGGTCACGCCTTGGGCGGCGGCCAGTGCGGTGATGCGCTGCGGCCCGCGCCGTTGCAGGGAGCCGAGGGTGGCGGCGGCGGTGAGGCTGAGCCCGTCCGGGGCCGGCACGTGCCGCATCATCAGCACCGTGACGGTCTCGAAGAGTTCGGCCACCGCGGCCGGGTTCTGGTCCACGCCCATAATTGTATCGCCCACCTATATAGTTTGCCTATGTAAAGCGGTGTGAGCCGGATCACGGCCGCCGGGGAGCGGCGGGGGCGGCGGCCCGTCGCCGCCCCTCAGCCGAACCCGGCTCAGTCCCAGGGAGCGCCCTTGTCCAGCAGCGTGCGGCCGTACTCGGCCATCTTGGCCGCGTACTCCTCGGTCCACCCGGTCAGCAGGGCCAAGTCGGGGACCGGCATCCGGTCGAAGCGCCGCGGATCGGTCAGCCTGGCCGCCGCCACCGCCTGGTAGCTCTCGGCGCGCCCGGCCGAGGCCCGGAACGCGTCGGCCAACTCGGTGCTGCGCGCCAGCAGCCGCAAGGGGTCCTCGATGGCGTCCAGGCCGAAGAACGACTCGGTGTCGATCGGCAGCGCCGCCGGCGGTTCGCCGATCAGGTGCAGCGGCCGCTTCTTGGGTTCGGGCTTGGAGGGCATGCGTTGATCGTAAGGCGCCGTGCCAGGGTGGTGAACCGCTGGCCCGGCGGGACGGAATGCGACTGCCGGCGCGCCTGCTCGGCGTGAAGTGCTCTGCTAGTGCTGCTACCGGTGCTCTGCTGGCGCTCTGCTAGTGGCTGCTGCCGGTGCTCTGCCAGCGCTGCTGTCGGTGCTCTGGAGGCGCTCTGCCAGTGCTCTGCTAGTGCTGCTGCTTCTGGAAGTCCGCGGCGCGCTTGGCGGCGGCCTGCGACGCCGACAGCGTCAGGCCGTCGTCGGTGTGTCCGTCGACGCGGGTCTGGGCGATCAGCACGACCAGGTCGTCCTGCTGGATCAGGACGACGTTCATCTCCATCGAGGCGATGCCGAACTTGGCCGACGTGTGCCAGGCGTGGGAGGCGGTGCCGACCGGTGCCAGGTTCAGCGGGGTGGCCTGGAGAGTGACCGACAGGCCCTCCTCGCTGACCTTCACCGAGCCGCAGGAGGTGAGGGCGCTGGACGCCTTGTCGACCAGGCTGGCCGCGGTCTCGCCCTGCGGCTGGATGACCGCCTCGTTGACGTAGTCGTCCAGGGCGCCCTTGGTCCACTCGGCCTGCGCCTGGTCGGCGATGTTCGACTGCTGAAGCACCTCCAGGCCCGGGCAGCCCTTGATCAGCGAGGGCAGGTTGCGCTCGGTGAGGGGCTCGGTGCGGAAGCCGGCCGGCAGATCCGAGAGCTGGATCAGGGCCGGGGCCAGGCGGCTGCTGGAGGTGGAGGGGGCGCCGGAGGGGGCCGAGGTGCCGGCGGTGGTGGCCGGGGTCGTCGGGGTCGACGGCGTCGCTTGGGTGGATGCCGTACTGGTGGCGCCGGCTGCCTGGGCGGCGCCGTGTCCCTTCGAGCTGCCGCACCCGGCCAGCCCGGTCGCCAGCGCCGCCGTGATCGCGGCGATCGCGGTGATCGTCGTGGCCTTCGCGGCCGCGCCGGACAGCGTTCCGATCCGCATGGTCGTCCCTCCTGACGGTGAACACTGATCGTCCATCCTGCCCGAACGGCGCAGCGGATGGCGCCGGATCATGGCCGGCGATCGTTAGGCTCACCGCGTGACAGATGCGACGACCACCCCGATCCCCGCCCTCGTGTCCGGGTTCGACCACGACCTGGACGGCCTCGGCACCGCCGCCCGCGCGACCTACGACCAGCAGTACCACAAGAGCGAGTTCGCGCACATGGGGGTCCCGGTCCCGGACCTCCGCAAGCTGGTGAAGGGCATGTACAAGGAGATCGGCGGCCGGCGCGCGACCCACGACGACGTCCACGGCTTAGCCGCGGCCCTGTGGGACACCGACATCTACGAGCGCCGGCTGGCCGCGGTCTTCGTCCTGGCCCAGGGTGTCCGCCTGCTGAGCGCGGACGACCTGCCGGACCTGACCCTGATGCTCCGCGACGCCCCGATGTGGTCCCTGGTCGACCCGCTGTCCGGCGACGTCGCGGGCAAGATCGTCCTGCGCGACCGCGAAGGCACCTCCCGCACCCTGGACCTGTGGGCCGACGACGGCGACTTCTGGCTCCGCCGCGCCTGTCTGCTCGCCCTGATCCCCGCGATCCGCGAGGGCAAGCCGGACCTGGTCCGCTTCACCCGCTACGCGGACCCGATGGTCGACGAGCGCGAGTTCTTCATCCGCAAGGCGATCGGCTGGGTGCTGCGCGAGATCGCGTACAAGGACCCGACCTGGGTCGCGGCCTGGGTCACCACGCGCCTGGACCGGCTCTCGGGCGTGACGTTCCGTGAGGCGGTGCGGCGGCTGCCGGAGGACACCGCGACCCGGCTGACGGCGGAGTACAAGGCGGCCGGCGGCGGGCGTCCTGGGAAGGCGGCGGCGCGGGGCGCGGCTGTGGCGGTGGGTGCGGCGACGTAGTTTCGGGCCATGCGGACCTTGAGCGCGGACGAAGTGCGGTGGCTGCGGGTACGCGCGCAGGGCCTGGCGGGCGAGGCGAGCCCGATCGTCGCGAGCCCGACCGTGGCCGAGGCGGTGCGGGGCGCGGCGGCGATCCAGGCGCAGGCGTCGGGTCCGGCGCGGCTTCAGGTCTGGTCGCGGACTCAGACTCGGACTCGGACTCCGACGCGCGGGCTGCGGGCGGCTGACGTCGACGCGGCCGTGGCCGCAGCCGCGGTGGTCCGCACCTGGCTCATGCGCGGGACGATCCACATGGTTGCCGCCGACGACCTGCGCCCCTTCCTCGCCGTGCTCGGGCCGGTGAATCTGCGCGCGGATCGGCGCAGGCGGGATCAGCTTGGGCTCACCGAAAAGCTCTGTGAGCGCGCGATGGAGGCGCTGCCGAAGATCCTCGGCGCTGGCAGGGCTCTGACTCGGGCCGAGATTGTTGCCGAGTTGGCCGGGCACGGCGTCGTCATTGATCCGAAGAGTCAACAGCCGCCGCATCTGCTCGGGTTCGCCGCGCACAGCGGTCTGATCTGCCGTGGCCCCGATGCGGCCCGCGATGAGCCCACCTACGTGCTGCTCGACGATTGGTCGGCCCACGTGCCGGCCACACCAGACCGCGAAACCGCCCTGGCCCGCCTGGCCACCCGCTACTTCGCCGCCTACGGTCCCGCGACCACCGCCGACCTCGTCGCGTGGTCCGGGCTGCCCGTTGCCGACGCGAACGCAGCCGTGGCCCTCATCCGCGACATCCTTGAGGAAGTCGACCACGACGGCCACCGCCTACTCCTGCCGCGCGGCACTGAACCCATGCCGCCCGAACACCCCTACCGCCTCCTGGCCCGCTTCGACCCCTACCTGCTGGGCCACCGCTCGCGCGAGCTGATCCTGGACCCCGCCTTCGCCAAGCGCGTCAACGCCGGCGGCGGGATGATCGCGCAGACGATGCTGGCCGACGGCCGCGTCGTGGGTACCTGGAAAGCCGGTCTGCTGGCGCCTTTCGAGCCGACACCGACACCGACGCCCGCCGCCGCGTCCCAAGCCTGGCAGCGTGAACTTGCCGCCGCCGCAGCCTTCTGACCCCGCCGATATCCCTCAATAGGAGTAATCCTGCGACCTATTGGGCATCTGCCCCGTGGCGGACATTGCAGGTGGTTATTGCAGGTGGCTATTGCAGGCGGTTGCTACAGATCCAGATCAGAACTCACCGCGCGTAGACGACGACGAAGTCCCGCTCGTTCCCGGACGTGAAGCGTTCCGCCGGCCCGAGCCACGACGCGGGCTGCGTCCACCGTCCGGTCGCGTACGTCCCGAAGATCGGTCGCGAGAAGTTGATGTCCAACTGCATGGCGCGCACCGCGCCGGCCCGCTGGAGATACTGCGCGAGTTGCAGAGGGGACGCCCCGTGCACGGCCGCGTAGAGCACCCTGCCGTCGGCCGTCACCCCGATCCCCGAGCGGTTGCCGTGCACGTCCGCCGAGTTGTTGGTGAAGCCCCACGTCCGCTCGTCCGCCGAGGTGCCGTTGTCGAGGTCCGCCGCGAGTTTGCCGTCGTTGATCATCAGGGCCAGGTTCTGCCGGACTCCCAGGACGTCGGAGCTGGGCAGTCCGCCGGGCCACGCCAGGACGTCCATGGAGCCGTCCTTATAGAAGACCTCGGACGCGGTACCGGTACGCAGCGATCCATAAGCCGTGCGTCCGCCTAGGTAGAACCCACCCCAGGAAGCGTCATTGGCCATGAGGAACCCACCGTTCCACCCGGCGACGAGCCCGCTCGCGCTCGCGGCATTCCCGCCCTGCCACCCGGACCCGCCGGGGACCTGCGAACCGGCGTGCAGCGCGAAGCGCACGGCCGCGGGGTCGAAGCGGGCGGCGAACGCGGAGCCGTCCCCGGCCAGTTCCACTCCCGCGGAGGTCGTCCGCCAGGCCGGAGCGTCCCCGACCGGCTCGGAGTCGAGGTACGGCGGCAGCTTCGTGGACGGCCCGCTCGAGGACGAGCCCGGCGCGACCGGCACGTGGTGCGTCGCGGACGAGGACGGGGCGGACGGCGAGGACGGGGAATTCGCCCCCGACGTTGAGGAAGCAGAGGAAAGAGCCGAGCCGCCCGGCGAAGCGGCGGCCGAAGACGAGGGCGAGGCGCCGCCGGACGACGGATTCCCCGGCTTCCCGGCAGCGGAAGCGGCGCCCTTGCTACCAGCCCCGGCGTCCGCGGCAGACGGCGAACCTCCCGAAGAACACCCGGTGACGGCGACCACGACCGCTGCGGCGGTCGCGGAGGCGAGACCGAGGCGTTTCCCGAAGATGCTGCTCACGTGGATCACTTTAGATGTTCACCCGGAGTCAACGGTAAGTGACCTACCGATGACGGATAGTCCAGGTTACTCTTGTATCAGGACCCGATAACCCCCATGAGAGTGCGTATAAGGGAAGCCATGACGGGGACGATCGACCAAGGGTTCCAGGCCAACGAGAACAAGACCGGGGGTGCCGGACGCCCCTTGACCCTCGGCGACTCCGGACACCAGGGCGACTTCGGTGAGACCTTCATCAGAGCCCTGGCCGCCGCGGCCAATCTAGACGCCCTGCGCTCCGACCGAGACCGGGTCGGGGTGGACTGGACGCTGCGCTACCCCGCCGTGGACGGACGCCGCGGGTTCCCCCTGATAGACGCCCAGGTGAAGTCCTGGTCCGACCCGCGCGGAAACGACGTCGCCTGGCGTTATCCGCTGGAGGTCAAGAACTTCAACTGGCTCGCCGGCCGTGACTACCTGGTGCCCAGGTTCCTGTTCCTGGTGGTGGTCCCGCGGGCTTCCTCGGCGTGGACGGACATCACCACGGACCGGCTAATCCTCCGGCACGCCGCGTATTGGGCGTGTTTCCATGACGCGCTCCCGTTGCCCGGAAGAAACCGGTCAAGTACGTATACAGTACGCGTCCCGCGTGAGAATCTGCTTACTATCAGGGCCCTGCACGGGCTGTTCGGCGATGAGTTCCGGGAGATGCTCACGTCATGACCGCTCCCACTTCCGCATCCGGCCGGGCCGCAAGGCTCCGGCCGGATGACGTACTCCGCTATTTGGCAGCGACGGGCTGGCGCAGAGGCCGCGACTACGGGCGCGGCCAGATCTGGGAGCTGGACCCGCCGCCGGGGGTCGCGAACCCGCACCCCTATGAGGTGCTGGTGCCGCTGGACCAGCGGCTGCGCGATTATCCGCTGCGCATGACCGACCTGCTGGAGACCGTCGCGAACGCTGAACAGCGGGACGCGGACTCGGTGCTCGGCGATCTGGACCTGCGGTGGGCGGACGTCCTCTACGTACGCCTCAACGAGTTCTCCCTGGCCGGTCTGGCGCCGGCCATGACCGGCCTACGGGATCTGGCGCTGGCCGCGGCGCGCGCCGTGGACACCAAGCACGCGTGGGGCTTCGTGCGCGGGGCCGAGGTCGGTACCTCGCGCACCGGAGTGCCGGTCCTCACGATCCGGACCGTCCTCACCCCGGACATCGGGGAGCCGGTGGAGCGGAAGGTGACGCGGACCATGTACGAGGGCGTGCTGGGCGCCTTCCGCGCGGCCATAGGGGACCACGAATCGCAGGCGTACTTCCCGATCGTGAACGGCTACCGCGCGACCCGCCCGACGCTCGCCAAGGAGGTCTGCGCGGCCCTGGCGCGCATGGGGGGACGGCAGCGCAGCGGCTATGAGTTGCGCTTCACCTGGTCGCCGGACGTCCCGTTCAAGGGCGACCAGGCGGTGTTCGAGTTCACTCCGCACGTGCTCGGGGAGGTGGCACGAGCGGCCAAGGAGCTGCGCGACTTGGGCTGACCGCGTTTTAGGCTGGGGTATGTCTTCCTCCATCCGCGGCGCCTATGAAGAGTACGGAGCGGAGGAGTATTACAAGCGCTTCGGGGCCGCGTACCGCAATCCCCATGAGATCGCGGTACGTGCCGTCATCCAGGAGAGCGTGGAGCGGAACTCTCTAGAGCTGAACCACGTGTTGGACCTGGCGTGCGGCAGCGGAGAGGCGACGCGTGCGCTTCTGGAGTTGGGCGCGGAGCAGGTTGACGGAGTGGACCCCTATACGGCCGCCGCTTATAGCGCCGCTACAGGGAGCTCTGTAGAGGAACTGAGTTTCGAAGACGTGGCCGCCGGTGCCCTGGCCGGCCGCCACTACTCACTGACGGTGTGCAGTTTCGCGCTGCACCTGGCCGACGTGTCGCGTCTTCCGCTGCTGGCGTGGCAGCTTGCCCAGGTCTGCGACGCGCTGCTGATCGTCACCCCGCACAAGCGGCCCGACCTGCGGCCCGAGTGGGGCTGGCGGCTCGTCGACGAGTTCGTCCGGGACCGGGTGCGGGCTCGGGCGTACCGCCACGGCGAGGGTGAGCAGACAGACGGCCAATAGGCCGCCGAACGCATAGCGGGATCCGCGTCCGCTGTCGTGGTGCGCGAACGCTACAGCGGTGGTCACCAGAAACACCCCGCCAGAGGTGCCGAGGCTGCGTGCGGTGTTCAGCAGCCCGCTGACGACTCCGGACTGCTTCTGCGGCACCGCCCCCATCACCTGTGCGTTGTTCGCCGGGGCGTAGGCGCCCAGCCCCAGGCCCAGGACGCCGAGCAGCGGGACCAGCACGGCCGTCTCGAACGGCAGCACCAGCAGCCCGGCCAGGGCCGCGACCGCCAGGCCCAGTCCGACCTGCGCCCGGCACTTCAGGAACGAGGCGCCGATCGCGAAGCCGACCGGCAACGTGGTCAGCACCAGTCCGGAGGCCAGCGCGCTGCTGCCGCGGGCCGCCATGATCACCGGGACCAGGACCAGCGGGCCGAACAGCACCAGGTAGCCGCCGGCCGCGCCGAGCAGGCCCCAGCGCACGTCGTGCTTCTTCAGCGGGGCCAGGTCCGGCCGGAACCCCGGGTTGCGCTCGCGGGTGCGGGGGAGCAGGTAGACGCCGCCGATCAGGGCCACCACGCCGACCGGGACGTTCACCCCGAACACCCAGCGCCAGCCGAGGGTGTCGACGAGCAGCCCGCCGACCGCCGGGCCCAGGCCCAGGCCCAGGGCCTGCGCCGCGGCCTGGATGCCGAGCGCCTGGCGCAGCTTCTCGCGCGGGGCGGCGTTGGAGATCAACGCGATGCTGTTGGCCTGGAGCATCGCGGCGCCCAGGGCCTGGACCACGCGGAAGGCGATGAGCGCGTCCAGGCTCGGGGCCAGGGCGCAGGCGGCGGAGGCGGCGGTGAAGACGCCGAAGCCGTAGATGTAGAAGAGCTTGCGGCCCAGGGCGTCGGACAGCCGGCCGGTCGGGACCAGCAGCAGGGTGAGCGTCAGCAGATAGGACAGCGAGACCCAGGAGACCGCGGACAGGGACGCGTGGAACTCGGTGCGCAGGGCCGGGTAGGCGAGGGTGGTGATCGAGGCGTCGAGCTGGCCCATGAAGGCGCCGAAGCAGACCGTCAGGATGGCCAGCCGCCAGGCTGTGGGCAGCGTGCGTATGCGTTCGGGGCGTGGGCGCTCGCGGAGGAGGACGTTCACAATTTCCAGCGTACTCCGAAAGTTTCGGACACCGAAATATTCGGAGCGCCGACACTGTGTCTCAACCGTGCGGAGGGGCGGGCGCAACCGGGCCCTCGTCTTCTAAGGTGCGGACATGCCAACGCCGGTGCCGCAGACCCCGCAGACCCCGCCCGCCCAGCCGTCCGCCGGTCCGGAACTGACCCCGGACGCGACCGCGCAGCAGCTCACCGACGTGGTGACGCGGCTGCGGCGCGCGCTGCGCACGTCGATCCGCACGGAGTACCCGTGGGAGGCGCTGCCGATGGCGCAGATCGAGCTGATGCAGGCGCTCAGCGACCGGTCCCCGGCCCGGGTCGGCGACCTCGCGGCGCGCCAGCGCCTGTCCACCTCCACGGTCAGCGGCCTGATCGGCCAGCTGATGACCGCCGGCCTGGTGGTGCGCGGCACGCACGCCGACGACCGCCGGGTCGCCGTGGTGGAGCTGACCGAGGCCGGCCGTAACCAGCTCGCCGACTGGCAGTTCGCGCACCAGCGGCGCATCGGCGCGGCGCTGGAACGGCTGGAGGGGTCCGAGCAGGAGGCGGTGGCCGCGGCGCTGCCGGCGCTGGCGAAGTTGGTGGAGTACTTGTTCGCCGGGTCTGGGTTGGGTGCTGAGGCCGGCGGTGCTGAGGGCGGCGCTGAGGGTGGCGGCGCGGGGCCGGAGTGAGGCCGTGCTGTGTGTTCCGGCATCCGAAGTCTCGCGCCGCGAGTACAGCCTCACGCCCGGGTGATGACAGGATGGAAGGGCCAACTTCTGAATCTGCCGCTGAGGACAACGCATGACCATCGACCCGGGAGCCATCCCGAACTTCGGCCCGCAGGAGCCGCCGCAGGGCCCGCCGCCGATCATCAAGCCGGACGCCAAGCTGATCGGTGACCTGTTCGAGCAGGTCGGGATCAAGTACGGCACGGATGAGGAGGGCGACACCGTCGCCTCCTGGCCGGGCTTCCGCCTCTACGCGATGTTCCGCGGCGAGGCCAAGGAGCTGTTCGCGATCCGGGCGTTCTACGAGCGGGCGTACCCGCTGGAGGAGAAGCAGGAACTGCTCGACGTCATCGACGAGTGGAACCGGGACTCGCTGTGGCCGAAGGTGTACACGCACACCAACGAGGAAGGTGTGCTGCGCCTGGTCGGCGAGTCGCAGATGGTCGTGCCGCAGGGCGTGAACGTCGACTTCTTCGTGGGCAGCGTCATGAACTGGGTGCAGGCCTCGATCGGCTTCCACAGCTGGCTGGCCGAGCGGCTGGGGCTCGAGGTCGAGGTGGACTCGGTCGGGCAGGGCGATGACGGCGATTCGGACGACGACGCGGACTCCAGCGGCTCCGGCGGCTCTGAGGACTGATATTCGGGTTCGGGTCGCTCCCGCGACTTCTTGGCGCGACTGCTCCTCGGCGCGACCGGCGGCTGACGTTTCCCCGTCAGCCGCCGATTCCGTGTTCGAGGCCGGACCGCGGCCGCAGCCGTCGTCGCGGCCCCCGGAGCTCCTCGTCGCGCTCCCCATCCCGCACAGACGTGTCAGCGGATTTCGGACGCTGCGATGTGCGCGCGCCAACCGCGCCGGAGTGTCAGAATCAGGGGATGGCGACGGGGCTCAGCAGGATCCGGATCGAGGTCGGCGGATCAGAACATTGGGGCGTCGAGGCGGCCGTCCGCCCGATGATCGACGGCCGCGACATAATCCGCGAGGCCTTCGTCTCCGGCCCGGGCCGGCCCCCCGAAGCACTCCTGCGGCCGAACGGCGAACTGCGCGCCGACACCGAGCCGCGCGAGGTGGTGCTCGCCGAGGCGGACTGCGCGCCGGACTGCTGCGGGGCACTGTGCGTGACGATCACCTTGGACGGCGAGCAGGTGGTGTGGGGCGGGTGGCGCGACCTGAACGGGCCCGCGCCGGTGCTGCCGGAGTTCCGGTTCGACGCCGGGGAGTATGAGGCGGAGATCGCTCGGGCGGAGCAGTCGGTCGGCGGGTGAGCGGTTGGTGATCGGCGCGCCAAGCTAGCGCCGCCGCCCACCCAACTCCACCGAGTACATCGCCGCCAGTACCAGCGCCGCCCCGATCCAGCCGCGCACCGCCAGTGTCTCGCCGGCCAGGACGCCGGTCACGCCCGCGAACACCGGCTCCATGGTCAGCACCACGGCGGCGCGCGTCGCGGGCATGCGGGCCTGCGACCAGGTCTGGAGGAAGAAGCCCGCGGCCGTTCCGAGCAGCGCCGTCACCGCGACCGAGGCCCACCCCGCGGTGCTCGACGGGAGCGTGAGCAGGTGGTGCCCGTGGCCATGCCCGTGGCCATACCCGAGCCCGCGCCCGGCCACCGCCAGCAGCAGCGACACCGCCGCGACCGTCCCGATCTGCACCACGGCCAGCGCGTAGGCGTCGCTCCGGTGCGACCACTCGCCGAGGCCCACGATGTGCACGGCGAAGAAGAACGCGCCGACGACCGTCAGCAACTCACCGCGGCCGACCGACAGGCCGTGGAGCGAGATCAGCCCGAGGCCCACGGTCGCCAGCACCACCGCCACCCACACTGCTGAGGGCACCCGGCGGCGCAATACTACGGCGGCGATCAGCGGGGTGAAGACCACGAACAGGCCGGTGATGAAGCCCGAGACCGATGCCGAGGCGGTTTGCAGGCCGAAGGTCTGCGCCGCGTACCCGGCCGCCAGCACCAGCCCGAGCAGCACGCCGTGCCGCCAACCGCTGCGTCCCAACCCGGCCAGCGTCTTCGGCCGGACCGCGAGCATCGCCGCGCACGCCACCGCGAACCGCAGCCCGAGGAAGTCCAGGACCGGCACCGAGGCGATGGCGTCCTTCACGACCAGGAACGTCGTGCCCCACACCGCGGTCGTGAACAGCAGCCCGCCGGTTGCCAGGAGCGAGGATCGGCGCGAGAGTGCGTAGGCGTCCGCGTACCGGCTCTGGCTCAGCGCTGATTCGGGGGCGGGGACGGGAGCGGGGACTTCGATGGTCACGCGTCGAGTGTTTCATAAAGTTGCCGAATAGCGGATTAATATTCGATCGGCGAGAAGCTCATCTCAGCGTCTTGGTACAGTGACCGCTCGAACCTGAATGCTAAGTTGGGGGACAAGACCGTGCTGGAAGCGTTGGCCGAGTTCGTTCGGGCCCGGACGACCGCGGAGGAGCTCGACGCCCTGCGCGAGGGCCAGGGGCTGTTCCTGCCGTCGGCGGCCGGGGCGGAGGTCTCGGACCTGATGGCGTCGCAGGACCCCGCGGAACTGACCGCCAACGTCGTGTCCGTGCGCAACCTCATGCCGGGCGGGGACCTCTTCCACACGGCCGTGCTGGCGCTGCTGTGCGGCACGCTGGTCGAGCGCGGCGCGGACCCGGGCGCGGCGATCGACGCCACCTTGGACCTGTTCATCCAGCAGCTGGACGCGCTCGCCGATCAGCGCCGGCGCGACGACAGGATCAGGACTGAAAGGACCTTGACCGACCGGATCGTCACGGACCGGATCATGACCGACGGGATCGTCACCACCGCCGGGCAGCTGACGTTCATGGCGACGATGACGATGCTGTCCCGCTCGGTCGGCACCCGCAAGCGCTGGCGCGGCCGCCCGGAGCTGATGGCCCGGCTGGACGGACTGGAGGAGGCCGGCCTGGTCCCCTGGTTCCTGCGCGAGGTGTTCACCCTCCACGACGACGTGGACCTGCTCCTGCTGGACCCGAAGAACCGCCGCGCGTACCAGTTCCGCATGGTCGGCGTCCGCGACCGGCTCTACCACTGCTACGCGCTGCTCCAGGACGCGCTCCTACGACACACCGGCCCCGGCTACCTGGGCGCCGAACCCGTCGACCCGGACATGGTCCGCTACGCGCGCAACCGCGACCTCGGCGAGGAGGAATTCGGGCAGGACGACCCCGGCCGCGAGCGCATGCACGACCACCTGCGGTTCAACTTCAGCGTGCCGGGCGCGGTGATCATGCCCGGCTCCGCCTCGCCGTCGGAGCTGCCGACGCTGGACGGGCTGCCGTTCCTTCTGGTCGAGCCCAAGGGGATGTCGATCAACTGGAATCCGTCGAACATGTACGGGGTGGTGCACGAGGCGCTCGCCGCTTCGGTGGAGTTGGTGCGGGAGTTCGACCAGGAGCGGGCCGAGGTGCTGTTCGTGAAGTGCGGGTTTTAGAGGGCTAGAGGGTCACCCCTAAGCCGCGGCCACCACAGCCAACGCCTCCAATGCGAACCAAACAACCTTCCCCGTGGAGGTCCGCCGCGACCCCCAGTCCGCCGACAACTCGCTCACCAAGAACAGCCCCCGCCCGCTCTCGTCCAAGTCGTCCGGCAGCGCCGCGGGCCGGGGCTCCGCGCCGACCTGGTCTGCCACCTCGCAGGTGAGCCGTTCGTCATACGACAGCCGGATCTCGATCGGGCCGGGGCCCGCCGCGTGCCGGACCGCGTTCGTCGCCAGTTCGCTGACCAGCAGCTCCGCCGTCTCGATGGTGTCCTCCGGCAGGCCCCAGGAGCCCACCTGCTGGCGCACGAAGTGGCGCGCTTCGCGGACCGCGTACGTCTCCGCCGGCAGTTCCCACGACGCCGACCGGGACGGTGCCCGGCCGATGCGCGCCACCAGCAAGGCCAGGTCGTCGCGGTCGCCTTCCAGGACCAGGGTGCGGGTGAGAGTGTCGCAGATCTCTTCCAAGCCGGCCTCGGGGTCGCCCAGGTTGTCCAGCAACAGCTGTAATCCGTCTCCGATGTCGCGGTTCTTCGACTCGACCAAGCCGTCGGTGCACAGCACCAGCAGCGAGCCCTCCGGCAGGTCCAGCGTCCAGGACTCGAAGGGGTCCGAGACGAAGCCCAGTCCCAGCGGGCGGTTCGCCGGGACGTCCTCGATCCGCGGCTTCACCGCCGAGTCCGGGTGGACGATCACCGGCGGGACGTGCCCGGCGCGCACGATCTCGCAGGTGCGCGCCTCGGGGTCGTGCACCGCGATGATGCAGGTGGCGAACAGGTAGCTGTCGGCCATGTCCGGGAGCAGGGCGTCCAGGTGCCCCATCAGCTCGGTGACCGGCAGTTCCAGCCGCGCCAGGGTGCGGACCGCGGTGCGGAGCTGGCCCATCACCGTGGCGGCCTGCATGCCGTGCCCCATCACGTCGCCGACCACCAGCGCCACCCGGCCGCCGGTCAGGGGGATGACGTCGAACCAGTCGCCGCCGACCTCGGCCACGTCGCTGCCGGGCAGGTAGCGGTGCGCCACCTCCATGCCGGGCGGCGGTTGGACGCGCTTGGGCAGCAGCGAACTCTGTAGGGTCAGCGCCTGCGATTTCTCCAAGTTGTACAGCCGCGCGTTGTCGATGCACAGCGCGGTGCGCCGGGCCAGGTTGTCCGCGAGTTCCACGTCCCGGCCGCAGAACTCGGCGCGCTCGGCGGGGTCGCGGTTGAAGGCCAGCAGGCCCAGGACCCGGCCGCGGGCCATCAGGGGGCTGATGAGCAGGGAGCGGCCGGCCATGGCGCGGTAGAAGTCGGGGCGGCCGAAGTCCTCGGCGGTGCGGTCGGCCAACTCGTCCGGGACCACCGGGAAGAACAGGGAGCGCCGCTCGGCCATGCAGCGGGCGAAGGGGGAGGCCGGCGGGCACACCGCGGTCTCGCCGATCGGGAGCGTGGACAGCCAGAACTCGATCGGCAGCGGGTCCTTCTCCGACACGCCCAGGGCCAGCCGGCGCACGCGGGCGCCGCCGTCCTTGAACGGCGTCGGGATCTCGTGGTGGGTGGCGACCCGCTCCTGGAGCAGGACCCACGTGGTGTCGGCGAAGTCCGGGATGGCGATGGCGACCAGTTCCTCGGCGGTGCGCACCAGGTCCAAGGTGGTGCCGATCTCCTCGCTGGCCCGGTTCAGCAGGGCCAGACGCAGGCGCACCGAGTCGGCGGTGTCGTGCCAGTCGTGCGGCGGCGCGGCGTGCCGGGGGGTGCGCTTATCACCTCCCGCCACGGCTGATCCCTGTTCGGGGACGCCCGATGTGCCGGAAAAGGGAGTGGCAGCTTGTCCCGCCACCGTGCGATCCACTGCCTGCTCCCGCCCTCTCGTTACCTGCCCACCGTGCGCCGTCGCTCCGGCGGCTCAGCCCGCCGCCTTGAGCCGGCGGATCATTCCGCCGCCGTCGCCCCGGCGGTTCACCCCGTCGCCGCCGGAGCCGGCTCACGTCCACTCATCCCCATACCCTTCCGGCAGACGGCTGACCATCGCTGACGCTCCGTCACCGGTCGGATACCACTCGGATACTGTCGAGTATGGGCATCCGGCGGGCCCGAACGGGCCGAATCGCTGAAGTCTTCCTCCCGGAAGGCGAAACGGAAGGCGCACGCGGTCCCGTCCTGCTCCCGTTCACGACAGCGGATTCTCGAAAATCGCAACGGGGTCCTTGTGCCGCGCATACGTCCCGGCCGCGGGCTGCTGTGAGTGAACGGTGTCGCCGAAGAACCATTTATTGACTTCTACGTTGTCGAACCCCGCGGCCGCCAGCGCGGCTTTGGCCTCGTCCTCAGAAAGTCCGGTCACGTTCGGTACCGGGAAAGTCTGGGCGCCCTTGGACAACGTGAGGGTGACGGTGGCCCCGGGTTGGGCGAACTGTGGGTTGACAGCCACCACCGAGCCCTGCGGCACGGTCTCGGAGAAGGCCTGGTCCGGGGCGATCACCACCTGGAACCCGGCCTGCCGCAGCGCCTGGGTGGCCGTATCAGTGCTCTGACCCGACTCGTCCGGCACCGCGACCGGCTTGGGGCCGCGGGACACGGTGATCGTCACCGAGCCGCCCTTCTTCACCTTGCCGGTCGGGTCCGGGGAGGAGCCGATCACCTGCCCGGACGGCACGCTGTCGCTGTAGTCGGGCACCACCTGCGGGTGCAGCCCGTCCCGGGTCAGCTCGGCCAGCGCGGCGTCCTGGGTCTGCCGCAGCACCGAGGGCATCGCGCGGAACTGGCCGCTGGTCACCCACCACGCCGCGATCCCCAGGATCAGCGCGATGACGACGATCACGGCCAGCGCGTAGTGCCCGCGCCGCGGCCGCCACGGCTGGTCGGCCGGGATCAGCTGGCGCGGCTGGTTCGGCGACGTGCGCGGCTTGTAGACCTGCTTGCGGCCGGGCTTGGTGGCCCGCGCGGCCGGATCGACCCGGGTCGGGTCCGACGGCAGCGGCGGGGGCGGCGGCACCGCGCGGGTGGCCTCCGGCGCCGGCATCATCCGGGTCCGGGCGAAGTGGCGCTGCCCGGACATGTCCGCGAACTCCGCGGTCGCGGTGTGGTCCGGATCGGAGTCCTCCGGGAGCGCGCCGAAGTCCAGCGCGGAGTCCGGCAGGCTGCCGATGGTGCGCAGCACCTCGGCGTGCAGGACGTTGGCGTCGGCGGGCCGGTCCTCCGGGTTCTTGGCCGTGGCCCGGGCCACCAGCGCGTCCAGCGCCGGGTCCAGGCCGCGCACGCTGCCCGACGGGGGCGGCACCTGGTCGTGGACGTGCCGGTAGGCGACCTGGATCGGGGAGTCGGCGACGAACGGCTTGGCGCCGGTCAGCATCTCGTAGAGCACGATCCCGGCGGAGTACACGTCCGAGCGGGCGTCGCAGACCCCGGATTTGACCTGTTCGGGCGCCAGATACGAGGCGGTGCCGACGATCATCCCGGCCAGCGACACCGTCGCCCCGGCCGCCGCCGAGCGGGCCAGCCCGAAGTCGGCGACCTTCACCGCGTACGCGTAGGTGCCCTGCTTGCCGATCAGCACGTTCTCCGGCTTCACGTCCCGGTGCACCATGCCGCCCCGGTGCGCGGCCCCCAGCGCCGACAGCACCGGCGCCAGCACCTCCAGCGCCTCGCGCGGGGTGAAGCGGCCGCGATCACCCAGCAGCTCGCGCAGCGTCTGGCCGTCGATGAACTCCATGACCAGATACACGTGCCCACCGTCGGCGCTCTGGTCGAACACCGCGACGATGTTCGGATGGGTCAGGCGCGCGGCGGTCTTCGCCTCCCGGATGAAGCGCGACACGAACTCCTCGTGCCGCGCCAGCTCCGGGTGCATGACCTTGAGCGCGACCACCCGGTCGAGCCGCCGGTCGGTGGCCAGGTAGACCGTTGCCATGCCCCCGCGAGCGATCAGGGAGTCGACCCGGTAGCGCTCGTCGAGGACCTGCCCGACCAGCGAATCGTCCAAAGTCTTGTCCACGTCGCAGAGTCTAGAACGTGTACGGCTCGGTGGTCGGGTGCGCTGACGGCGGGTTGCCAACTGACCACCCGGACACCCGGGCACCGGGCACCCGACCACCCGGCCGGATCATCGCCGGATCACCAGATCATCGCCGGATCAGTCGACACCGATGCCGATGCCGGATCAGTCGACGCCGATGCCCGATCAGTCGACGTCGATCTCGATGCCGGCCGAGCGCATGTCGTTCATCGCCGCCCGGGACGCGGCCTTGGCCTCACTGCCGCGCAGATGGCTGGGCCGGTACAGGTGGTGCGCCTTGATCTTGATCTTGATGCGCTGGTCCTTGTGCCGGCCGAACTTCATCTTGGCCAGGTAGATCAGCCGCTCGGCGCAGCCGTCCTCACCCTCGTGCTTGGTGGTCGTCCCACGGCGGGTGGAGCACGGGCTCGCGGACAGGGTGACGCGCAGCGTGTGGCTGTTCTTCCCCTCGTACATGCGCCGGCTGATGGCCTCCAGGACATCGCCGCCAGCCTCCATGGTGGCCACATTCAGGTGGCCGGAGCTGGCGAACATGATCGCCCGCTCGATCTCATCGCAGAGCTGGTCCTCGGCATGGTCCCGCGGCGACCAGGTGGAGGTCTCACTGGTGTAGTGGCCGAGCCGGACACCGTTCAGGCTCGCGTTGAGGATCACACAGAACCCGGGGTGCGCCGTCACCTCCTCGCCGGGCGCGTAGCGGGCGCGCTGGATCCCGCCGCCGTGCTCGGCACCGGACTGCGGCCCGGCAGCCCGCTGCACACCGGCCGCCAGCGCCGGTGCGGGCGCCAGCAACGACGACCCGCCGCTCATCACCCGCGACGCGTTCGCCTCGGCCTGCCGCTCGAACCGGTCGGAGGGATCGGACACCTTCAACCCAGACCCGTCGGCGGTCCCGGCGACCGGCCCCTGCCGCTGCTGGATGACGTGGGTCAGCTCATGCGCCAGCGTGTGCTTATCCGCTCCACCCGCACCGAGCACGATGTGGTTGCCGGAGGTATAGGCGCGAGCCCCGATCTCAGCCGCCGACGCACGCGCGGTCGCGTCATCGTGCACCCGCACATCGGAGAAGTCGGCACCCATCTTGGTCTGCATGTCATCGCGGGTCGTGCTATCCAGCGGACGGCCCGAACCACGCAGCACGTCAGGCACGGACGAGCGCTGAACCTCGTGCTGCCCCTCATGCCCACACCCGGCACCATGCTGATGCTGCCCGGCCAGCCACGGATCCCCGGCCTCCCGCATCAGCTGCACCACCGCGGCGTTCCCGACCGACGATTGCAGCGCGAGCAGCTGCGCAGCCGCCCCGGATCGTCGCGACGCCGGGCCCGCAGCCCGCTGTATCGCTTTCCGTCGCTCGTCGGCCTTCTCGCCGTTTGCGTGCATCGCTCACCAGTCCCCACGGGTCGCCGGCGCCGTGTCGGCATTCCTCGGTAGTGAGTAGACACCAGGTTGCCGGTGCTTTGACAGGCTCTCGGGGACATTGGGCGCTGCCCTTGTGGGCAGTTGGGGGTGGTGGGT
>NZ_JAAFZA010000200.1 GCF_015356865.1 Catenulispora pinisilvae
CCCCACCCCCACCGCACCCCTTCATTTACCTCTGCATCAGAGCTAAAATCGAAGTATGACCGCTGCCACCGAACCCTCGGACCTCGAGAACGTCCTCGCAGGCCTCACGCGGCTGATTCGCCGCCGGCTGCGGGCCGGGTTGCGGCTGCCGCGGCTGCGGGGGGCCGAGATCGAGCTGTTGCGGCTGGTGCGCGAGCGCCCGGGGCTGCGGGTGTCCGAGGCCGCCAAGGAGCTCGGGCTGGCCGGCAACTCGGTGTCCACCCTGGTCAAGGGGCTGGTGGAGCTCGGGATGCTGGAGCGCGTCGCCGATCCCAGTGACGGTCGGGCCACCTTGCTGCACGTTACGCCTGAGGCCGACCGGCGGTTGCTGGAGTGGCAGGAGCGGCGCTCGGTGCTGGTCCAGAAGCATATCGACCGGCTGTCGGAGCAGGATCGGGCCGCGCTGACCGCCGCGCTGCCGGCGATGCGGGCGCTGGCCGCGTCGCTGCATGAGGAAGCCGAGAGCGGGATCGGTGTGGAAGACGCGGCCGAGGCCGAGTCCGGCAGCGGTGCCGTCTCCGAGTACCGAGAAGGGGAAGTGGGCATATGACCGTCACCGACTCCCGACAGCCCGCCGCCGGTCCGGGCGCCGAGGTCGCGGCCATCGCGGTCACCGGCCTGGTGTACGCGTTCGGCCAGACCCGCGCCGTGGACGGCATCGATCTGACGGTCCCGGCCGGGGAGGTGTTCGGCCTGCTCGGCCCGAACGGGGCGGGGAAGACCACGGCGATCCGGGCCATGACCACCCTGCTGAAGGTGCCGCCGGGGATGATCCGGGTGTTCGGGCGTGATGTCGCCCGGGACCGGATGGGTGTGCGCCGGCTGCTCGGCTACGTGCCGCAGCAGCTGTCCGCCGACAGCGGCCTGACCGGCCGGGAGAACGTCGCGCTGTTCGCCCGGGTCTTCGACATCCCGCGCCGGGAGCGGGCCGAGCGGGTCGCCGAGGCGCTGGAGATCGTCGGGCTCGCCGACGTCGCCGACCGGATGGCCGGTACCTACTCCGGCGGCATGGTGCGCCGGCTGGAGCTGGCGCAGGCGCTGGTCACCGCGCCGCGGTTGTTGATTCTTGATGAGCCGACGATCGGATTGGACCCGATCGCCCGGACCAGCGTCTGGGAGCGGATCGACGATGTGCGGGCCGCGACCGGGATGACCGTGCTGGTCACCACGCACTACATGGACGAGGCCGACCAGTACTGCGATCAGCTGGCCCTGATGCACCAGGGCCGGATCCGGGCCACCGGCACCCCGGAGAGCCTGAAGCGGGACCTCGCCGCGGCCTGGCACGACGCCGGCCGGGACGCCGAGCCGACGCTCGAAGACGTGTTCCGGCACTTCGCCGACAGCGAACTGCTCGGCGACCAAGAGGGAGGGACTTTCCGCGATGTCCGCCGTTCCCGTCACACCGCCTCCCGTGTCGGCTGAAGCCGCGCCGGCCGCGCCGGTCGCACCCGCCGCGCCCCGGCTCCTCTACAAGCCCGCCGAAGTCCGCACCGGCTGGCGCGTGCTGCCCACGCGGATGGCCGCGATGTGCGCCGTGGAGATCCAGAAGCTGCGGCACGACCGCACCGAGCTCTACACCCGCGCCATCCAGCCCGCGCTGTGGCTGCTGATCTTCGGCGAGACCTTCACCCGGCTGCGGGCCATCCCCACCGGCGGCCTGCCGTATCTGGACTATCTGGCGCCGGGCATCATCGCGCAGTCGGCGATGTTCATCGCGATCTTCTACGGGATCCAGATCATCTGGGAGCGGGACTCCGGCGTGCTGACCAAACTGCTGGTCACGCCGACCCCGCGCGCGGCCCTGGTGGCCGGCAAGGCGTTCGCCGCCGGGGTGAAGTCGGTGATCCAGGCGGTGGTGGTGGTGATCATCGCCGCGCTGCTCGGCGTGGCGCTGACCTGGAACCCGTTGAAGCTGCTCGGCGTGGCCCTGGCCGTGGTGCTCGCCTCGGCGTTCTTCTCCTGCCTGTCCATCTGCATCGCCGGCATCGTGCTGACCCGGGACCGGCTGATGGGCATCGGCCAGGCCATCACCATGCCGCTGTTCTTCGGCTCCAACGCGCTCTACCCGGTGTCGCTGATGCCCGCCTGGCTGCGGGTGATCAGCAAGGGGAACCCGCTGAGTTACGAGGTGGACGCGCTGCGCGGGCTGCTGATCGGGACCCCGTCGCACCTGCCGCTGGACTTCGGGGTGCTGGCGCTCGCCGCGCTGGCCGGGATCGCCGGCGCTTCGGCGTTGCTCGGGCGGCTGGCGAAGTAGGGAAGAAGTGGGGAAGTAGGGGAGGGGCTGCGACCTTCGACAGGCGGCCTGGCCGCACCCGACGCAGACTGGTCAGGATGCCGATCCGTTGGAGGACCTGTGGCAACCCTGACCGTATGGAAGTTCGATGCCCCCGACGGCGCCGAGAAGGTGCTGGCGGAGCTGGAAGAGCTGCAGAAGCAGGAGCTGATCAGGGTGCTCGACGGCGCCGTGGTCAGCTGGCCGGCCGAGGCCAAGCGGCCGAGGACCTCGCAGCTGGCGGACCTGACCGGCCGGGGCGCGCTCGGCGGCGCGTTCTGGGGCTTCTTGTTCGGGCTGCTGTTCTTCGTCCCGCTGCTCGGTATGGCCGTCGGCGCCGCGGCCGGCGCGCTCGGCGGCTCGATGGCGAACGTCGGCATCGACAAGGACTTCATCGAGCAGGTGAAGGCGAAGGTGACGCCCGGGACGTCGGCGTTGTTCGTGCTCTCCGCCGACGAGGTCGAGGACCGGGTGCTGCCGACCTTGGAGCGGGCCGGCGCGGAGCTGATCAAGACGAACCTGTCCGCCGAGCAGGAGGCGCAGCTGCGCGAGGCGTTCGCTGAGGACATGGAGCAGGCCGGGGCCGCCGGTGGCCCGGCGAGCGGTGCCGCTGCGGGCAACGCCGCGCCCGCCGCGACTCCGGCCCCGACCTCGGCGCCTAAGCCCGGCCCGCCCCCGGCCCCGAAGCCCGGGCCGTCCGCGCCGCCGAAGCCCGGCCCGCCTCCGGGAGCCCGCGCGGCGGGCGCGGCTGCGGCCCGGGACGGGATTGCGGATTCCGCACCGACTCCCAAGAACAGCTGAGCTCTTGCCACTGTCTGTCTCTCGGTCCGGCCGCCGACTGCGCGGCCGGACCGAGCTTTCGACATGTGGCCTCGGATACCGTGCCGGAATGAGCTTCCGGCTGGCGGCCTACGCCGTGTGCATCGTCGATGGCAGAGTTCTGCTCGCCCGCCATGTGTCGCCGACCGGCGAGAGCGTCTGGACCCTGCCCGGCGGCGGGGTCGAGCACACCGAGGACCCGTTCGACGCCGTGATCCGCGAAGTCGCCGAGGAGACCGGGTGCGAAGCGGTCGTCGAGCGGCTGCTCGGCGTCGACTCGCGGGTCATCCCGATCTCGGAGATGCGCGTCCCCGGCCCGGTACCGCACCAGAACATCGGCATCTTCTACCAGGTCCGGATCACCGGCGGCGAGCTGCGGCCCGAACCGAACGGCCAGACCGCCGAGTCGGTGTGGACCCGGTTCGCCGACGTGCCGTCCCGGCGCCGCTCGTCGCTGGTCGACGTCGGCCTCGCGCTGGCACTCGGCACGCCGGCGACCGGCCACGTGGCGCCGGTACCGGTCGGCGGTCTCGTCCAGCACTGATGTCCGGATACTCGATAGGAGAACTATGGAAGCCGTCGATGCGAACGTGGTGCACGCCGCCGAGGACATGGTGGCGGAGGGGGCGCCGATCTTCCCGCACGGGGCGTCGCCGTCCGTCGGCGACGACGGGCGGGCCGACACGATCGACCCGGCCGACGGCGACGTGTTCGACGTCGTCGTGGTGGGGGCCGGCCCGACCGGGGAGAACCTGGCGGACCGGGTGCACGCCGGCGGGCTGAGCGTGGCGATCGTCGAGCACGAACTCGTCGGCGGCGAGTGCTCGTACTGGGCCTGTATGCCGAGCAAGGCCCTGCTGCGGCCGGTCGCCGCGGTGGCCGACGCCCGGCGGGTGGCCGGTGCGGCGCAGGCGGTCACCGGTGCCGTGGACGCCGAGGCGGTGCTGGCGCGGCGCGACGAGTTCGCCGCGAACTGGAAGGACGACGGCCAGGTCGCATGGCTGGACAAGGCCGGACTGTGCCTGGTGCGCGGACACGGCCGCCTCGACGGGGAACGCCGCGTGGTGGTGCGCACTCCGGACGGCGGCGAGCGGGTCCTGACCGCACGGCACGCGGTGGCGTTGTGCACCGGCACGCAGGCCGCGGTCCCGGACCTGCCGGGGGTGTCCTCGGCCAAGGTGTGGACCAGTCGGGAGGCCACCAGCGCCAAGCAGGTGCCCGGGCGGCTGGCCGTCATCGGCGGCGGCGTGGTGGCCGTGGAGATGGCGACCGCGTGGCGGGCCCTGGGCAGCGCGGTCACGATGCTCGTGCGCGACGACCGGCTGCTGGCCGGGATGGAGCCCTTCGTCGGGGAGATCGTCACCGAGGCTCTGGGCGAGTCCGGAGTGGACGTGCGCTTCGGCGCGTCGGCCACGGCGGTCGAGCGCCGAGCCGACGGAACGGTCGAGCTCACCCTCAGCGGCGGCGGCAGCTTCACCGCCGATGAAGTTCTGTTCGCCACCGGCCGCCGCCCCGCGACCGCGGACCTCGGCCTGGAGACCGTCGGTCTCAAGCCCGGCGGATGGGTCGAGGTCGATGACACCGGCGTGGTGCGGGGTGCCGGCGGGACCTGGCTCTACGCGGCCGGGGACCTCAACCACCGTGCGCTGCTCACCCACCAGGGCAAGTATCAGGGCCGGATCTTCGGCGGCGTGATCGCGGACCGGGCCTTCGGCCGGGAGCTGGACACCGAGCCCTGGGGCCGCAGCGTCGCGACCGCGGATCTGCACGCCGTGACCCAGGTCGTGTTCTCCGATCCGGAGGCCGCGGCGGCCGGTTTCACCTTGGAGCAGGCGCGGAGCAAGGGTCTGCGAGTGCGGGCCGTGGACTACGACCTCGGCCAGGTCGCCGGGTCCGCGCTCTACGCCGACGGCTACCGCGGCCAGGCCCGGGCGGTCATCGATCTGGACCGGGAGGTGCTGGTCGGCGTCACGTTCGTGGGGCCCGGTGTAGCAGAGCTCGTACACTCCGCGGCGATGGCGGTCGCGGCCCAGGTGCCGGTGTCCCGGCTGTGGCACGTCGTGCCCGCCTACCCGACCATCGGCGAGGTCTGGCTCCGGCTGTTGGAGACTTACCGGGGCTGATACGGGCAGATTTCCTAATCCGCACAGACATATAGCGATGTAGCACAACCCGCTGTCCAGGTGGTCGGAGCCGATGTCGGCTCCGACCACTTTTGTCATGCCCGCGATTCCGGGCCCGGATAACGGTTTTGAGCCACCGGGTCGTCCTGACCAGCATGGGAACGTTCACAGGAAAAACGTTCTCGCAGGACCCATAGTCGCAACTCAGAACGCTTGCTAACGTTACCGAGGTCACCTTCGAACCCCGTTCGAGAACTCATAGCTCGTTGGAGGGATGGTGCCCATGGCGCGCCAGGTAAGTGTTCGAAGAAGGATGGTGAAGGTGGCCGGAGCGGCCGTCTTGACCGGAGCCTTAAGCGTTGCAGCAGGTCTGTCCGGAGCGGCCGGGACGGCGTTCGCCGCGACCGGCGGGGCCGGCGGCGTCACGCCGGTGGCCAACCCGGCGGCGGCGGTCAACCCGTTCCTGTCCACCGGCGACGGCGGGGCCGGCGGCCAGGCCGACGACTTCCCCGGGCCGGACGTGCCGTTCGGCATGATGCAGTGGGGTCCGGACACGACCCCGGACCGGCCGGAGGGCGGCGGCTACTACTACAACGACTCCCAGATATCCGGGTTCAGCCTGACGCACATGTCCGGCCCGGGCTGTGGGGCGTTCGGCGACGTGCCGATCCTGCCGACGGTCGGCGCTCTGCCGAGCAATCCGTCCAGTGTGTCGGCCCCGTTCAGCCACTCCGCTGAGTCGGCATCACCCGACTATTACTCGGTGACCACCGGTACCGGGGCCTCGGCGGTGAAGACCGAGCTGACCGAGACCGCGCGCTCGGGCATCGGCCGCTTCACCTTCCCGGCCGGGACGCAGTCCAACCTGCTGTTCAAGCTGACCGGCTCGCAGAACGGCGACTCCGCCACCACCGCGCAGGTCGTCGGCAACAACGAGGTGAAGGGCTCGGTCACCAGCGGACACTTCTGCGGTGCGGCCAACACCTACACGCTGAATTTCGACATCGTCTTCGACCAGCCGTTCACCGCCAACGGCACATGGACCGGGACGACCGTCACGCCGGGCAACGCCCCGGCCGCTGCGAAGACCACGCAGAAGACGACGCAGAGCACGAACACCCAGGCGCCGACGTCCGCCGCGAGCCCGGGCAGCCCGACTGCCGCGCCGAGCCCGAGCGCCAGCCCCAGCCCGGCCGGCGGCACCGGTTCGACGACCGGTTCGACCGGCTCGACGACCGGCTCGACCGGCTCGACCGCGGCCAAGCCCGGCGCGCTCCCGGCGCCGACCCTGCACGGCGCCATGCCGGCCGCGCCGAAGACGGCCGTGAAGAACGACGCCAAGGCCGCCGCGACCACCGGCCCCGACGGTCTGTACCTGACCTTCGACACCGCCGCTAACCAGGTGGTCCAGTCCAAGGTCGGCATCTCGTTCACCTCCGGGGCCAACGCCTCGGCGAACCTGGCGGCTGAGCAGACCGGCTTCGCCTTCGACGGCGTGCACGCCGCCGGCGTCAAGGACTGGAACAACGAGCTGGGCAAGATCCAGATCGGCGGCGGCACCGCGGCCCGGCAGCAGATCTTCTACACCTCGCTGTACCACGCGCTGCTGCACCCGAACACGTTCTCCGACACCAACGGCCAGTACATCGGGTTCGACAACCAGGTGCACACCGTCCAGCCGGGGCACATCCAGGTCGCCAACTACTCCGGCTGGGACATCTACCGGACCCAGGCGCAACTGGAGGCGATCGTCGATCCGGCGATGGCCAGCAACGCCGCGCAGTCGATCGTCAACGACGCCGCGCAGAACAACGGCATGATGCCGAAGTGGGCGATGAACAACGGCGAGAGCTACGTCATGGTCGGCGACCCGGCCGACGGCGAACTCGCCGACTACTACGCCTTCGGCGCGCGGGACTTCGACACCGCCTCGGCGTTGAAGTACGCGTTGGCCGAGGCGAACACGCCCAACAACATCCGGCCGGACCTGGCCGCCTACGAACAGCTCGGCTACGTCCCCTCCGACGCCGCCAACACCTGCTGTAACTTCTACGGCCCGGTGTCGACGACCGAGGAATACGGCGCCGCCGACTACGCCCTGGGCCAGTTCGCCGGCGCGCTCGGTGACAAGACCGACGCCGCCGCGATGCAGACCCGGTCGCAGGACTGGCAGAACCTGTACAACCCGGCCACCGGGATCATCGCGCCGCGCAACACCAACGGCACGTACGTCCCGACCACGCTGACCGACTCCGGCAACTACGTCGAGGGCGACGCCTCGCAGTACCGCTGGCAGATCGGCTGGAACCTCGGCGGTCTGGTCACGTCCATGGGCGGCCCCGCCGCGGTGCAGAAGCAACTGGACACCTTCTTCACCCAGCTCGACGAGGGTCCGCCCTCGCCGTACGCGTTCGTCGGCAACGAGCCGGACATGGGTGTGCCGTGGGTGTACGACTGGGCCGGCGCGCCGTGGAAGGCGCAGCAGACCGTGAACCGGCTGCGGACCCAGATCTTCACCGACGACCCCAAGGACAGCATGGGCGGCAACGACGACCTGGGCACCATGTCGTCGCAGGAGGTCTACGCCATGCTGGGCATGTTCCCGGCGGCCGCCGGCAGCGCGGACATGGCGTTGAACAGCCCTGAGTTCCCGCTGGAGATCGTCCACCTGGGCAACGGCAAGTCCATCACCGTCAACGCCCCCGGCGCGGACTCGGTGAAGAACTTCTACGTCCAGAACATGAAGCTGAACGGCTCCCCGTGGCACTCGGCCTACCTGCCGGCCTCGGCGTTCACCCACGGCGCGACGCTCGACATCAAGATGGGCTCCACCCCGAACAAGGGCTGGGGCGCGGGCAAGAACGACGTGCCGCCCTCGGACGGCGCCGGCCAGCAGCCCGCCATCGGCCACCTGTCGGACCAGCAGGTCCAGGTCGCCCCGGGCGGCACCGCGACCGTCACGGTGTCCGCGCAGGACGTGCTCGACCAGCACCAGAAGATCGGCGTGAGCGCCACGGCGCCCTCCGGTGTGACCGCGAAACTGTCCTCCTCGTCGCTGCACCTTTCGCCGGCCGGGCAGGATTCGCTGAAGGTGACGATCAAGGCCTCGGCCTCGGCGGCGCAGACCTTCTACACCGTGCCGGTCAAGCTGACCGACAACGGCAAGGCACTGCCGACGCTGAACCTGACCGTCCTGGTCACCACCAAGGGCAGCCTGCTGTCCACCTTCGACAACAGCGGCATCGCCGATGACACGGCGGTCACCTCCGCGGTGAACGACGTCAACTTCGACGGTGGCGGTTACAGCTACTCCCAGCAGGCGCTCGCCGCCGCCGGGATCAACCCCGGCAAGCCGACCACGGTCGGCGGCATCACCTACAACTGGCCGCTGCCTTCCTCCGGCTTCCCGGACAACACCATCGCCGCCGGCCAGAAGGTGACCGTGTCCGCGCCGGCCGGGACCCGGCAGTTCGGTCTGCTCGGCGCGGCCGACGGCGGTCCGAGCCAGGGCATCACGACCCTGACTTACTCCGACGGCAGCACCTCGCAGTTCTGGCTCGGGCTGTCGGACTGGACGCTGGGCGGCGGCAAGGCCAAGGCCTCGTTCGGCAACACCGACGCCGCGACGCTGCCCTACCGGGACTGCGCCGCCTGCACCGGCGGCAAGGACACCACCGTGACCCACGTGTTCTCCACGGTGCTCCCCGTCGATCCCACCAAGACGCTGGCCTCGGTGACCCTGCCCTCCGGGGCCGACCAGGGGCGGCTGCACGTGTTCGCCCTCGGGACGTCGACCGCCGCGCCGACCGGCGCGGTGGCCACCGCGGTCAGCCCGTCGCCTGCTGCGGCGGGGCAGCAGGTGACGGTGACCGGCACCGGCTTCGGCGCCACCCAGGGCACCGGCTACGTCGCCTTCAGCGACCAGGGCGTCAACTGGGGCGCCCCGGGCAACTCGGCGGCGTTCACCGTGGACTCCTGGAGCGACACGGCCGTCACCTTCACCGTGCCGAACCCCAGCGGGACCAACGGCCAGTTCCACGTCTACCCGGGCACCAACGCCTCGGTGAGCGTGGCCAACGCCGCCGGTCAGGTCTCTGACGGCAAGGTCTTGCCGATCACCCCGACCGCGAACCCGGCCGACTACTACGACAACACCGGCACCTCGCCGGACAGCAACACGGCGTGTGCCAACTTCGACGGGGACGGCTACAGCTACTCGGCCGACGCCCTGGCGGCGAACGGGATCAAGCCCGGCGGCACCGTCACCTCCGGCGGTGTCACCTACACCTGGCCGAACGTCCAGGCCTGCGGCGCGGACAACATCCTGCCCGCCGGCCAGACCATGCTGGTGACCGGCAAGGCCGGCGCGACGAAGCTGGGCGTGCTCGGCTCGTCGACCAACGGCGGCTCCGCCGGGCCCGTCACCCTGACCTACACCGACGGCACCTCCACCACCCAGACGCTCACGCTGAACGACTGGGCCAGTGGTCCGGACAGCACGGACGCCGCGATCGCCACGATGCCCTACCGGAACAGCACCTCCGGCGGCTCGCAGTCGATCACGATGTACGTGTTCGCCACCACGGTGCCGTTGGACTCGACCAAGACGCTGGCGTCGGTCACGTTCCCGAACGTGTCCGCGTCGGTGGGCAGCAACACCACCGCGATGCATGTGTTCGCGGTGAGCCAGGGGTGATGCGCCGCTGCGCGTAGATCTCTGAGTAAGGCCATCTGGAAAGAGGCCGCCGACTGTCCCCCGGTCGGCGGCCTCGCCCTTTTCCCCGGTCAGCAGTCCCGCAGCGCGGGGGATTGGTTCAGCAGCTGCGCGCGCTGCGAGGTGAACTTGGCGTAGGTGGCGGTGTTCTCCGCGCCCGGCTGGAACGCCGCGACCCGGTGGCAGTTCTGGAACGCCAGCTTGATCTCGAAATGCCGCTCCAGACTCCCGCGGATGGAGTCGCTGGCCAGCGCGCGCAGCAGCTGCCCGCGCTCGGCCTCCGACGGCGGCGGGACCTGGTTGTCGGCGAACTCGGCGGCGCCGGCCAACAGATCCCGCGCCAACGAGGCGACCATCTCGTAGGCGTAGGGCAGCGAGGTGCGGACGGTTTCGACGAACGCTGCCGGGTCCACGTCACCGGCCTCGGCCTGGGCCAGCAGCTGCGGGGAGACGTCCAGGGACATCAGGGTTCCACCTTTCTGGGGGTGATCATCAAGCGAACACGGCCGACAGTGCCTGCGGGCCGTGCACGAATTCGGGGTCGACGTGGGCGGCCAGGTCGGCGCCGGTGGCGCGGTCGGCCCAGGCGCGGGCGTTGCGCAGGTGGAACTCGACGGCCTGGCGCTGGAATCGGGCCCACGCCTCGGGGTCTTTGGGGCGGGCTTGGGCGGCGCGCGCCAGGATGCGCAGGACCTCGCGGTACTCGGGCTCCAGCAGGTCCAGCGGCTCGACCCGCCCCTGCTCGGCGGCGCGGACATAGCGCGAGGTGCCGAAGCAGGCGAGCAGGTCCGCGCCGACCCGGTCGCGGAGGAAGTCGACGTCCTCCGGGCCGGTGACCTTGTTGCCGACCACGGCCAGGGCGACGTCGTAGCCGTCGGCGTAGTCGCGGTACTGCTGGTAGACGCCGGTCCCGCGCACGGTCGGCTCGGCCACCAGGAAGGTGAGGTCGAAGCGGGTGAACAGGCCGGAGGCGAAGCAGTCGGCGCCGGCGGTCATGTCCACGACCACGTACTCGTTCTCGACGTCGACGAGGTGGTTCAGGTAGAGCTCGACGGCCCCGGTCTTGGAGTGGTAGCAGGCGACGCCGAGATCGTCCTCGGCGAACGGGCCGCTGGCCATCAGGCGCAGGTTCGGGGCCGCGGGGACGCTCCAGTCGGTGTGGAAAGGGTCGTCGCCGCCCGCGACGCGCAGGAGCCGGGACCCGCGACCGGCCGGGGTGGTCTTCACCATGTCGGCGGCGTCCGCGATGCGCGGGTTGTCGCCGCGCAGGTACTCCTTCGCCCGCGGCAGGTGCGCGCCGAGGGCCGGCACCGCGGCCGCCTCGCGTTCGCCGAGGCCCAGGGCCACGCCGAGGTGCTGGTTGATGTCGGCGTCGACCGCCACGACCTTGGCTCCGGTGCTGGCGAGGTGGCGGGCGAACAAGGCGGACAGGGTGGTCTTGCCACTGCCGCCTTTGCCTACGAAGGCGATTTTCATGGGGTGGTGCTCCGGTATCGGGGTGCTGATGGGTGCTGACAAGTGCTGGTGCGCGCTGACGGGTGCTGGCTCGGTCGGTGATCGGTGGTCCGCCTAGTTGGTGATGATAACTGTTTTCAATTGGCGGCGGTGGTAAGCGTAGCAGCGTTCTGCGGTGGGGGTGGGCGGATGACACGCTGTGCGGCATGACCACAACGGAACGGCTCGCGTCCGTGGCGCGCGAGTATTTGAGCGAGGCAGACGCTGCTGCTTGGACCGCGTTGCTGCGGCCGGGGGCGCGGTTGGTGCGGGGTGACGGTGACGGTGGCCGTGACGGCGACCGGGGCCGTGACGGCGGGCCGGTCGCCGCGCGGCTCGGCGGCGTGCCGCGATTGCCGGCGGACGCCGGTTGGCCGCGGTGGGAAGGCCACGGGCCACTGGGCTTTGTCGCGTCGGTCGACTGCGCGGCGGCGGCCGAGGCCGGGGCGCTCGATATCGCGTGGCCCAAGGACGGGACGCTGCTGTTCTTCCTCTACGGCGAGGCTGAGCTCATCGACATCGACAAGCCCGAAACGCAGGCCGGGGCGCGTGTGGTCTATGTCCCGGCGGACGCTGAGGCCGTCGAGTGCGAGGTGCCCGAGCAGATCGAGGTGCTACCGGAGGTCCCGCTGAGTGCGGTGGCAATCGCGACGGAACCGGGGGAGTACCACCGGGCGGTCCGCGACGCGTTCCCGGTCGAGGCGGACGAGACGCGGCGCTTCGCGAAGCGGCCGGTGAACGAGCGGCGCTTCGTGCGCGCCCTGGAGGCGGCGCTCGACGTGCCCGACGTGCGACACCAGCTGGGCGGCTGGGCGATCGCGATGCAGGGCGACGTCGAGGACGAGGCGGCGGTCACGGCGCTCGGCGGCGGCTCGGCCCCGCCGGACCAGATCGGCGGGGAGGCGCGCCGGTGGGTGCTGCTCGCGCAGTTCGACACCGATGAGGAGGCGGGGTTGGAGTGGGGCGAGACCGCGACCGCGTATTGGATGATCCGGCGCGAGGATCTGGCCGCCGGGCGGTTCGACCGCGCTCTGTTCACGATGCAGTGCTGCTGACCCGGCACCGAGGGCATGGCTGCTAGCCCTGCGTAGTCCTTAGCTCTGCTCAGCCCGGCCAAGCCGCCAGCGCCATGTCCACCACCCGCTGCAAGTCCTCCTCGCTGGCGCCGTCGCGGGCCTGGGTCGACATGCCCTGGATCACGGCCGCGTAGAAGGTGGCCAGGGCTGGTGCGTCCGTCTTCGGGGGCAGTGTGCCCGCGTCGACGTCCGCCGCGATCCGGTTCGCGATGGCCTGCTTCGTGGCCTCGCGGTAGGCGCGCAACTCGGCGGCGACGTCCTGGGAGGCTTCGGTGGTGTTGGTGGCGCCGTCGATGACCAGGCAGCCCGGCGGGTGGGCGGCGGTGTCGGTGTACTTGGTGGCGGCCAGGCGGAGCATCGTCTCGATCACGCCGCGCGCGGTGGTCTGGCCCAGTGCGCGGGAGCCGTAGTCGCCGTGGGTCTCGGCGTAGCGCTCGACGGCGGCGCTGAAGAGTCTGCGCTTGTCGCCGAAGGCGGCGTAGAGGCTGGGCGGGTTGATGCCCATCGCCTTGGTGAGGGTGGCGATGGAGGTCGCTTCGTAGCCGTGGCGCCAGAACTCCATGAGCGCCGATTCCAGGGCCTGGTCGCGGTCGAAGCCGCGGGGGCGGCCCTTGGTGGTCGTGGTCACGGATTCATTCTATAGCGATCGCTAGCGAATGTGGTAGCGTGCTTCTGTAGTGACCGCTACAGAAGCTTTGGAGGGGACTTCCCATGCGCGCTGTCTCTCAGGACACGTTCGGCGGCCCGGACGTTCTGCACATCGTCGACGTGCCCGAACCCACCCCGCTGCCCTCGGAGGTGTTGGTGCGGGTCCGGGCCGCCGCGGTCAACCCGATCGACGCCGTCGTCCGCTCGGGCGGCTTCCCACTGCTCGGGCAGCCGCCGTTCACCCTCGGCTGGGACATCTCGGGGGTCGTGGAGGAGGTCGTGCCCGGCGTGACCCGGTTCGAGGTCGGGGACGAGGTGTACGGGATGCCGTTCTTCCCCCGCGCCGCGAACGGCTACGCCGAGTACGTCGCCGTCCCTTCCCGCCAGCTGGCGCGCAAGCCCGCCGCCGTCGACCAGGTCCACGCCGCCGCGCTCCCGCTGGCCGGCCTCACCGCCTGGCAGGCGCTGAACGACGCGGCAAAGGTGGCGCCCGGTGACCGGGTCCTGATCCACGCGGCCGGCGGCGGGGTCGGGCACCTGGCCGTGCAGATCGCCAAAGCCCGCGGCGCGTATGTCCTGGCCACCGCCGGCGCCGCCAAGCACGAGTTCGTCCTCGGCCTCGGCGCCGACGAAGTGGTCGACTACCGCACCGCCGACTTCACCCGCGAGCTGAAGGACGTGGACGTGGTCCTGGACGCCGTCGGCGGCCCGGTCGGACGCCAGTCGATCAGCGTGCTGCGGCCCGGTGGGCTGCTGGTCACGATCGTGGACCGGACCGACCTGGAGCTCCGCGCCGCGACGATCGACGCCGGTCGGCGGTTCGCGGGCATCACCGTCGAGCCGGATTACGTCGGGCTGGAGGCGCTCGCCGAGCTCGTGGACGCCGGGAAGCTGCGGCCGTACGTCGAGCACGCGCTGCCTCTGGCCGAGGTTGCCAAGGCGCATGAGCTGATCGAGTCCGGCCGGACGCGGGGCAAGATCGTCCTGACCGCGTGAGACCGCCGCCCCGCCAGACCGCTCCGGGGAGCGGCCGACGGGGCGGCGGTCGGGTAGGGATCAGTGCAGTGGTCAGTGGTCAGGGACCAGTGATCACAGGGACTAGGGATCAGTAGGAGAACTGCTCGATCTGGCTCCAGTTCGGTCCGTAGGTGTAGCCGGTCCGGGTCTTCGGGTCGATCTGGATGTCCGGCTCGGCGGTGAACGACAGCGGACCGCCGAAGCCCTGGGTGAACTCGAACGAGGACAGGGTCTTCAGCACCTTGCCGGTGTCGGTGTCCACCACGTCGATCTGGCTGCGGGCGTTGCTGTCGGTCTGGATCCCGCCGGGGTGGCCGAAGATCGACAGCGGCTGCGGGCTGGCGTAGGCGATCAGCGCCAGGTGGTGCGCGCTGTCCACGGCCACCGGACCGGCCTGCTGCTGGCGCAGCGTGCTGGAGGTGCCGGCGGCCAGGGTCTTCTCGTCGACCTGGTTCAGCGTGGTGTGGCTGAGGGTGTTGACGCTGAAGCTGGCGTAGTTCAGCAGCGTGGCTTTCGAGCCGTCCTGCGCCGAGGCGAAGCCGACGCCGCAGGCCGGGACGAACCCGGTGCCGACGCTGACCGCGCCGGTGGCCTCGCTGATGTTGATCACCGCGTTCGACTGGCTGCCGAAGCACAACGCGCTGTTGGGCAGGTACGCGAGCTGGACGGTGCCGGTGCTCGGGTCGATGTCGACGCCGTCGTAGTGGTGCGCCGGGGCCTTGGCGGCGGCGTCCGGTTCGACCGGGGTGCCGGGCTTACCGGTGCTGACATCGACGTTCAGCAGCTCGTCGTGGTAATCGGGCTTGGCCCACTGGAGCACCCAGGCCTGGTGCGAGGTGGCGTCCACCCGGCCGCCGATGACGTCGCCGGGCGGGTTCTGCACCACCTGCGGCGTGCCGACCAGGCCGCCGTCGGCCAGGCTCCGCACTTCGAGCTGGTAGGAGTCCTGGTTCAGGGTGTGCATCAGGACCACGCGGTGCGCCGAGTCGTCCACGCCGATGATGGCGTAGGGCCCGGACTGCGTGGCGTCGGCGGTGATGACCGAGCCGTAGGTCCCGTTGGCCGGGTTGTAGTGCACGACCGACTCTCCGGGGTCGGAGGCGTCGGTCAGCACGGCGACCGAGTCGGCGCCCTTGGCCGCGAAGTCCACGGCCTGCGAGCCGTTCGGCGGCAGCCCGTCGTCCACGACCAGGGCCGAGGAGGGGGAGGCCTGTCCGGCGGCCTTGCCGTCCCGCCCGACCGGCAGGATCCGGACGTTGTAGGACGAGGACGAGCCCAGGCCGAGCTTGATCGCGTCCAGCGTCACGGTCCCGGACCGGGCCGGGAGCTTCTGGTAGACCAGCGATCCGGCGTCGTAGCCGTCGCCGTCCCGGGCCGTGCCGTTCTGCGCGGTGAAGGTGTTGAGCGAGTTCCACAGGGTCGGCGCGCCGGAGGAGATCTCCAGCATGGCGCCGGCGGCGCCGGGCACCTGGTCCACCGAGTAGTGCACGCTGAACGTCGGCGTGCTGCGCTTGACCTCCACCTGGTGGCCGAACGCGGCCGAGGCGTCGTCGCGGTGGCCGCCGGCGGCCAGCGTCGGGGCGTCCGGGCGCCGGTCGGCGGTGAAGCCCGCGACCCGGATCGGCGTGGACTCGCCGTAGGTCGGGTACTGCGGCTCGGAGTAGTTCTGGATGATCGAGATGCCGTAGATGCCGCCGCCGGAGGTGAACGCCGAGGCCGGGATCGTGATGTCACCGGAGGCGCCGGTGAGCGGCGCGGTCCAGACGTTGGCGTAGAGCGGGGCCAGGACCGGGCTCCAGTGGCCGACGGTGGACACCGCGATCGTCGGCGACTTGAGGTTCCGCACGCCGGTCAGGTCGTAGTGCACGGTCACACTCTGGCCCGCGTTGACGGTCGCCGGGGCGGTCGGTGCCTGGGCCTCCAGGTACGTGCCGTCGGTGGCGCTCAGCGTGATCGACTGCGTGACCGACGCCGTCGAGCGGCCGTGGGAGAGCACGTCGAAGCGGACCGAGACGGTGCGCGGTGTCGTCGACACCACGGGCAGCCCGGCCGCGGTCAGCAGCTGGGTGGGCGTGAGCCGGATCGCCGGGGTGGCGGAATCGAAGTGCTGCGATCCGACGGTCAGCCGGTAGCTGCTGCCGTGCCCGGCGTTCACCACGTCCGCGGCGAAGGTGAGCGGGCCGACCAGGCCCTCGCCGGTGTTGGCACCGCGCACGTCGGCCGGCCCGGCCAGGTCGATCGAGGTCGGGTCGGTGCTCTCCAGGAACTCACCGCCCTCCTGGCCCAGCAGCTCATGGTGCTGGACGCCGAGGCGGACGATCTTCGTCGGGCCGCTGCGGGCGTCGGTGCTGCCGGTGCTGTCCGTGTTGGTGCCGACGGGGTTGGTGCCGCCGGCGGTGGTGCTGTCGGCGTCGGTGCCCTCGACCACGGCGTTGTCGTCGTCCCCGTGCCGGGCCGACAGCAGCCGCTCGACGGCCGCGGTGAGGTCCACCTGCGGGCCGACGTTCAGCGTCCGGTCGATCTGCGCCGGGGTCGCCACCTTGCGGGCGGTGTGCTCCAGCAGGTCCCTGATCTGCTGCGGGTTCAGGGTCCGGCCGGTCAGCTTGGCCGCGCCGTCGACCACGGCCGCGGCGGCCGCGACCTCCGGGGCCGAGGCCGAGGTGCCGCCGGTCAGGCTGACGTCGACGCTCTGCGCCGACTTGCCGATGGTGTGCGAGAACGCCGGGATGTTGTCGCTGGGCGCCGAGACGTCGATCCGCGAGCCGAAGCCGGAGGAGAAGTCGCCGCCGCCGGAGATCCGGGTCTCGGCGACGGTCGCCGGGCCCGCGGTGCCGGCCGAGAGCGTGTCGTCGGTGGTGCTGCCGCCGGCCGCGATGGCGCCGCTGTCCTGGACCAGGCTCGGGGTGGTGGAGTTCGAGTCGTCGTCGATCGTGCTCGCCTGGTGCGCCGAGTGCGCCACGTCGGTCGGCGTGCTGCCGCCGTCCGGGCCGACCGCGGTCGGCGTGTACAGCCGGGTGCCGTCGTTGGCGGCGATGGAGACCGTGATGCCGTACTGGTGCACGATCTGCGCGATCGTGGCCTGGATCGCCGGGTCGTCCTCGAGGTAGCGGCCCGGGAAGCCCTGGCTGTCGGTACCGAAGCCGAGGCTGGCGTTGATCACGTTGGGCCGCGGGCTCTGGCGCGCGGCGGCCAGCAGCGCGACCCGGATCTGGTCGACCGACGGGGTGGCCGGCACCACCAGCCGGTACTGCGCGCCCGGGGCGATGCCGAGCAGGTCGGTGAAGCCGCTGCCGGTGTTGGCGGGCCGCTGGTCCTGGTGCGGCAGCGGGGCCATCACGCTGAAGTCCAGCATGATCTCGCCGTCCGCCTGGTCCTCGTTCTCCGTGGATCCCAGGGGATTGAGATGCCCGGCCGGGTCGGAGACGTAGGTCGGGATCAGCGGCATGGACGGCAGGTCCAGGTAGCGCTGGCCGTTCTGGACGATCGTGGTCGGGCCGTAGGTCTTGACGTAGCCGTCGCCGGCGGCGGCCATCGAGGCGTCGGTGAGGTCCCCGACGCAGACGTTGGTGATGATCTCACCCTGTCCGGGCAGCTTGCCGTAGCGGGAGGCCAGGTCGCTGTAGGCGCCCAGGGCGTCCACACCGCCGGAGTTCATCCAGCTCTCCAGCGAGGTGGAGATGCCGTAGTTGTCCGGCAGGCCCGAGGTGTTCGCCACCGCCAGGCGCTTGTTCACGGTGGCCGTGGCGTCGTTCTTCGCGGCGGCCACCAGGGAGCCCGGGATCGGTGTGCTGCCGCTGATCATGCTGGTGGCCTCGTGGCCGGAGGCGGCGGCCGCGGCGTTCCCGCCGGGCACCGGGTGGTCGGAGGCCTTCCAGCTCTCGCCGAACGGCGTGGTGCCGGCCGAGTCGAACGTATAGGTGGGCCGGCTCGGAACGGTCGGTGCGTTCGAGGCGGTGGCGGCGCTGGCCACGCCGAGCGACCCGGCCGCCAGCGTGGAGCCGGCGACCAGGGTCGTGATCAGGCGTATTCGACTTCTTACACTGTGCATTCGGTTCCTCACACGCTTCAGCGAATGAACTGTGGGGAACAACCTGGCAGCGTCCGAGTCGATGGCACAAGAAGGCCAACGGGGCGTATTCTCGCCACCCGGCGTCTTTACGCCACCGCGCGCGAATAAGGGGGCTGACGTGCTGGAATCGGTGGGCCTGCCGGAACCGTGCGGAACGGTGTACTCGGCGCTCGTTGAGCATCCGGAGTCCGGGGCGTCCCGGCTGGCGGAGGTGACCGGTCTACCGCTCGGTAAGGTCCGCGCCGCGCTGGACCGCCTGACCGCCGAGGGCATGGCCAGCCGGGCCCCGGGCCGGGCGGCGCTGTGGTTCGCCTCGGCCCCGGACGTCGCGATCGGCTCCCTGGTCGGCCGCACCGAACAGGAGCTGCTGCGGGTCAGGTCCTTGATGAACGAGTTGATGGACAGCTACCGCTCGGCCGCGCGATATACGGACCCCTCGCTGTCGGTGGAGGTGGTGCGCGGCCACGAGGAGATCAGCCGCCGCTTCGGCCATCTGCAGACCGAGGCCCGGCAGCAGATCCGCGGCTTCGACCGCCCGCCCTACCTGGACGCCCCCGGCACCAACCACGAGCACGCGGCCAGCCGGGCCCGCTCCGGCCTGAGCTACCGCGTCATCTACACCCGGGCCGCCCTGACCTGGCCCGGCCGCCTCATCGAGGACATCCGGGGCTCCCAGGCCTTCGGCGAGCACGCCCGGACCCGCCCCACGCTGCCGATCAAGATGGTGATCGGCGACGACCGGCAGGCCCTCATCCCGATCCGCGACCCCGAGGAGGCGCTGACCACCGCCTACGTGATCCACCCCTCGTCGCTGCTGGACGCGCTGATCGCGTTGTTCGAGGCCGAGTGGCGGCTGGCGCTGCCGATACCCGGGACGTCGGAGGCGGGGCCCGATGAGGAGACGCGCGCGTTGCTCCTGCTGCTGGCCTCGGGGCAGACGGACGAGGCGATCGCCCGGGCTCTGGGGTGGAGTTTCCGCACGACGCAGCGGCGGGTTCAGGCGCTGATGCGGAGCCTGGACGCGACGACGCGGTTTCAGGCGGGGATGGAGGCTCGGGGGCCTGTCTCTTATAAACATCTCCGAGACCACG